>JALRIS010000022.1 GCA_023255335.1 Flavobacteriales bacterium | reverse complement strand
TCACGTATCTATTGGCGTGTTAATCCAGGATTACAAGACCATGATAGTAAACTATGCGAGAATATTGATTTCTATCCATGGGACGCAGAATTATTGGAATACTATGCTGAAACCAATGGCTACAAGTGTGATACTATCTTAGAAGATTCAAACGGTAAGAATCATCGTTTGTATGCTGAGTGGATTAGGACTTAGACAAGTTTACGAAGTCTTTAACGTCCTGTGCAGGTTCGTTGATTCTTTTTTCTTTAAGACCTGCGATTGCTCTCATTTTATTGAGCTCACCATCTTTCATAGAGCGATATGTTTTTGGTGATAGTGGAACGTGTTTCTTAACTGCTTCTTCTGAAAACTCAAAGTCTTTGCCATCGTATGATACCATCCATCCTGAGCCTTCGTGTTCTGTCAGTGTTGAAAGATCATCTAACAGAGTTGCTAGATTCTCTGGTAGGCTAGTTCTACGTTTCATTTCAACATAGACTAGGTATTTGTTTGTGTCAATCTCACCTGGAGATTTATCAGCATCAAGTATGAAGTCGTAACCTTTTTCAAACCAGCTAACTAGATCTCTGGCCGCTTGATCGTCTGTTACATAGAAACTTGCTACAGCAATATCATCGTCATCACCCATTTTAGATGAAAACTCATCAATGTGAAGCGTAGGCTTAACCATGCTTTCTAGTGACTTATATTCTAAGCCTTCGTTAAGCAGTCTCTTCGTCATTTTGCTGATATTGTTCAATGTCTAAGTCCTTCTCGTATGCCGAATCTAGATCGTCAAGATCAATGTCCTGACCTTCAAGTTCCTGTGAACCTGTTCTAATTTCGTTAATTAAATATTTTGGCAATTCCATCTCTACTAACCAAACTTCTTTTTCGATCATCTTAGGCTTTTTAGTGCCTGCACGATAGTCGTCTGGTGTTTCTATCTTGATGGGAACTCACGGACCAAGAGGATTGATACAAACCGTTACGGGAGGAGACGCTATGAAAGTGGTTTCTCACTCAGAAAAACCATTCATTGTGGTTCAAGAAAAAGGAATAAAGGACACAGGGTATGACGACATTGTTGTGCCGCTAGATATGACCGAAGATTCGAAACAAAAACTAGATGAGGTTGCCGATATTGCCAAGTATTTCAATTCCAAAGTGCATATTATTGCAAAACACGAAACAGATAACTCCTTGTACACCAAACTAAAAAACAATGTGTTGTTTGCCAAAAAATATTTCTTGGAGAAAGGTGTAGATTTGAACATTGTCATTACTGAACCAAAAACAGATTTTGAAAAAGAAATAATAAAATACGCCAAAGAACATGACGCGGATTTAATTGCAATCATCAATTCCTTGAAATGGAATATATTTGGAAGCTTATTTGCCTCCAGAAGAGAAGAGCAAATCATCACAAACAAAGAGCAAATACCTGTGTTGTGTGTCAACCCAATTGATGTAAAATCAGGATATTCCATGTAATAAAAATGAATAGAGAAAATCCAAACCGTTAGAACTCACAAATTCTAACGGTTTTTTTTGTTCTATCAAATTGTTAAACATCCAAATAAACTTTGGAACAAAGTGGTTCTTTTACTACTTTCGATAATTATATGTGACAAGAAAATTGGTCAAAAAAATCAGTAAAAAAAATGAAAGACTTATTAGATAAATTTGAAAACAAACAACCCGAAATTGTTTTTGAATGGAAAGACTCAGAAACCGAAGCAGAAGGATGGGTAGTTATCAACTCGCTGCGAGGTGGAGCCGCTGGAGGTGGAACTAGAATGAGAGTTGGGTTGGACAAACACGAAGTAACTTCCTTGGCAAAAACAATGGAAGTGAAGTTTTCTGTATCGGGACCGGCCATTGGCGGAGCCAAATCTGGAATTAATTTTGACCCAAATGACCCAAGAAAAGAAGGCGTACTAAAAAGATGGTATCACGCTGTAGCTCCTTTGTTAAAAAGCTATTACGGTACAGGAGGAGATTTGAATGTAGACGAAATTCACGAAGTGATACCAATGACTGAAGACTGCGGAGTGTGGCACCCACAAGAAGGAGTTTTTAATGGCCATTTTCAACCAACAGAACCACAAAAAATTCACCGAATTGGACAATTAAGAAGAGGAGTTCTTCAAGTGATAGAAGACGAAAACTACACCCCTAAAGCGGCAAATAAATATGTGGTAGCTGACATGATTACTGGATGGGGAGTTGCCGAGTCAGTAAAGCACTTCTACGACATTTATGGTGGAAATGTCTCTGGCAAAAGAGTAATTGTTCAAGGATGGGGAAATGTAGGCTCTGCGGGAGCTTATTATTTGGCTCAGAGTGGTGCCAAAATAGTAGGAATCATTGATAGAGACGGAGGTCTTGTGAATGAAGCTGGATTTTCTCTCGAAGAAATTAGAGAATTATTCCTGACAAAGAAAGGAAACGCGCTTTCGCACCCAGACATGATTCCTTTTGCAGAAATAAATGAAAGAATATGGAAACTAAATGCAGAGGTATTTATTCCTTGTGCAGCTTCTAGGCTCATTAAAAAAGACCAAGTAGACAGCATGATCGAAGCAGGAATGGAAGTGATTGCCTGTGGAGCAAATGTGCCCTTTGCTGATCAAGAAATCTTTTTTGGACCAATCGCAGAATACACAGATAGCAAAATAAGTATCATTCCAGATTTTATTTCTAATTGTGGAATGGCGAGGGTATTTGCTTATCTCATGTCCAATGATTTGCCTCCAGTAATGACAGATGCTTCTATTTTTGAAGACACCTCAAACATTATAAAAGAAGCCATTCAAAATACTTACAACGTGTCTAATTCGAAAACAAACATAGCTAAAACTGCTTTCGAAATAGCTTTGAAACAACTAATCTAAAAAATACACAACCATGGAATTAGCAGTAGTAGTTATCTTTATTTTAGGGTATTTAGCGATAACCCTAGAGCACAACTTAAAAATCGACAAATTAGTACCAGCACTCCTTATGATGGGAGCTGCATGGGCAGTAGTTGCAGTTTCTCATTTGCCTGTATTTGAGATTACTGAACACGGAAAAGAAGCCTCCAACATGGAAGCTGTTCTTCTTCACCACTTTGGCAAAACTTGTGAAATTTTGATTTTCTTGATTGGAGCCATGACCATTGTAGAAATCATCGATTATTTCGATGGATTCGCAACGATCAAAAAATTTATTAGAACAAACAAAAAGCGAACCTTGCTATGGATTGTTGCCATATTGGCTTTTATCCTTTCGGCTATTATCGATAACCTTACAGCCACCATTGTATTGATAACCATTTTGAGAAAGCTCGTAACGAGCAAAGAAGACAGAATGTGGTTTGCAGGAATGATTATCATCACTGCCAACGCTGGTGGAGCTTGGTCTCCCATTGGAGATGTAACCACTACCATGTTGTGGATGGGCGAAAAAGTCTCTACCGTTCAATTGATCGAATACCTTATTTTACCTTCGTTGGTTTGTATGGCTATCCCAACTTTAATTGCTAGCTATATGCCCGCTTTCAAAGGAGAATTTGAAGCCCCCGAAGCGGAAGGAGAAGTGAATAAATACGGAGCAAGAATGCTGTACATTGGACTCACTTTAATTGTTGCTGTTCCAGTATTCAAAACACTTACCCATCTTCCTCCCTACATTGGAATGATGCTTTCGTTGGGGATTTTCACAATTTTTGCCGAATACTTTAGCAGTCGTAACTTTAGTCATGGTGCAATTGACGGTCACCACAGCCCTGTGCACAGAGCTCTTGGAAGAATAGAAATGCCAAGTTTACTGTTTTTCTTAGGAATCTTGATGACCGTTGCCGCACTGGAGTCACTCGGAATGATTTTAGATTTTGGCGACAGCGTGGTAAAGAGTATTGGAATCAATCCTTTTATCTTAATTCTAGGAGGGGCATCAGCTATCGTAGATAATGTGCCTTTAGTTGCAGCGAGTATGGGAATGTTTCCCAATATGGGAATGGATGCACCAGAGTGGCACCTTATCGCTTATGCTGCTGGAACAGGTGGAAGTATGTTAATCATAGGATCGGCCGCGGGAGTTGTTGCAATGGGAATGGAAAAAATTTCGTTTTTCTGGTACCTACAAAAAGTGGCATGGCTCGCTTTAATTGGATACCTCGCAGGTATTGGAGTATTCTATTTGATGCATTTATAAGTTCTCAGAAAACACAAATCTTAAAACCTTCAGACTTACAGTTTGGAGGTTTTTTTATGCAATAAAACTTAACATGTTTATGTTTACAATTATACCGACCAACGAATCAAGATTCACGACAGTTGTGTAATTTTAACGTGTAAAAAACTAACAAATAAAAATCGATATGATACAAGAAGCAGCAAGCGCAGGAGCAGCAATGGATTCAGTTGCTAACTCAACAATAGCAGAGATGTCAGTAATGGAAATCATCAATGAGTCCAATTCCTGGTATATTTTAATACCTCTGTTGTTAATGTCTGGATACGCCATTTATATTTTTGTGGAAAGATTTATGACGTTAAAAAGAGCTTCGAATGATGAAAAACAATTCATGTCGAGAATTAAAGATTACGTTCAGGATGGAAAACTAGACTCAGCAAAGAACCTCTGCGAAACTACCGACAGCCCTGTAGCCAGAATGGTGGACAAAGGTGTATCTAGAATTGGTAAACCTATGCAAGACATCAAAGCCTCTGTTGAGAACGTAGGAAAATTAGAAGTATCTCGACTAGAAAACAACCTCTCTGCTCTAGCGACAATCTCTGGAATTGCGCCAATGATTGGATTCCTAGGAACTGTTTTGGGTATGATAAAAGTATTTTACGACCTTAAAAACACAGGAATCAAAGCAAATTTTTTGGAAGCCTTATCAGAAGGAATTATGATGGCTATGGTGACAACAGTAGCCGGTTTGATTGTAGGAATCTTGGCCTACTTCTTCTACAATTTTTTGGTTGCTCGAGTATCCAAAGTGGTTCAAAATATGGAAGCTCACTCAATTGAATTTATTGACATCTTGGAAGAACCAGGAAAATAAATCAATCATCCTCGAAGCTTTGAGAAAAACCTATTAACACCTTTGAACTATGAGTTTAATAAGCCAGAATAAAATAAAATTAGAAGGAGGAATGTCATCCATGACTGACCTTGTTTTCTTATTATTAATTTTCTTTATCATTTTATCCGCCCTAGCAAAAAACGCGGTAGACGTAGACCTTCCACAAGGAGGCGCGTCCTCCCCTTCTAAACCTGCCTTGGCAAGTGTCGTTATAAAACCCGACAATACCATTACCCTAAACAACAAAACGGTAGATTTAGCTCAGATCGAGTCCGCAATCCTGGCGGCTGTTGCCGAGGATGAAGAAAAAGTTGTAGAACTCTATGGAGATGTTGAATCCAATTATGGAACTGTTTTTAACATTATCGAAATTTCGAAAAGAAATCAGCTCAAAGTATTGTTGATGTCTAAAAAATAAAAAGTCACAATTTTAATTCACAAACTCCGTTTAACTGTAAATCTTGGTACCATGAGTGAAGAAGAAAAAAAAAATAAAACCCTAGGAATAATTATTACCAGCGTATTTCATGTAGCTGTTGTTTTGTTGCTTTTCGCTTTCTCTATGTCTACCGAAGGGCAAAAAGAAGAACCTGTGATGCTGGTTATGGACTTTTCGGCTGGCTCTAGTTCGGCTGGCGGGAGCAGTTCACCAAGCGAAACATCCAACCCAACTGAGGATCCTCAACCTACCAATAAAGTAGATCCTGTACAAACACAAACCCAAGAATCTGCTGCCAAACGATCTAACAGAGCAAGAAGTGAAAGCTCAAACAAAAAAGACTCTGACAAAAAAAAGCCAAACTCAGAAGCTCTTGCAAGCGGTGCGTTTGGAGGAAATGGAACCGGAAAAGCTGATGGAGATGGAAATGGAGAAAATCCCGGATTAGGAGAAGGCGAAAACGGGCCTGGAGTAAAAGGCAAAATTGGAGCTTTGGGTTCTGGAGACGGAATTCCTCCTTCTGTGACAAACCCTACGAGAGATCAAGAGGGAAAAGTGGTAATTGAACTCACCGTAGACAAACAGGGAAATGTAGTAGATGTAAAAGTATTATCCAATCACAAAGAAACAACAACAACGGATCCTGTTTTACTGAATCAAGCAAAAAAGGATGGGTTTAGGTACAAATTTAAACCCGACAATAGAAGAGCCGAACTGAGCAAAGGACTCAGAAAAATAAACTACGTACTTCGATAAGAGACAGTGAAGTCCTACCAAGAAACTCTCGATTTTCTTTTTTCTCAACTTCCCCAATTTCAACAAATTGGAGAGAAAGCTTACAAAGCCAATCTCGATAATATTCGAGCTATCTGTTCGGTACTAAACAACCCTCAGGATAAGATAAAAACCATTCATGTGGCAGGCAGCAACGGAAAAGGATCTACCTCGCACATGCTCGCTTCCATACTTCAAGAAGCTGGATACAAAGTAGGCTTGTACACTTCTCCTCATCTTAAAGATTTTAGAGAAAGGATAAAAATAAACGGAGTAGAAATTTCGGAAGAGGAAGTAGTACAATTTGTTCAAGAATTTCAACCAAAACTAAAAGAGATTCGCCCCTCCTTTTTTGAATGGACAGTGGGCTTGGCTTTTTACTATTTTTACCAGAAAAAAAACGACATCAACGTAATTGAAACCGGGCTTGGCGGAAGACTTGACTCAACCAACGTTATTCATCCATTGGTATCGGTAATAACCAACATTTCGCTTGAGCATACTGCCATATTAGGGGACACCATTGAGGAAATTGCCACAGAAAAAGCAGGAATAATAAAGCCAAAAACTCCTATAGTAATTGGCAAGACTCAACGGAATACTACACCAATATTTGAAAACAAAGCAACACTCGCCAACTCCTCTATTTTTTTCGCAGATTCCATTCCGGATTTAACCATTCAGTTGGATTTAATTGGGCAAATACAGCATGAAAATGCAAAAACTGCATGGAAAACATGTGAGGTATTGGCTGACTTAGGAATTGAAACCACCTTAACCCAAAGAACTAGAGGACTGGAAAACGTATTAAAAAACACACGATTGCAAGGTAGATTTCAAATTGTAAACACCTCACCGCTTATTGTTTTTGATACGGCACATAATCCAGATGGAATAAAAATTCTTTGCAAGGAAATTGAAAAACTCAATCCCTCCCAACTTCATTGTGTGATAGGAATGGCAAATGACAAAAACCATCGAGAGATGCTCTTTCACTTTCCGCCAGATTCCAAGTTTTATTTTTGCTCTTCCTCCAATGAACGGGTGTTACCGGGAAGCATTCTTAAAGAAATTGCTCAAAAATATGATCGAAACGGAGATAGTTTCTCCTCCGTGAAAGAAGGTCTAAAAGCTGCAAAAAAGAGAGCATCTGACACTGAAATGATCGTGGTTACAGGTAGCAACTTTGTGGTTGCGGATGTATTAACATAATCCTCGAACAAAAAAAACCTCAAGAATTGAATTACTTGAGGTTTTGTCTTTTACTTTATCAGTTTCTAGTTACTCTTGTATCTTAAATGCTACCCTTCTATTTTTAGCCTTTCCTACTAAAGTTCCTTCAGTTGATTCAGGATCAGAATCGTTCATTATTTCTGATTCAAATCTGTCTTGTTCTAATCCATGACTTTTTAGGTATTCGATCACGTTTTTGATTCTTCTGCTTGCTAAGTCTAAATGAATTTCATCCCCTCTGGCAGCAAGTGCCTCATCTCCCGTAGTGTGCCCATACACAGTCAATTTCATGGATGGGTTTTCAATTAGTGTAAGTGCCAACACATCTAAATCCTCTTTGGATCTTGGTAATAATTCCGATTTTAAATAAGCGAAATACACTGTAGAATTCGAAACAATTTGCTCTGGAGTAAACCCATCAACCGAGCTACTTGCTTTGCTGTAAACGACTCTTTCTATTTCTTTTTCATCAATATCACCACACTCGCATTTTTCTCCTTCTTCCAATACTTTCACCACTACTTCATCGATGTAGTAATAAGCATAAGGGATTTGAGCTCCGTTAAAGTCCTTCTTTTTTCTCAACTTCTTCCACTCTGTGTCCGTTGTTTCGTTGAAATTACCGATAGTAATATATCTTTCTCCTCCATTGGCAACGTATTCACCACACATAGTTTCCCAGCTGTATCTTTTCTCAAAGATTTTGTTGTCTGCTATCCTCACAAACTCTTCACCTTTTCCAAGTACAATGTCTTTTTTACCTTCCACTTCAATTGGGTTTTTAGATAAAAATGCTCCCAGATTGTTGACGGCATATTTAGACAAGTCTGCCAAGCTAACTTTGTACGACACACAGTATCTCGCACCTTTTTTCAGTTTTTCTTTCAAATCTCTTGACACATACGTTCTTGGATCTTTTCCTCTGTATGAGTAAGCAATTATTCCCGCATAGTTATCTCCTTCAGAAGGTTCTTCTTTTCCATAAATATTGTCGGGAGCTCCAATCTCTGTTCCTTTTGCAGATTTTGTAAACAAATCAGCTCTCAGCGAAGTAGGAGAAAACCAATCCATTGCTTTATTAATTTGTTTCAACCGCTTCAATTTTCCCTTCGTTCCCTCAAAACTATAGTTGTCCACTAAGTTGTTGTCGTCTTGAGCGTAAGAATTTCCAACTAATGCAAAAGCCAAAAAGGCTCCGATAATGTATCTCTTTTTCATAATTTGTCTTTTAATAGGTTTAAAAATAAGAATCTATTTTCAATTACCAATACTTGTTGAGTGATAAAATCAAATATCGTTAAGAATATTTACAACTTCAATGCCAGAAAAAAAAATCCAATTGTATTAACGGTTTCTTAACAGTATCTATCCCTAACAAGAAATAAAGTAAGGGACATATAGATCTTCCTTGTTATATTGCAATGGTTTGCCTGTTTCTTTTCGATAAATGTCTTTTCCTATTCCTTGCAAAATAGCATGACCAGATGCCGTATCCCATTCCATACACGGGTAATCTCTCGGATAAATATCTACTTGCCCTTTGGCCATCAGACAAAATTTTACGGAGCTCGCCACTTTACGAAATTCAATAGAATCATAGTTTTTTTCCACTAATTCCGTCTCTTCAAAAAAGTCTTTGGACGTTGATTTACCTCCAGCCACCACCAAGACTTTTCTAGGCGTTTTTTCGGTGGGCAATTTTACGCTGTGCTCGAGCAGAATATCCTCGGTTGTGGTAGTATAAGAGCCAAACTCCGCTCCACCAAAAAACACTTCTCCCGTTACGGGAATTACGATGACACCAAAGATAGGCCTGCTTTCTCTTACAAGCGCCACGTTGATTGCAAAGTTCTTTCTACCAGAAATAAATTCTTTCGTTCCATCCAATGGATCTACAATCCATAATTCGTTCCATTTTCTTCTTTCCTCATAGGGGATCTCTCCTCCCTCTTCACTCAATACCGGAATACCGGTTTTTTGAAGTTCGTTCGTTAACAACAAAGAAGACTCCAAATCTGCAATTGTAACAGGCGACTCATCTGCTTTCCACTCAGTCTCCAATTGATTGGTTCTGAAATAGCCCATTACAAGTTTGGCCGCTTGAACAGCAGCTCGGATAGCGATTTGATATTCTTCGGGGATTTCTGGTTTCCTCATAAACTTCTATTTTCTCTAAACCGTAGTGATTGTCTTCTAGACACCTCAATTTCTTCTCCATTCTTGAGAGTGAGTTTGAGCCCTCCGCTAAACCAGTTATCTACTTTTTCTACCCAAGTCATATTAACAATGTGCTTTCTATTTACTCGAAAGAACTCTTTCTCATCCAGCCTTTCCTCAATTTTATTCAAAGACCTCAAAAGCATAGGTTTATTCTCCCCAAAATATACTTTAACGTAATTTCCCACAGACTCGAAATACCTGATTTCACTTAGTTTCACGAACCAACAATTGTCTCCATCCTTGATAAATATTTGATCTTCGTAACTCAACTTAGAACTCTGTTCCGAATCCATTTTTTTCTTTGGCTTTTCGAGTTTTGACATTAATTGGTCAAGTCGCTTCGGATCTACCGGTTTTAAAATATAGTCTGTCGCATTTACCTCAAAAGCCTTAATTGCATATTCATCAAAGGCTGTTACGAATATTACTTGCGGAATTTCTTCCAATTCTTCCAATAAATCAAATCCAGATTTTTCAGGCATTTCAATATCTAGGAATAGTAAATCTGGTTTGTGTTTTTTAATCGAAACTACTGCTTCGTCTGCATTGGCACACTCATCCACGATATCAATGAAATCGTACTCTTTAAGCAAAGTGGAAAGTTCTTTTCTGGCTAATCGTTCGTCATCAATTAGGATAGTTTTCATAAGTCAGGTTTTAAAGGAATAGAAATACGGGCAATCACTTTTTTTTGGCTAGATGTGAGGGAGAATACGGCACTTTTTCCATACAACAACTCCAGTCTTTTCTGGGTGTTTTCCATGCCAATTTGGGTAGCCGATTCCTTGGTTAGTTGAAGTATCCCTGGATTCGTGACCACTACCTCAAGAAATCCATCTATTAGTTTGGCAGAGAGGTAGAGCTCTCCTCCTTCTTTTAGTTTGGAAATTCCGTGCTTGATGGCATTCTCTACCAAGGTTTGGATAAGCAATGGAGGAATTTCAGCTGAAAGTGCCTCGTTACTTATTTCTGTTCGTACGCGCAACCTTTCCTCATACCTAATTTTCTCCAGGCTCAAGTAGTCAGAAACAATAGTCATTTCTTCTTTCAAACTTACTAATTCTTTCTTCGTATGAATCAATGAGTTTCTTAGAACATTAGACAATTGAGTGACCGCGATTTTCGATTTTGAGGGATTTTCATCTATCAACGCTCGGATACTGTTCATTGCATTGAACATAAAATGTGGATTCAGCTGAGAGCGCAGATTCTTTAATTCGGTTTGAGCATTGAGTGCCTGAAGCTGAATGTTTTTAAACTCTATAATTCTTGCTTTGTAAAACAATAAGTACCCAAAATATAACAGATTCCAAATGAAGTAGATGAAGCTCCCAAACAACCAATCGTTCAAAGAGAGTAGCCTAGGAGAGGTTTCAAATACAATTCCATTACTCGTGTTGATGATAACAGAAAACACCACTCCAAGAACAGTACTCGAAACTCCAATTCGAAACAGGAGAACATTGAGTTTGGCATGAAGCCACCCTCTGCTATTCACAAAAAGACGGTACAAATGACTGATTGACAAATTGAAGAAAAAAACACTAGTTAAAAACAAAAACAGATCAAGGGAAAACCCTTCTTGTTTTACATTAAATACGGCAATAAGTACTACCAAAAACCCCCATCCCATTAACTGGAAAAGAAAGTATTGAATCTTGTAATTCACTTTTATTTCAGGAGGTTTAGCCATGACATGACTAAGTTACGTTATTTTTAAAAATTCCTAGTTTTTATGTGACAAACGGGGAAAAAGACGATAAAACACTTCAACAAAAAAGCCAAACATCAAAATAGAGAGCAGTAAATGGATGGGTTGGGCGAAAGCTTGCATTCCGAAATAATACATTATTATTCCTACCGAAATTTCCAATAGGGTAAAGACAAAAATATAGGTGAGAGGTTTTTTAAACCTTTCCGAGTTATACAATCGATACATCAAATAAGCCAAACACGCAATAACCAAATAAGAAAAAGATCGATGGACGATAAACATAAAATCAAAATTATCGGCAATTAGTTCCCTCGGCACACCTGACTTGAACAGCGTATCTGTTTGTTGTCTTACCTGCGTACCTAGTACGATTTGAAACAACATCACAACAATCGATAGAAAACTTACAATTTTCAGCACTCTCGGTTTTGGAGCAACCTGGTTTTGGGAAGACTCTCTTTTTATCAATTTTAACAAAAGTAGTTGAACCATCACCATCACCACTACTCCAATCATATGGTAGGTAATCATATATGGATTTAGGTTGGTATCTACTGTGAGCTTACCCAACCAAGCTTGGAACAAGATGAGAAACAACTGAATGAGCGACAATCTTAAAAACCAACTATTCAACTTCCTTTTCTTGAAAGCCAAAACAATTGTAATCAAAGCAAATAGGCCCAATAACGCTCCAAACAATCTATTCACATATTCAGTCCAGGTATGAAATACATTAAAAATCGCATAATCGTGCTTGGTATACTTTGTCCAATTTTCTGGGTTGTAACTTTCCCCTGCCACAAATTTTGAGTTGGATTTCCATAGCGCTTCTTCATGAATAATCATTTGTCCTTTTCCAAACTCTTTTCCTTGTTCCCACTGGAGCTGAGATTGCTGAGTAGGCGGAATGATGTACCCAAAACACTTGGGCCAATCAGGACAACCCATTCCTGAGCCTGTCATACGCACAACACTACCAGCTATAATAACCAGAAAAATATTGATTAATACAATCCAAGAAAAACGGTGTAAACTCTTCATAACTTAAAGGGAATTGATAAAGTCTGACAAGCTAAAAAGCACATCTCGACTGATGGTGGTTTCGATTTTTTGATATTCGTCAGGCATACCTGTCTCGCAAGGTTGCAGTAGGTGGTTCAGTTCTCCGTACTTTACAAATTGAATTGTTCTGGGAGCAAAAAGTCTTGAACGAGATTTTTTTAATGCCGACCCTATGGCTTTCATATTCTCACTTGAAGGAACTTGCACATCTTTTCCTCCTCCCAAAACAAGTACCGAACACTTCATTTTTTTTAAGTAATCTTCTGGCACCACCGACACAAAACTTTTGTACCAAGCTCCATCCAGTTGGTCAAACTGAGAAGAAAGAAAGGTCATTTTTTCCGCTTCTGACATCCCTTTTTTGTCCGCAAAATCCATAAGAACTTTTTTTAGTTGCAGGCTTTTCTCTTCCCCACTTTTGGATAGTACAACACTATCAATGAAAGTAAACAATCTTTTTTGCTCTTCAATTAATTCCTTTGAAAGTCCCTGATCTTTGTACAAAGCTTCTCGTTGAAGGTGCATCATGTCTTTAATTGGCATTCCTGGAGCCCCCATCATTACAACAAACTCAATTTGTTTTTTGTTTTGACTAGCAAACTTAGGAGCGAGAATCCCTCCTTCGCTATGACCCAATATTCCCAGCTTGCTCACTTCCTTTCTTTCTTGAATCACCTCCACCACAGCGGTCAAATCCGAATATAAATCTTCTAAATCGGCTCCCTGAAATTCGCCTGAGGAACGCCCCACTCCCCTTTCGTCATATCGAAACGAACCGATGCCTTGTTTGGCCAAATGATCTGCTATCACAGCAAATGGTTTGTGACCAAACATTTCTGAATCTCTATTTTGTGGTCCAGAACCTGAAACCAAAATAACCACAGGAAACTTTCCTGAGTCAGAAGGTAAAGTTAACGTACCGCTTAGCGTCAGTGAGTCGCTTGTGTTTTCAACCAAAATCTCCTCTGTGTAGTAGTCCTGCTCACCTACAGGCGTCTGAGGTCTTTTGGGTTTTTCTGGCTTGATTTTGCTAGGTGACATCAATAAATCCAAAACAAAACCATTCTGCCTAAACTCCCCTATCAAAGAATCTTTGGTGGGCCTCCCTTCGTAAACTATTCCCAACTTTGCCAA
The DNA here is from genome assembly GCA_023255335.1 of Flavobacteriales bacterium. GTDB lineage: Bacteria > Bacteroidota > Bacteroidia > Flavobacteriales_D > CAJJDF01 > CAJJDF01. The sequence continues at coordinate 10,909 of JALRIS010000022.1, read as the reverse complement.
AGAGAAATAAAAGGAAGAATCCGAAACAGCCACAGAGTCGCACGGAAACTTTACCTCAGGATTGGAAGGAGCAATCAGAAAAACTTGATAAGTTGAATTGGATTTTTCTACAGACAAGTATATATCTTGAGTAGTTCCCATGGCAGTTAATTTCCCTTTCCAATTTCCAGGAGAAATTTGTGAAACGGCACAAAAAGAAAGAAAAAACAATAATAAAAGAGATAAATTTTTCATAGAAATAGTTTGTAAGTCAAATTTACTATTCTTTAAAGATAATAGCTATTAATACAAGTACGTTTTTTTCAGAACTGAAAATAAAACGGAATACCTCAGCTCCAACTTTTGCTCTCGTTTCCAAATACTTGACACGAGGTGAACACTTACTCTCAATAAGACTTTAATTGGCAAGATTTTTGATAACCAAAACCTCACAAACAACTGATTCTTATTCATGCTCAAATCACTTACTTTTTTATTTTACTTTTTAGCTCCCACAATGTGGATTCTTGGCCAAACGATTACAGTGACAAACTACTCGTCCTCAGATCCGATAGAAAACGTAAGAGTAACCAACCACGACATGACGATTGATTTGTTTACGAACAATAAAGGAGAAGTCTCACTCAATGAGTTTCAGTTAAAAGAATTAATTTATTTTTCTCACCCTTCGTTTGAATCTGTTACTTTGAGTATTTCTCAAGTGATCGAAAACAACTATCAGGTTTTCTTATTTGATGAAATCTTGCTGCCTCAAATCGACATAAAACCTCCTCGCGAAAATACTCACGAGGATTTTTCTTCAGTTAGGATCAATAAAATTTCGCTCCAAGATATACGACTCACAATTCCACAAACCTCAGCAGATATGCTTCAAAAAAACACAAATATTTTGGTGCAAAAGAGTCAATCTGGAGGAGGAAGCCCAATTATCAGAGGATTTGAGGCAAACAAAATTTTGCTTGTAGTAGATGGCGTGAGAATGAACAACGCGATTTATCGAAGTGGACACTTACAAAATGCCATAACAGTAGATGCCAATATTTTGCAAAATGCAGATGTTTTTTACGGTCCAGGCTCTGTAATTTATGGGAGTGATGCCCTTGGTGGAGTAATTCATTTCCACACAAAAAATCCCGAGTTCTCGATGGACTCAAACATCTTTTCCTCAGTGAATGCAATGGCTCGAATTGGATCGGCCAACGGGGAGCAAACTTACCATGCTGATTTCAACCTAGGAAACCAAAAGCTTGCTTCGCTTACTTCTGTCACGGTGAGTTCTTTTGATGATTTTACTATGGGAAAAAACAGAACACATGGTTACAGCGATTTTGGTAAAATAAAAGAGTACACCAAAGTGACCGAAAATGGAGATGTGGTGGTTACAAATCCGGATAAAAACATCATGCCAAGAACAGGGTATCACCAAATTGATTTACTCCAAAAACTAACCTATAAGGTAAAAAAAGACGTGAGTCTTGGTTTTAATTTGCAATATTCCACTTCTAGCAACATCAATCGGTTTGATAAATTGAACGAATATAGAAATGGAGCCCTTCGTTTTTCGGAGTGGTATTACGGACCACAAAACCGATTGTTGTCTTCATTAAAACTGGAAAACAAAAATGAACTAAAATTTGCAGATTACCTTACCATAATTGGTGCATTCCAAAAAATAGACGAAGATAGAATCTCAAGAAGTTTTAATTCTACCAGTTTATTTACAGAAAAAGAAGATGTGTATGTGTATAGTGTAAATGCCGACTTCCTCAAGAAACTTTCGACTAACGAAGTATTGTATTACGGGGCAGAAGTCACGCACAATACAGTTGTGTCAACAGCAACGGAAAAAAATATTTTAACAGGACAGTTTACACCTACCCAAACTAGGTATCCAGGAGGCGAAAACAGGATTACTTCTCTGGCATTGTACACCACTATTGACAAAAAGATTACGGACGAACTCATTGTAAACCTTGGTGCACGTTACAGCCATTTTGTAAATTATTCTGAATTAGCGGATTCCACCTTTACCGAATTTCCCTTTAGCACAATTGATTTTAATACAGGAGCATTGTCAGGAAGTTTCAGTGTAAAATATGAAGAAAAAAACGGCCTGAGAATCGAATTAATTGGCTCTTCAGGATTTAGAGCACCCAACGTGGACGACTATGGAAAAGTATTTGAACAAAACGGAAATTTAGTCGTTCCAAACAACAACCTAAAACCCGAATTTGTTTATACTGGAGAGCTAAACATTTCCAAAAAATGGATAAAAAAGGAACGAGAATATCTACAACTAAAAGCCGCTGGATTTTATACTTCCCTGACCAATGCCATGGTGGTAAATAATTTTACATTGAATGGAAACGATTCGGTTGTGTATCGGGGCGATCGTGTAAATTTAGTTTCCAATCAAAATGTGAATTCCGCTATGATTTATGGAGGTTCTTTTGATGTACGACTCTCGATTACTTCCTACCTCAAACTCATTGGAGCGATAAACTATACCATAGGAAGAAACATAACAGACGACACACCGCTGTCTCATATCCCTCCCCTATTTGGAAGAGCTGCACTCAATTACACCAGCAAAAAATTACAATTTCAGTTTGCCACTCAATTTAATGGAGCAAAGAAAATTGAAGACTACGGACCCGATGGTTCTGACAATCCAGAGGAAGCCACAATAGACGGAACTCCAGCTTGGAGCACATTTAACATGTATGCTACTTACAAGATAACCTCAACAATAAGTATTCAAGGAGGAGTGGAGAATATCTTGGATACCCATTACAAGCAATTTGCTTCAGGAGTGAGTGCACTCGGAAGAAATTTTACCCTTGCCTTTAGAGGAAACTTCTGATTTTTCTCGTTCAGTTTTTGAGCACTTTATTTTTACCTGTTAATTAGGCTATTTTTGTATCTTTAGCCATCCACAAATTGGAACTTTAGCAGAATGAGTAAAAGAGCAAAATACAAATACGACCCAAATACGCTCCAATATCAAAAAATAGAATTAACCTTAAAAGGAATTCTATTAAAAATATTGAAATATGTTTCGGTGGGAATATTCATTGCCGGTCTCATCATCTTAGTTTCTTACCCCTTCATTCAAGATTACTCTACAAGAAAAGCTCAAAAAGAAATCGAGTACCTCAAAGCGAATTATGAATTGCTTAACTCAGAAATGGACACAATGGTTTCTGTGTTAAAAAACCTCCAGGAAACGGACAACAATTTGTATCGGGTGATTTTTGAGGCTGAACCCTACAAAAACCGAGAATTAACGAGAAAAAACTTGGTAGAAAGAAAGACTCACCAAGATTACGTCATTGCAATGAAAGAGCGAATAAATTCTATTTCCTCGAGTATTGTTGGTCAGTCCAAGTCGTTTGATGAATTAATCAAACTAGCGTTAAACAAAGAAAAAATGTTGCAATCAGTTCCTTCCATTGTGCCAATTGGAGACAAGGAACTAACGCGATTGTCCTCTACTTTTGGTATTCGAAATGATCCTATTTACAATGTCCCGAAAATGCACTCAGGATTAGACTTTACCGCTCCCACTGGCTCCAAAATATACGCTACAGGAGATGGTATAATTGAAACAATGGAGTACAGTTCGGGTGGATACGGCAACCACATAGTTATCAATCATGGTTTTGGATACAAATCGCACTATGCCCATTTGAGTAAATTTGAGACTAAACTAAACCGAAAAGTAAAAAGAGGCGAACTCATAGGCAGAGTAGGAAGCACAGGAAAGTCGACCGCACCTCATTTGCATTATGAGGTAATCAAAAACGGGAATAAAATTGATCCCATCAACTTCTTTTTTACAGACCTTACCCCCGAACAATATTCACAATTAATAGAAAAAGCCAAAAATATGGGAGGCTCTTCTTTAGATTAAGAAACAACAATGGAACCATTACAACTTAGTGACGAAAAATTATTTTACTCCATAGGAGAAGTGGCAAAAATGTTTGATGTCAACACCTCTCTTATTCGATTTTGGGAAAAGGAATTTAAACAAATAGCTCCAAAAAAAACAGAGAGTGGTAAAAGAAAATTTACTCAGAAAGACATACGCATATTCGAAAAAATATACGAACTAGTGAAAGAAAAAGGGTTTACTCTGGCTGGGGCAAAGGAAGAATTGAAGACATCAAAAAAAAATAACTCCAAAATATCTCAAATCGAGTTGAAACTCGCACAGATTAAAACTACTTTAGTGGAACTTTTGAAGGAGCAATAAGCCAGCAAAAGGAAATAACCCAACAAATGAAAGAAGTAACTATAATAAGAAGAGAAAGATTCTGCTCTGCCCACAAACTATGGAACCCAGACTGGGACGCCAAAAAAAATGAAGAAACTTTTGGCGGTTGTTCCAACCCCAATTGGCACGGACACAACTATGAATTAATCGTAAAAGTAGCGGGTGAAATAGAACCTGAAACAGGTTTTGTAATGAACTTAAAAACCTTATCCAAAATACTAAAACACAAAGTAATCGACAAACTAGATCACAAAAACCTGAACCTAGATGTTGATTTCCTAAAAGACAAAAGAACTACTACGGAAGTTTTAGCAGTAGCTATTTGGGAAGAAATTGAACAAGAAATAAAAGAAAAAGGAGGAAAATTAATAAGCGTTCGAGTAAACGAAACTGAAAACAATTCGGTTGAGTACTTTGGCGAAAAATAACACAATGGGATACAAAAAAATAGAAGAGTATGATGTAGAAACTACCGAAAAAATGTCGGGATTCTACCAAGAGATTTTAAAAGATTTAGGAGAAGACCCACAAAGAGAAGGTCTTGTAAAAACACCAGAAAGAGTAGCAAAAGCGCTGCAGTTTTTGACTCATGGCTACGACATAGACCCAAAAAAAGTAATAGAATCGGCCATGTTCAATGAGGATTACAGCCAAATGGTTATTGTGAAAGACATAGAAGTGTATTCAATGTGCGAACACCACATGTTGCCTTTTTTTGGAAAAGCCCACATCGCCTACATTCCAAACGGAAAAATTGTAGGTCTGAGCAAAATACCTCGTGTTGTTGATGCATTTGCAAGAAGGTTGCAAGTACAAGAAAGATTAACCAACGAAATTAGAGATTGCATCCACGAAACACTTCAACCACTTGGAGTAGCCGTAGTGATTGAAGCGAGTCACATGTGCATGCAAATGAGAGGAATTGAAAAACAAAATTCAGTGACCACAACTTCGGCCTTTACAGGTCAATTTACCGACAAAACTACTAGGCAAGAATTCATAAAATTAGTATCTTCGAAATTACATTAAGTAAATTTTAAAGACAATGGAAGAAAGAAATCAATTCAATTCAATTATCGATGCCGTAGCCCAAGAAAAAACAATGGCAAAATCCTTCATGGCAAATGTATTCTCGTATATGTTTCTTGGATTGATGCTTACAGGATTTATTTCTTGGTACTTTGCCGACTCCGGGATGGTGTTCACTTATCTGTTCGACATGCAAACTGGTAATCCAACACCGCTCTATTACATTGCAGCCTTTGCCCCTTTAGGATTTGTTCTAATTATGGGAATGGGATACAAAAAACTCAGTGCCTCGGCAATGCTCGTGTTGTTTTTGGCTTTCGCTACCCTCATGGGTGTAAGCTTAAGTACAATTTTTGTCACCTACAGCATGGGAGACGTTTCCACTGCTTTTTTCTCCGCTTCCTCGGTATTCGCAGTAATGGCAGTTGTTGGCTATACCACCACCACCGACCTTACCAAGCTTGGTAACATTTTGTATATGGGACTTATCGCTATCCTCATCGCCATGGTAATCAATTTCTTTATGCAAAGCAGCATGATGAGTTACGTGATTAGCGTGATTGGAGTGATTATTTTTACCGGACTCACGGCTTATGACGTTCAAAAACTAAAAAGAATTGGTGAAGGTTCCGAAATAGGAACTGCTTCTACAAAAAAAAGAGCTATTTACGGAGCCTTAGATTTGTATTTAGATTTTATCAACCTATTTTTGTTTCTCTTAAGACTTATTGGAGGAAGAGACTAAAATAAATTTGTAACAACTAGCAGATTCATTACTTTTACAAAAAAAATCATACTCATGTCAGATAATTATTTTCACGAAAACTCAGGAATCATAGGATACGTTTATACGGCTATTGCCATTTTGGTAGTGGGATACTTGATCTTCTTTTAATAGTCTATTTGACTAATTAACCTAGGAGCCCAACTCTCCTTCATCACATTCTTATGCCATTCGACACTATTTTTTCTTGGATTATAAAGAAAAGAATAGAACAGATAGCTCATTTTATAGAAAATCCCATAGACGCTCAAAAAGCGGTATGGGATTCTTTGTTGGAATCAGCCAAACATACCCAAATTGGACAAGAACATGGATTCTCGTCCATTTCAAGCTATTACGATTTCAAACAAAACACACCACTCCGAACATACGAAGACTTAGCTCCTTACATCCAACAATCTATTGCTGGGATAGAAAACGTTTTGTGGCCTGGAAAAACTCATTGGTTTTCGAAATCATCGGGTACGACCGATGCCAAAAGTAAGTTTATCCCAGTGACACACGAGGCTATTCAGGAGTGCCACTACAAAGGAGGAAAAGATCTATTGAGCATCTATTACCACAACAATCCCAATGCAAAATTATTCTCGGGTAAGCACCTTATTTTGGGTGGAAACACCTCACTCAACAAACTCAGCCCTGATAGCTATTTTGGGGATTTATCGGCTATTATTGTAAAGAATTTGCCGTTTTGGGCGGAGATAAGAAGAACTCCCAGTCGAGAAATCACCTTGATGGAAAATTGGGAGGAAAAAATAGATAAAATGGCGAGAGCCTGCCTTGAAGAAGACGTAAAAATCATTGCCGGGGTTCCCTCTTGGATGTTGGTGTTGCTAAATAAAATACTGGATTTTGCCGAAGGAAAATCGATGACTGAAATATGGCCAAACCTCGAACTCTACATGCACGGTGGAGTCAATTTTGAACCATATCGCAACCAGTTTCAGTCGCTTATTGATACACCCAAACTCAATTACTACCAAACTTACAACGCTTCAGAAGGATTTTTCTCTTTACAGAACGAAAACAAAGCCACAGACATGTTGCTCATGTTGGATTACGGAATTTTTTATGAGTTTATTCCTATGGATAAATTTAATGGCACCAACTCCGAAACTATCGAACTTCAACAAGTGGAGCTCGATAAAAACTATGCCCTAGTTATTTCAACAAATGGCGGTTTGTGGCGATACATTGTGGGCGACACCATCAAATTTACTTCGCTCTCGCCCTTCAAAATAAAAGTAACAGGACGAACTAAACACTTCATCAATGCCTTTGGCGAAGAACTCATCATCGAAAACACTGACCAAGCCATTGCCAAAGCGTGTAAAGAAACACACAGTGGGTTTAAAGATTATACAGTTGCTCCCAACTACTTAGAAGGCAACAAAAAAGGAGCTCACGAATGGGTAATTGAATTTAGTACCGAACCTGCTAGTTTAACTGAATTTACACAAATTCTAGACGACACTCTTTGCGAGCTAAATTCGGATTATGAGGCAAAACGAATAATGATTTTACACACGCCCATTATTCACTCGGTACCTTCCAACACATTTGGCAATTGGCTGAAAGAAAAAGGAAAACTAGGCGGGCAAAACAAAATACCTAGACTAAAAAACGACCGAGCGTTTATCGAGGAAATCCTGAAAGATTAAATTCAAAAAAACTACCTTTACATCTTCAAGACAATCAAGAAATGAGCAAAAAAGGTATCGCAATATTAGGTTCCACCGGATCCATAGGAACGCAAGCACTAGAAGTTATAGAACAGTTTCCCGAAAAATTTGAATTAGTTGCCCTCACCGCCAATCGCAATGCCGATTTGCTGATAGAGCAAGCACTCAAATACAAACCCAACACGGTGGTTATTGTAGATGAATCGCAGTACCAAAAAGTGAAAGACACCTTGTGGGAACACGACATCAAAGTGTATGCAGGAGTTGACTCGCTCAACCAAGTGGTAGAAATGACCGAAATAGAAACAGTGCTTACTGCTACGGTAGGATATTCGGGATTATTACCTACCATAAATGCCATAAATGCAGGCAAAAACATTGCCCTCGCCAACAAAGAGACGTTAGTGGTAGCGGGTGAAATTATCACCAAACTAGCTCAAGAAAAAGGAGTAAATATTTACCCCGTAGATTCCGAACATTCGGCTATATTTCAATGTTTGGCAGGTAACTTTGACAATAAAATCGAAAAACTCATTCTCACGGCTTCTGGCGGTCCTTTCAGAGGAAAAAGTCTGGAAGAACTAAAATCAGTGACACGAGAACAAGCGCTCAAACATCCCAACTGGGACATGGGAGCAAAAATTACCATTGATTCTGCTTCGCTGATGAACAAAGGGCTGGAAGTGATAGAAGCTAAATGGCTGTTTGGCATCCCAGCCAATAAAATTGAAGTGGTAGTGCATCCGCAATCCATTGTGCATTCGGCTGTACAATTTGAAGACAGCAGTATTTTGGCTCAAATGGGAATTCCTAGCATGAAAGTGCTCATCGAACAACTCCGCGAACAAGTACAGAACATCGAATAATGGACAACTTCCCAGGCAACCTCTTTGTGGTTTATCAACGAAGCAAAATCTAAAGTATTTAATAAAGACGATGTGAAGTACACAGACGGAGACAACACATGAAAAAAGTATTACTCTCGTTAATGTGCGTGTCTCTTGTTGGTTGTGCGAATGCTCAGTTTGCCTCTGGCGACTATCAATGCAAGAGAAATCCAGCAGTAGACGGAGCAGGTATAGGTATCATGACCGGTGTTCCCTTTGCTGTAGTTGCTACTACGCCTATTGGATTAGGTGTTGGTGTTATTATGGGCGGGTCTTACTATGTTGCACACGAAGCGATGTGTCGATGAGTAATAGCATATTTGATCTTGAGCAGCATATCATAAGAAGGGTGAGTGAAATGGATAATACAAAAGTAAGTGTAGAAGTAGAAGCAAGCTCTTGGCTAGATGTAAACGGAATAGAGACTACAGTCTATATTGGCGATGTAGATATGCCGCAAGTTGTAAAGGTAGAATCTTTAGAATCTCTTATTGCCAAGACGCTTCTGTCGTATGAAGTCGAGTTCAAAATTGCTAGTGAGCACAAAGAAGATGTAGAACGACTTCTTGTAATGTTAAAGAATGCGTATGAATATGCCGAAAGAAGGGTACAGGGGCTTGGCTTCGATGAATAGACTAAAATGGTTAGCTACTTTTTTTGTGATACTAGGGACTGTGTTTAATAGTCTTAATATGTATCCGATAGGACCTATGGTGATGATTGTTGCCGGAGTCATGTGGTGCGTTGTGTCAGTACATTGGAATGATCGTGCGTTGATTGTTACAAATTTTACCTTGACATTTGTGAGTATTTTTGGTTTAATGATGCATTATCTGTTTGGAGTACTGTAATGAACACCAATGAATTGCAAAATATGATTAAGGCTCAACAAGAACAGCAACTTTATGATTTGTTGAGTAAACCCAAGACATCAAACAAATATCAAGAAGAGATTGATCGTATGGTAAAGATACTAGGCGATAGGTCACAGATGATTTTAGTAAGACATCTTGCTGCATTGTTGTCAAATTCTACTGTATCAAGAAAAGAACAGAAAGTAGTTGATAAGCTTGTTTCTTTGCTTGGTGATTTAGGACAATCATTTTTAAAGCTTGCTACAGTAGATAGATATATTGTACAATACTGTAGTTCTATTGAAAGTGATGAAGATTGGGAATCTTTAAATAAATCTAATCTTTTAAAAACTTGGTAAACTCTTCAATGCGCTTGTGGTGAAAGGGATATCACAGGAGCCTTCTAAGCTCTTATTCCAGGTTCGAATCCTGGCAGGCGTACCATTCCTAGAATCAGCTAGTGAATATAACAGTCCACTAGCTGATTCTTTCTAACTATTCTGAGTCGTTGAGCGGATTGTCTAGGATTCGCTCAATCTTATCCTCAAGATCGTCACGCATTTCACGCAACTCTGCATCTAATTCTCTGAGTCTATCATTCAATTCAGTCTCCATACCATATACATCGTTACGCAAGTCTCGTTGAGTTTCGTTTGTTGACTCATCGATAGTGCGAACAAAGCTATCTACTTCGTCTGTATCTTCACGCACACGATCCAGGTCTTCTTGCATGTTATCTAGCAATGCAGTGACAGTCTCAAACTGTTGTTGTACATCCTCTTTCAATGCTGCAACCGTTTCTGCTTGTACTGCTAACTGCTGATTGATGCCAGACATGTCAGGTGCTACATATTCTGTAACGGCCTGTTCAGCGTCTAGCAATCGTTGATATAATTCAAAGCCTCCCCATAATCCACCTATAATAGTACCGAGTAATGGAATAAGCACTAATGCTTTACCACCTGATACTTTCATTTCTCCTATTTCTACTTCGGCCATTACTGACTCCTATTTACTGTGACTAGGTGCTTTTACTTCTTTGAACCATTCGTGAACCCGTTTTACTGGGTTGTACTTTTTGAATCTAAACTTTTCTGCTGTAGTGTTTTTAGTCTTTACAACACTGTAATGATAAGTGTGTGACTCACGAGTTTCATTTTCAGGAATCAGAAACACAATATTTTTTCTTTTCGTTGACATTAGAGTCTCCTATAATTAATCATGATTTATTTATATTGTTCTGCAATTATTTCTTCGTGCTTGTTGTCTGTGCCCATCATTCGTAACATTGCGTTTCTATCATTCTGTATAGCACCGCCAGGCATTCCTCTGTCGGTATAGAAACTTACATCTTGTAGTTGAACATTGTTATATTGAGAAAATCCACTGTTTCT
>JALRIS010000019.1 GCA_023255335.1 Flavobacteriales bacterium | reverse complement strand
GTAGAAACCGAATTTTCTGAAGTTCGTTTTAAAGGCGACAAAGAAAAAGCTGCAAGCGTCTACCAAGGTTTTGATGCTTTACAAGCTCTAGACATTGCCGAGATTATTGAGTTTGTTACTTCCAGACCAAGCCACGTAAATATAGAGGACTTGATTGTTTATCCTACGGCTCAAGCCAACACCACTACACTCAACAGAAAATAAGGGCATAAAAAAACGTCTCAGTGAATCAACCCTGAGACGTTAGCAAAAATTTAAGGAAACAGTTATTTTCCAAATAGTCCACCAAGTTTACCAAGCATTCCCCCAATTCCTCCTGACTTTGCACCACCGAGCATACCTAGTAAATCTCCAATTTCAAAATTGCTACCTAATTTGTCGCCAAATAGAGCTACAACTTTATCCATAATCATAGAGGTAATTCCACCCGATTTATCCTTATCAACACCCAATTTATCTGAGAACTGAGAGCTAAGCGCATCTTTAATGCTTTCGAGCATCGAGTTTCCGTCATCATCGTTGTCGTTTGAGGAAAATAAATTCATAACCCCCGAGAGTCCTCCTCCCATTGATTCCTTAGAAACTGTATTCGAAATGGTTTCTTTTGTGATGTCTAGTGCCTTGTCTTTTTGACCCGCATCCAATCCAAACTTTTCCATCAAATCACCTCCGATTTGATCTTTTACCGTGTTAATAATATCGTCAATCATTTTAGTTAGTTAAATAGTTAAGTTACAAGTATACTTATACTGTACAAGTTTTGAAAAAATAGAATGTTATTTATTTCTCAAAAAACATGACTTGTTCAACGGAACATATTCTCTCATTCTAACTAAACTGCTGAAGTTATATTTCACCATATTTCGATGGATTCGCTTCGTGCATAATGTCGTACACTGCCTCAAAAATCGATTCCATATTGGGTTTAGAAAAATAATCTCCATCACTTCCGTAAGCAGGTCTGTGTGCCTTGGAAGCTAAGGTAACTGGTTTAGAATCCAGATATTTATACGCTTCTTGCTCTACCATTACTTTGTCGAGCATGTAGGCGGTTGCTCCTCCTGGCACATCTTCGTCTACAAAAATCACTCGGTTAGTTTTTTTGATCGATTCCACAATCTTGTGATTCACATCAAACGGCAAGAGAGTTTGCACATCCACAAGCTCCACAGAAATATCTACCTCGGCCAATTGCTTGGCCACTTCGGTACAGATATTAAAGGTAGAACCGTAAGAAACCAAGGTAATATCACTTCCTTCTCGAGTAATTTCGGGAACACCTAGCGGAATTTTGAACTCGCCTAAGTTGGTTGGCATATTTTCTTTGGTTCGGTATCCATTGAGGCATTCTATCACCAAAGCAGGGTCGTCACTTTCGAGTAAGGTATTGTAAAACCCAGCAGCCACAGTCATGTTTCTAGGTACACACACGTGCATTCCTCGCAAAGAATTGATAATCATTCCCATGGGCGAGCCTGAGTGCCACACACCTTCTAGTCGGTGTCCTCTTGTTCTTACAATCAACGGAGCTTTTTGTGTTCCTTTGGTTCGGTAGTGCAAGGTTGCCAAATCATCGCTCAATATTTGAATTCCGTACAGCAAATAATCCAGGTATTGAATTTCGGCAATTGGTCGCAATCCTCTCATTGCCATTCCTATTCCTTGCCCAATGATGGTAGCTTCACGTATTCCAGTGTCGGACACGCGGCTTTCGCCAAATTTTTCTTGCATTCCTTCCATGCTTTGGTTTACTCCGCCTATTTTTCCGGTGTCTTCGCCAAAGGTAAATATCAGCGGATTTTTGCTGAATTGCACATCAAAGTTTTCTCTCAGCACGAGTCTTCCGTCCACCAAGTTTTCTCCATCAAAAGTAGGAGCCACCGCAGGAATATTGAGTGCGCTCTTGTCGTTGGTAGGCAACAAATACGAGTTATATCTGTCGGCATTTTCGGCATCGCTTTGTGCCAGCCAATGTTTCAACTGTTGTTTGTGGTCGCAGGTTTCGGTGCGAGTAAGTCTTATAGTTTTCTTAGCTGCCGATACTATTTCTTTTCTTCCTGGCTCGGTAATCGCTGCCAGCTCGTTGGCTATTTTTTCTACAAATACATTGCTTTTGCTGTTTTTTGCAATGTTTTGGATAAGTCCTACCACCAGTTTTTGCTCTTGCAAATAGGGAGTCAAAAAATTGGTCCACGCTTCTTTTTTGGCATCTCTAGCAATTTTTTTGGCTTCTTTGTCTATCGCGTCTAGCTGTTCTTGCGAGGCTATTTCTTTCTTATATTCTTTTTTGTAATCCAGGATCCAAGTTTTGAATTGGATTACCCCATCGTATTCGGTTTCCCATTCCAGTCTTTCTTTGGATTTGTATCGCTCATGGGACCCCGAAGTAGAGTGACCTTGTGGCTGAGTCACTTCTTCCACATGTACCAAAACTGGCGTGTGGTGTTCCCTGGCATAAGCTACGGCTTCTTGGTAAGTTCTGCAGAGCCCAGGATAGTCCCATCCTTTTACTTTCATTATTTTGAATCCCGATTTTTCTTTCGTTTCTTCAAATCCAGCAAGTAGCTCCGAGATACTTTCTTTGGTTGTTTGGTACTTTTTGGGGACCGAAATTCCGTGCCCATCGTCCCACACACTCATCACCATGGGTACCTGAAGTACTCCTGCGGCATTCATCGTTTCAAAAAACAAACCTTCGCTTGTGCTGGCATCTCCAATCGTCCCAAAAGCTACTTCATTTCCTTTGATAGAAAACTGTGTGAACTCATTGAGGTTGTCGTTTTCACGAAATTTTTTGGAAGCCAATGCCAATCCCAACAGGCGAGGCATTTGTCCGGCTGTGGGCGAAATATCTGCCGAAGAGTTTTTTTGTTCGGTCAGTCTTTTCCAGCTGCCATCTGGGTTGAGTGATTGGGTAGAAAAATGTCCTCCCATCTGTCTTCCTGCCGAAAACGGTTCGTTCTCTTGATTGGTATCTGCGTACAATCCAGCAAAAAAGTTGGTTGGAGTCATTTGTCCTATCGCCATCATGAGCGTTTGGTCCCGGTAGTATCCCGAACGAAAATCTCCGTTTTGAAACTGTTTTGCAAGGGCAATTTGTGGCAATTCTTTTCCATCACCAAAAATCCCAAACTTGGCTTTTCCGGTCAATACTTCTCTTCTTCCTAACAAAGAAAGCTCTCTACTAATGAGCGCAAGTCGGTAATCTGCAATCACCTCTTGTCTAAAATCTTCAAAAGTTACCTCGGTATTGGTGGTCGATTTGGCTGTTTCCATTCGTTGTTTTTGATGAGTTTTTCTCCCTATGGGATTGCCACAAAGATAGAAAAAAACGAAAGATTCGGCAATAGGAATTTATGGTGGACAGAGAGAGTAAATTTTTGGTTTTGGGTTTTTATTTTTTCCGTACTTTTACACCATGGAATTCAACACTACAAAACTCGGTATTTTGGGCGGAGGACAACTCGGCAGAATGTTTATTCAATCCGCCATTAGTTACGGTACGCCCATCGCTATTTTGGACCCAAACCCTCATTGTCCGGCAGCTAATTTGTGCGATTCTTTTACTCAGGGCAGTTTCCAGGACTACGATGCGGTGTTTGAGTTTGGGTCGGGATTGGATGTGTTGACTATCGAAATAGAAAATGTAAATACTGAGGCTCTCTATCAACTCGAAAGAGAAGGTGTAAAAGTATTTCCACAGCCTCGTGTAATCGAACTGATAAAAGACAAAGGAATTCAGAAGCAATTCTATGTAGACAACGCTATCCCAACTTCGGAGTTTGTCTTGTGCGATTCGCTAGAAGAAGTGTCCCAAAAAGCTAGTTTTCCTATCGTTCAAAAAATGCGAAAAGGAGGATATGATGGCAAAGGGGTTCAGATTCTATCTTCGCCATCCGATTTGGAAGAGGCATTTGATGTGCCTTCGTTGCTAGAAAAAAAGGTGGATTTTGTGAAAGAAATTTCGGTGATTGTAGCCCGAAACGAAGCAGGAGAAATTCGCTCTTATCCTACTTGTGAGCAGGAGTTTAATCCGGAGGCAAACCTAGTAGAGTTTTTGTTTTCGCCTGCCAAAATAAGTCCTGAAACCGAAAAATCTGCCCAAGAAATTGCTCACACCATTATCCAAAAACTCGGGATGGTTGGCATCTTGGCAGTAGAATTTTTTGTGCTGGAAGATGGTTCTGTATTAGTAAATGAAATGGCGCCAAGAACACACAACAGTGGACACCACACGATGGAGTGCAACTACACTTCGCAGTTTGAGCAGCATTACCGAGCCGTTATGAATTTTCCGTTGGGAAGTACGGCAATCACTACCCCTGGGGTGATGATAAACTTGCTGGGCGACAAAAATCATGTGGGCACTCCTGTGTACCAAGGAATGGAAAAAGTCATGGCTCAAGAAGGAGTTTATGTTCACTTATACGGAAAAACCGAAACCAAACCCTTCCGAAAAATGGGGCACATTACGGTGGTAGACTCTGAGTTGGATAGAGCTATTGAGCAAGCTAGGGAAGTGGCTCAAGAAGTGAAGGTGGTGAGTTAGCCGTTGTTTTCCTTCTATTGTCTTTCATTTTGTTTCTTCAAACTCATAATCGTTTCCAGTAATTGCTCGTTGGTTACTTCGTCAGGCTCTAAGTCTTCCACATTTATAGCCGCTCTAAACTCCCACAATTCAATAATTTCGTGAAGTGAAACTGTATAAGGATCGTAAAACTTGTTATCAGAATGTAGCACAATGGATTTGATTCCTTGGTGGACTCTTTTGTACACAATTCCGTCATCCTTGGTGAGCACCACATACGTTTTACCGTTTTTTACTTGGGTAAGGTGCTCTACATACTCTCCTATTACATACGAGCCATCTTTTACGTTAGGAGTCATGCTGTCACCCGAAATAGGAAAAGCCCTATACTTGCCAACTCCTAAAAAAGGCAAAGAAATTGTTTTGAGCGACTGAATAAAATCTGGGTCTCCATATCCCAATGCATAACCAGCCTGTGCCGATTTTGGGATTAACTCTATCGGTTGTTTGTCTTTTTTGGAAGTCATTACCGGAAACAGCATCCGATTATTTAGTTTCAATAAATCTTCTGGATTTGTTTTTCTTAAATCTATTTGGAGCAAAATATCAATCGTAATCGTGTAATAATTTGAAAGCTTAATCAGTGTATTATGAGGGGGCTCAGACCTCGCCTCTTCATATTTTTGATAAGCTCCTCGTGTAATAGATAATACGTCTGCAACCGCTTGCTGACTCTTTCCTTTCTTACCTCTCAAATATTTTAAATTTTCGCTTAGTACCGACATAATGATATAATTTGTATCAAATGTAGTTAAACTTTTTGATATAATTATTCGTTATTTTGAAAAAGTGATTTAGGAGGGTTTATGATGCTCGTTTTAGAGAGAAAAGAATAAAGAGAAAAGAAAATAGAGGGATGAATAAAAAAGACTTATGACCGCTTCGCTTTATGATTTAGGATATATGACTTGTGATACTCGTTTTAAAGAGGAAAGAAAATAAAGGGATGAATAAAAAGACTTACGACCGCTTCACTTTAAGATATACGAGAAGTAGCGAAGGATTTTTTAAAAGAAATGGACGGTTAATTTAAATGTAATTTCCGATTGTCATTCTGGACTTGATCCAGAATCTGAAGCTATACGTTTCGAAAAAACAAATGAATAAAAAAACGTGAAATATTCTCTGTGAGATACTGAGTCGAGCTCAGTATGACACGCGTTAGAGATTGGGATTAAACAAAAAAAAGTGAACAAACGCTCAATATTACATATGGATTTAGATACTTTTTATGTATCGGTAGAGAGGCTCCTTGATAGCAGGCTCAATAATGTTCCTGTGCTTTTGGGTGGCACCAGTGATCGCGGTGTTGTGGCCTCTTGTAGTTATGAAGCCAGAAGTTTTGGCGTACACTCCGGAATGCCCATGCGAATGGCAAAGGCTCTTTGTCCAGAGGCGGCAATTATCCGAGGAAACACGGCTACTTACACAAAGTACTCTAAGTTGGTTACCGATATTGTAAAGGAAAGAGTTCCCGTGCTGGAGAAAACAAGTATCGATGAGTTTTTTGCAGACCTATCGGGAATGGATAAGTTTTATGGGTGCTACCAACACGCCAGCGAATTGCGCCAGCTCATCACCAAAGAGACCGGATTGCCTATTTCTTTTGGTTTATCTATCAATAAAACAGTGAGTAAAGTAGCCACAGGCGAGGCCAAACCCAACAACCAAATACGAATTGACTCTGGAAATGAAAAACCCTTTTTGGCTCCGCTTTCAGTAAAAAAAATACCAATGGTAGGAAATAAAACTTACCAGTCATTGCGAAATCTTGGGGTTAAAAAGATAGGAACCATCCAAGAAATGGAGATCGATATGATGCGTTCTGTTTTTGGAAAAAACGGTGAAACCATCTGGAAAAAAGCCAACGGAATAGATAATTCCCCTATCATTCCATTTGCCGAGCGAAAATCTATCTCAACAGAACGTACTTTTGACCGAGATACAATTGATATCCACAAACTCACGGGCATTCTCTCTGCAATGGCAGAAAACTTGGCTTTTCAGTTGAGAAGAGGAGGAAAAGTTGCCTCAGTAATTACGGTAAAAATCAGGTATTCGGATTTTAACACCTATACCAAACAAGTGAAAATCCCTTATACTTCTGCCGATCATATTTTGATTCCCAAGGTGCTCGACATTTTTAAACAACTCTACGGAAGGAGACTGTTGGTGAGGCTGATAGGAATACGATACAGCGGATTGGTATCGGGGAGTTATCAAATTAATTTATTTGACGATTCGGTGACTCAAATTAATTTATACAAAGCCATGGATAAAATTCGCCTTAGGTATGGCGAAAGAAGCATTATGAGAGCGGCTGCAATGGAAGCAAAAACCATTGGCCGCTTCCATAATCCTTTTAATGGCGAACCACCAGAGTTGCTGGCGCATAGGAAATCGTAGGGGTTGTAGGAAATGACTTACGACTTTTGATGCTCGCTTTAGGGAAGAAAGAATAAAGAGAAAAGAAAATAGAGAGATGAATAAAAAGACTTACGACAGCTATCGCTTTAGGGTTTATGATGTAGGAGCTATGAATAAGGATGCTTTGGAAAGAAATTAAAAAACAATCTGAAGCCTGAGTTCGACCGAAGGAAGAGTATCGAAGGCTGACGATAGAAAGATGACTTACGATTCTAGATGCTCGCTTTAGGGAAGAAAGAACAAAGAGAAAAGAGAAAAGAACGGAGAAAAAGCTTTCTTAATTACAACAACTAACAGAATTCTCGTCAAATAACACACCCCTTTAATTCCTTCCGATAAAAATCGGAACAAGCTCTCCTCAAGAGGGGAGGATTCTTTGTGAAAGATTCTCTATGAAATGCTGAAACAGGTTCAGCATGACTCGTTTTAAAGTGTTAGCCATAAAAAACAAAACCTAATTCAGAATAAAAATGTACCTCAACTGCCACACATATTACAGCTTGCGCTATGGAACTTTTTCAGAAAAAACATTGCTGAAAATGGCGAAAGAATATGGATTAAATGCGTTGGTTTTGGCGGATATCAACAACACCTCAGGATGTCTTAATTTCATTAGGCTTGCGCCCGAATATGGTATAAAACCTATTGTGGGAATTGATTTTAGAAACGGAAACGAACCTTGTTTTGTGGGAATTGCCAAAAACAATCAGGGCTGGCTAGAACTCAACAATTACCTTTCGTATTATTTACATCAAAAACAAACCATTCCCAAAAGAGCTAAATCCTTTAACAATACCTTTGTGATTTATCCATTTCGGATAGCTGGTGAGCTAGAAATTGATTCGCTTTTGCCCAACGAATACATTGGAGTAGCCGCTCATGAAATTCCTCAACTTAGGATGTCGTGGTTACTTAATCACCAAGAAAAACTAGTGATTTTGCAAACGGTTACTTTCCGCAACAAACGAGATTTTAACGCCCATAGATTGCTGCGAGCCATTGACAACAATACGTTGCTAAGCAAATTACCCAAAACCGAAGAAGCCCATCCCGAAGAAAAAATGCTTCCGATGGAGGAATTGACTTCCGCTTTTTCGGAATTCCCGCTTTTGATACAAAATACCCAACAAATTTTGGACAGCTGTTCCATTCATTTTGATTTTAGTGCAGATAGAAAGCCTCAGAACCAAAGTGTATACACCAAAAGTCGAGAAGAAGACATCGTACTCTTACGTAAATTAACGTTTGACGGATTGCCGTATCGGTATGGAAATGAGGTAACTGCTCAAATAACTGAACGAATAGAAAAAGAGCTTGATTTAATTATCAAGCAAGATTACGTTTCGTATTTTTTGATAAACTGGGACATCATTAGCTATGCTAAGCGAAAAGGATATTTTCACATCGGGCGAGGAAGTGGGGCCAACAGCATTGTGGCTTATTTACTAGGAATTACCGATGTAGATCCTATTGAATTAGATTTGTATTTTGAACGATTTATCAATCTTTACCGAAAAAATCCACCCGATTTCGACATTGATTTTTCTTGGCGAGACAGGCAAGATGTGACCCGTTATATTTTTGAAAGGTTCGATCACGTGTCACTATTGGCTACTTACAATTGCTTTCAGTATAAAGGAACAGTGCGCGAACTAGGAAAAGTTTTTGGCTTGCCCAAAGAGGAAATTGACAAGCTGAGTAGTGGTAAATTCTTAGCAAATAGGCTCGATGAATTAGCTCTTTTGGTGCTCCGATACGGAAAATTAATCCAAGGATTTCCCAATCATTTGGGGATTCACGCTGGCGGAATTTTAATTTCTAACTCGCCCCTTCATTCGTTTTCGGCTACTAATCTACCTCCCAAGGGATTTCCTACGGTGCAATTTGATATGGTAATTGCCGAAGATGTGGGCTTGTACAAATTTGATATTTTAGGGCAAAGAGGATTGGCCAAGATAAAAGAAGCCGTGCAAATCATTAAAGAAAATCAGCCTGAACGCGCCAATTTTGACATTCACGATGTAAAGAGTTTTAAAAAAGACCCGAAAATTAATGCCTTGATTGCCGAAGCAAAATGTCTAGGTTGTTTTTATGTAGAATCGCCCGCCATGCGGATGTTACTGAAAAAATTGCGAGTAGATACTTACTTGGGATTGGTAGCAGCAAGCTCCATTATTCGTCCTGGTGTGTCGCAAAGTGGAATGATGCGCGAGTATATTTTACGCCATCGCTACCCCGAGCGGGTAGAAAAAGAAGCGCATCCCGTCATGCTGAAAATTATGCCCGAAACTTACGGAGTAATGGTGTACCAGGAAGATGTGATAAAAGTGGCTCACCTTTTTGCAGGATTATCATTGGGCGAGGCCGATGTGTTGCGAAGAGGAATGAGCGGAAAATTCAGGTCGAGAGGAGAATTTGAACAAGTGAAGCAAAAGTTTATAGATAACTGCCGAGAAAAAGGCTACAAAGACGAAGTTACTTTTGAAATTTGGCGGCAAACGGAGAGTTTTGCCGGCTATGCTTTTGCCAAAGGACACTCAGCCAGTTATGCGGTAGAAAGCTACCAAAGTTTGTTTCTTAAAACCTATTTTCCGCTTGAATATATGGTGGCGGTAATCAATAATGGCGGTGGATTTTACCGAAAGGAAACTTACCTCCACGAGATAAAAATGCTGGGCGGTAGGGTGCATCCTCCGCACATTAATTACAGCCGGGGCGAAAGTGTGTTGAAAGGTAAAAATATCTATTTGGGATTTGCGAGTATTCATGAGCTTTCAGAAAATACCGTTAGGGAAATTTTGGTAACCAGACAAGAGGGAGAATTCAAAACCTTGAGCGATTTTATGGAGCGAACGGCTGTAAGTGTTTCTCAAGCCGAATTGCTTGTGCGAGCAGGTTGTTTTAATGATTTTGATACCAACAAAAGGAGTTTGCTTTGGAAACTAAAACTCAATTACGCTCCAGAATTGGTAGTGAAAGAACAACCCAAATTATTTGAGTTTAATCACGGGAAAAACTTTGAAATTCCTTCGTTGGATTTTGATCGAGAAGAAGTAGCTTTTGACCAATTGGAGCTGTTTGGGTTTACGCTTGGTAATCCTTTTGACTTGATGAAAGACGAATTGGAAGAAGGAGTAAAAGCCTTGGAAATGAAATACCACGTCAACCGAAAAATAGAAATGTATGGCTATTTGGTAACGGTAAAAAGCACCAAAACAGTCACCAAAAAACGGATGCAATTTGGAACTTTCTTAGATAAAGATGGAGAATTTATAGATACCGTTCATTTTCCTAACACAGTAGAAAAGTTTTTATTCAGAGGAAAAGGCGTGTACAAACTCTACGGAAAAGTAACCGAAGAATTCGATTTTCTCACCCTAGAAGTTCACCGCATGGAAAAAATGGACTGGGTGGTAGATCCTAGGTATGCGGAGTGAGTTAATAATCGTGATAAATGGTGAGAGACGGCAAATCCTTTTGGAGATGAATTATTTTATCTTCCGATATTCCATCACAATATTCAAGACTCAGAATTTTGAGATTTGGAAAGAATTTCAACATCGAAATATCAGTTAAATAAGGATTATCCTCTAAAAATAAAATCTCTAGTTTTTGAAGTTTTGCTAATGAATTAGGGAGTTGTTTAACCCCGCATTCATTCAAGTTTAATTCTGTTAAGTTTGATAATTCACCTATTATCTGAAGATTTTCTACTTCTTTGTTTTCTTCCAAAATAAGGTGAGTTAAACTAATCAAGGTATTAAAATTATCCGGAAGTCTTTTAATATTACAACCATCTAATCTTATATATTCCAATTTAGAAAGACCTCCTAAAGCAGATAAATCTTCTAAACTTTTGTTGTCGTTCAGAAAGATGTATTGAAGGTTATATAAACTAGAGACCTCCGAAGGGACATTTACAAACCCAAAGGAATGCAATGATAATTTTTCTAACCCTACCATTTTCTCCAAACCGACATAACTTCTTATTGGATTAGAAGAAATATTAAGCTGAATTAAACTTTTAAGAGAAACAACTTCATCTGGAATTTTATGAATATTACATCTTTCTAAATAAATCTCTTTCAGGCTATCCAGACCAGCTAATCCAGAAAAATCATTCAAGTATAAATTGGAGGAAAGATTAAGGTACTTCAAACTAATTAATGAACTAAATTTCTTAGGAATGGAGGTGAGTTTACACCCATCTAAATAAATAGATTCTAGTTTTTTAAGTTTTTTTAATCCTTCTATATCTGTTAATTTTGAGCAATTTCTGAGGGATAGTCTTTTTAAATTTTTTAGGGTTGAAAATTTTTTTGGGATCTTGGTTATGGCTGTTCGGTTTAACTCAAGAAATTCAAGGTGTTTGAAGTTTTTTAACATTGAAATATCAGAAATTTCCATGTTCGCTAATAAGCTAAGCGATTTAAGTTTTTTGAAGTTTACAATTTCCTTAGGGATTTCTTTAAGCCCACACCAACCTAGAAATAGAGATTCTATGTTTTTGAGATCTTTTATGGATTCCAAATCTTGAAACGCATTACCCGATAAATTCAGCAATTTTAATTTGGGAAGTTTACCCAATTCAACGGGTAAAATCTTTAATCCACAAGCATGCAACGAAATCTCCTCTAAATTCTGAAGCTTGGAAAGAACACTAAAATCAACCAAAGTGGGATTTTCCATCAGGTTGATTTTTTTAAGGTTTTTTAAACTGGCAAATATTTTAGGAACCGTGTCTAACTTACAATTATGTAAGATTATTTCCTCTAGTTGTGTTAACTCTTTTAAAACCTCTAGAGAATAAGGATAATGCCTCCGTCCAAGATTCAAGGATTTTAAATTTGTGAATTCGTTTAAATCTGAGGGCAACGAAGATTCATATCTTCCAATCATCAAGAACTCAATGGTTGTTTTATCAACTGAATCAGGAATTTTTGCGTATTCCCATATCTTAGCTTTTCCGCTCTGTGAAAAACAAACTGATTCTAGAAACAAAGCCAGTAAAAATATTAACGTGGACTTTGTTCTCATTTTACTCCTTAATAATTTTCATCGTTTTTCTTTCATTCTCCCCCACCACATTCAACAAATAAACTCCTGAACTTCCTTCAAAACTAATCTCGTATTGAGTTACATTTTGTGGGGTTATTTCTTTGATTAAACGGCCGTTTAGGTCGGTGAGGAAGATTCGGCTAAGTTGGGTTTGTTTTCCTAGATCCAAAATAAATGTTCCGTTGGTTGGGTTGGGGAATAAAGAAATATCTATGTTTTCTTGCTCTTCTTCCTCTATCGAAACCGTATTTTCAGCCTGTTGAATAGCAGAAGTAGCAGTGACTTTCCCATACCCCCAAACTGGGCTGCCGCTTGCGGGAATTAAGCCAGTTCGGTTATCCATTCGAGCAGTATTCCTCAGGATATCTCGTATTTGCCTTGGCTCAATTGTGGGGCTCGCTTCTAACATCAGAGCAACTACTCCTGCAGTGGCTGGCGAAGCCATACTTGTGCCCGAAAAAGCAGCAAAATCATAGGTTCTACCGTTGTGGGTAGTAGTAGTAACGGTGGTGTAAC
>JALRIS010000040.1 GCA_023255335.1 Flavobacteriales bacterium | reverse complement strand
AGTTCATTGGTCGATACTTCTTTCCCAAATTTACTCTCCAAGCCATAAATTGCCTTCAGGTAGTTTTCTTCTGTTTTTGTGTAGCTCATTATGCAAATATAAAAATATTTTTAGACTTGTCTAAAAATATTGTTATATTTGCATAATGAGCTATACAAAAACAGAAGAAAACTACCTGAAGGCAATTTACGGCTTGGAGAGTAAATTTGGTAAAGAAGTATCGACCAATGAACTGGCCAACAAACTTAAAACCAAGGCGTCTTCTGTTACAGATATGGTAAAAAAACTAGCCAAAAAAGAGCTCATTACCTACGAAAAATACAAAGGAGTTTCGTTGAGTAAAAAAGGGAAAAACATTGCCATCTCCATTATACGTAATCATCGAATATGGGAGGTATTTTTAGTTGAAAAGCTTCATTACAAATGGGACGAGGTTCACGAAATAGCGGAACAACTAGAACACATTAAATCCGATGAATTGGTAGACCGTTTGGATGATTTTTTGGAGCATCCTTCATTTGACCCACACGGAGACCCTATTCCTGATAGAGAAGGAAACATTCCTGTAAGAAAACAAGCCGTTTTGTTAAGTGAACTAGCCAAAGGAGAATCTGGCATTTTGGTCGGGGTCAAAAATACACACAACGAATTTCTCCAGTTTTTGGAAGAAATGAATTTGACTTTAGGTAAAAAGATTGAAGTTGAAAAAGTATTCGATTTTGACAAATCTAAAGTGATTAAAACAAGTAAACAAACCGTTACTATCTCGAAGGAAGTAAGTTCCTTTTTGATCATTGAGAAAATAAATTCGTAAATAAAAAAGTACATGGAAACAATCATACAGTGGTTTGAAACGGTAGATCCAGTAATGGCAGCTTTTGTCGCTACCACTTTCACTTGGCTCATTACAGCCTCTGGAGCCTCATTAGTGTTCTTTTTCAAAAGTATGAACAGAGCGGTTCTAGATATTGCACTGGGATTTACTGGTGGTGTCATGGTGGCGGCAAGTATATGGAGTTTAATCATGCCTGCCTTAGAAATGAGTGCCGGAGAAGGCATAGCCAAGGTGGGTCCTACAGTTATTGGCTTTTTATTAGGAGCCTTGTTCATCTTTGCCTTAGACAAACTTATTCCTCACATACATTTGAATTACGAAAAAGTATCCGAAGCGGAAGGTCCTAAAACAAAAATGAACAAAACCCTTTTACTTGTACTAGCAATTACATTGCACAATATTCCCGAAGGCTTGGCAGTAGGCGTATTATTTGGCGGAGCAGCAAGCGGAATGGAAGGCGCCACTATTGGTGGAGCAGTAGCTTTGGCACTTGCCATGGCTATTCAAAATTTCCCTGAAGGTTTCGCTGTATCTATGCCATTGAGAAGACAAGGTATGAGCCGAGGAAAAAGCTTCTGGTACGGACAACTCTCTGCTATTGTGGAGCCAATTTTTGGTGTGCTGGGAGCTGTTGCGGTTCTCACTTTCACTCCTCTATTGCCCTATGCCCTAGCGTTTGCAGCGGGTGCCATGATTTTTGTGGTTGTAGAAGAAGTAATTCCGGAGACTCAAAGAGACAAATTTACTGATCATGCGACTTTAGGTTTCATTGGCGGCTTTTTAGTCATGATGATATTGGATGTAGTACTCGAAGATGTTTTTGCAAAACTCATTGGCTAACATGAAAAAAATCCTCCTATTTGCTTTATTCCTTCTTATCTCTTGGATGGCTCTCTGTCAGGGTACAATTCATGGGACAATTTCCACAAATAATAATTCTCCTGCCGAATTTGTATCGATAGGAATTCCTGAAATAGGAATTTCCACCATGACCGATGTTCAAGGAAATTACGTGCTTTACAATATTCCTTTTGGAGTGCATACAGTTGTGATATCACATATCGGTTTCCAAGACACTTCTTTTCGAGAAACTCTGAGTGCCGAAAAAAATCATGTGAATCGCTCCATTGTATTGGTTACTTCCGTTACCCATCTGGAAGATTTTGTGGTAACTGGAACTAGAACTCCCAAACGAAAGACTGAATCAGCAATCATTGTAAATGTACTCTCAAGTGAAACGCTTGACAATGTGCAAGCTTGTAACTTATCGGAAGGATTAAAATTTCAACCAGGATTGAGGGTAGAGACTGATTGTCAAACTTGCAATTACACTCAGCTCAGAATGAATGGACTAGCCGGAGGCTACTCCCAAATTCTGATCAATGGCCGCCCTATTTTTAGTCCTATCACAAGCTTGTATGGATTAGAACAAATTCCGGTAAACATGATTGAGCGAGTTGAAATAATTCGTGGAGGTGGTTCTTCCTTGTATGGTTCAAGTGCGATTGGCGGAACAGTGAATGTGATAACCAAAATTCCTAAGGAAAATGGGTATGAAGTAAATGCTACTTCTCAAGTCATAAACAACAGCAGCTTTGATCATATAGTTAGTGGAAATGGCTCCCTAGTAAACAAGAAGAAAAATGCTGGAGTATCTCTTTTTCTTAATCATAGAAACAGAGAAATGTACGATCACAATTCCGATAACTTTTCGGAACTTCCCGAATTGACCAATACCTCTTTAGGAATGAATTCATTTTTTCTCCTCGGTGAAAATCAAAAAATTGAATTTAGTTTGAGTAATCTCCATGAATATCGATATGGTGGAGAGATGACCAACAAACCTACAAAACTTGCTCAGCAAGCAGAAGAACGTACCCACAATGTGTGGATGGGAAGCGCAGATTACCAACTCAATTTCAATAAAAAGAAATCTTCTTTGATTGCCTACATGGGCTGGCAGCAAACGCAAAGAGATCACTACACGGGAATCTTGTCAGACGAAGACAGCTCACTCCTTCTTCATAGTGCTAATCCGCCTTATGGAAATTCATTTACCCAAACCATACAAGGAGGATTTCAGCTAAATCACAAAATAACCCAAACTTTGGGAGTAGAAAACCTTCTGACTTTTGGAACAGAATATCTCCTTGACGATGTGTTGGATGAAATAGCTTCCTACAATTATATGGTGGATCAATCTACACAAAATTTGGGTGCTTTTTTTCAAAGCGATTGGAAAATAACACCACAACTGAACGTATTAACAGGTGTGCGAATGGACAAACATAATAGGGTGAAAAAGATTATTGTGAGTCCTCGAGCTTCCCTACTTTATTCCTTAAAGAAAAACACACAAGTTAGAATTAGTTACGGGGCAGGCTTTAGCGCTCCCCAAGCTTTTGATACAGATTTGCATATTGCCTTTGCTGGAGGTGGTATTTCGAGAGTTCAACTCTCTCCCAACCTTAGCCCAGAACGATCGCATAGCTTGAGTACTTCGCTCAATTACGACAAAGTTTCTACAAAATATATTGCTGGATTCACCTTAGAGGGATTCTATACAAAACTAGATAAAGCGTTCCTACTAGACCCTGTGGGGCAAGACCAGTTTGGAGAAGTATTCGAGAAGAAAAATGGACAGAGCGCAACGGTGCAAGGGGCGACAGTGGAGCTGCGGGCTAACCTCAATATGAAACTACAACTAGAAACTGGATTTACCTATCAAACAAGTAAGTATGCCAACAAAGTAAGCTATATTAACGGTATTGAGGGAATAGAAGATTTTATTCGAACACCAAGAACTTACGGATATGGAGTGGTGACGGTGTTACCAAAATCTAAGCTAAACGGAGTACTGAATTATTTATACACAGGCTCTATGAAAGTACCCCATTTTGCAGGAGCTCCGAACCAACTCGTTGATGAAATTATTGATTCAAAACCCTTTCATGAAATTAGCCTGAAACTGAATTATACCCTTTCTGTGAAAAAAATAAAAACAAGCATAACCTTTTATGGAGGGATGCGAAATATGCTCAACGCGTATCAGTCTCAGTTCGATATTGGAAAAAACAGAGACAGCAATTTCGTGTTTGGGCCTGCACAACCCAGAACTTGGTATGCAGGTGTAAAAGTAGGCAGTTTGTAATACCAAAATAGTTTTGAGAGCGACTTTAAAATTAGTACCTTAGAATCTAAGAATTGTTCGATTTTATGAAATACCTCCTACTTTTATTTACTTGGCTATCGTGCTACACATCCTCCTTTGGTCAAACTATAGAAACTGATAGACCTAACCAAACAAATAGTGCCAAAGTAGTTCCTCATAAAAGTCTACAACTAGAAACAGGACTACTATACGAGAATTTTGAGAACCCTTATTTTACTAATAAACAAAACTTTACCTTGCCAACGGTCTCTGTTCGTTACGGAATTTTATCTTGGTTGGAACTTCGCGCACTGTCCGATCTCAATATCTTTGATGACGGAGTAATCCCAGTTATGGCGAATACCACTTTTCAGTTTGGAACTAAAATTCAGCTTTATAATCGCCCTAAAAGCAAAACAAAATTGGCAGTTCTTACCCAAGTTCAATTCCCAGAAAACGGTGATTTCGCTTCTCTGACGAACTATAATTTTGTCTATCAATTACTCGCCTCCCACTCCTTTTCAAAGTCGGTGGGAGTAAGTTCCAATGTGGGATGGAACTTCTACTTAGAAAGCGATGAGGCAAGTCTAACTTACACTTTTGCAGTAGGTGTCAAACTTGGCAAAAAAACTACGCTCTTGTTGGAACCCTACGGAGAATATTATAACTATTCTCTATCCATGCTCAATTTTAATGCAGGAATCGCATATTTGATAAGCAACCAACTGCAAATTGATCTCTACGTAGGAAGAGAATTTTATGAAGTTAAAAACTTTGTAGGGGCAGGAATTAGTTGGTTGTTCCTTCCAAGAAAGGAAATAAGTTTGTAACAACTTGTTTAAAACTTCCGATTAGGTAAATAGGTAAACTTCCTTACGAAACTTAATTTTGTGCCACAAACAATAATTCTATCCATACAACTATGAAATTTTTTATCGATACAGCCAACCTAAACGACATCAAAGAAGCGAACGATTTAGGAATATTAGACGGTGTAACAACCAATCCTTCCCTGATGGCAAAAGAGGGAATTGGTGGGACGGACAAAGTTATGAAGCACTACGTAGACATCTGCAATATTGTGGATGGACCAGTAAGTGCCGAGGTAATTTCTACTGATTTTGATGGAATGGTAAAAGAGGGACTTGCTCTTGCCGAACTACACGAAAACATTGTGGTAAAAGTACCCATGATTCCTGAAGGAATAAAAGCGATTAAATTTTTTACTGAGCAAGGAATCAAAACCAATTGTACTTTGATATTTTCTCCAGGTCAGGCTTTGCTTGCTGCCAAAGCAGGAGCAACTTACGTTTCGCCATTCATAGGAAGGTTGGATGATATTTCAACCGATGGATTAAACCTCATTGACGAAATCAGATTGATTTTTGACAACTACGGATATGCTACAGAAATACTTGCTGCCTCTGTTCGTCATCCGATGCACATTATTAACTGTGCCAAAATTGGAGCAGATGTAATGACTGGACCTTTGAGTGCAATCTTGGCATTGGCAAAACATCCACTGACCGACAGCGGATTGGCTAAATTCTTAGAAGATCACGCAAAAGCAAACTCTTAAATTTTGGCGGCAGAATTCCTACCCATACACCTAGAAACACCTGAATACAGAAAAATTCAGGAGGTGATTTCTGTGTTAAACAAAGGAGGAATTATTGCCTACCCCACAGATTCAGTGTATAATTTTGGTTGCTCGCTCGATAATAAGCGAGCAATCGAAAAACTGGCCAAACTGAAAGGAATTAAACTGAAAAAAGCAAATTTCTCTTTGGTGTGTGCCGACCTTAAATCTATTGACGAATACACCACTCCTTTTAGCCGCAGTATATTCAAAGCACTGAACAAAAACCTGCCAGGACCTTTTACCTTCATTTTGAATGCCAGTAATCAAATTCCCAAGTTATTTGACTCGAACAAAAAGGAGATTGGAATTCGAATTCCAGACAATGAAATTTGTCTCGAAATTGTAAGAAATTTAGGTGTCCCACTGGTGACAACTTCCATTCACCACGAAGATGAAATAGTGGAATATATTACCGATCCCGAACAGATTTTTGAAAAATTTGAACACCAAGTAGAACTGGTAATTGATGGCGGAATTGGGAACAACGA
The DNA here is from genome assembly GCA_023255335.1 of Flavobacteriales bacterium. Taxonomy (GTDB): domain Bacteria; phylum Bacteroidota; class Bacteroidia; order Flavobacteriales_D; family CAJJDF01; genus CAJJDF01. The sequence continues at coordinate 3,714 of JALRIS010000040.1, read as the reverse complement.
ACCCTCTACCGTGGTAGATTGCACCCAAGACGAATTGGAGGTTCTGCGTCAAGGAATTGGCGAATTGCAGTACTAATCCTCCTTCCTCCTATTCCATTTCCAAACCAGTAAACTAATCCCCACCACAAAGTGAAGAATGACTATTCCGATGATAATGAAAGGAAGTTTCATGCTAGTTGTATCGAATCTCATAGCTTACAACGGCAAATTGTCGAAACATTTCGTATACTCCACAATACCTATCAATGGATAATTTAACCGCTTTTTCTATTTTCTCTTTTTGCAAGTCCTCCCCTTTGAATAAGTAAACCAACTTTACTTTGTGGTAATGCTTTGGATGCTCTTCGGTGAGCTCTCCTTCTACCTCTACCCTAAAATCTTCCACTTGTGCCCTCATTTTGGTGAGCAAGGAAGTGACATCCATACTGGTACAGCCTGCCAGCGAAACCAACATTAAGTATTTGGGAGTCATTCCTTTGGCTTTTCCATTTTCGTCAGGCGTGGCATCCAGTGTAAAGCTTCCTCCTGTAGTTTCCACCTCATAGGCCATTTCACCTTTCCAATCTGTAGCTATTTTATGTGTCATAGTTTTTTTATTTAAATGTACATTCTTTTTGAACGGTTGAAGGTAGCAATTGTTACAATTTCTTAGCTCCCAGTTAATCTCAATCCTCTTTACTTTGCAAAGTCAATTACTTCTTTTACTTTTATTCTCAAGCACAAACAAACACTTATGATTGGAATTTCGATATTTTTTGTAATTCTGGGGCTTGCAATAAAAAACGGTAAGCTCTATTTCTTGATGGCAGGTTACAACACCTTGCCCCAAGAAGAGAAAAAAAAATATGACGTTGAAGGAATTGCCTCAGTGTTCAGAAATGCAATGTTTTTCATGGCATTTGTCATCAGCTTGGGGTATTACATTTCCCAGTGGTCAGAAATTCAAGAAATTAAGTTTTACTCATTTTACGGTGCTCTTGTAATAGGAATTCCTTACCTCTTGATAAACTCCAACAAAAACAAATACAAACTCGATTGAGATGAAGGAAGAAATCAATCAGTTTGTGAACCAACAAGAAGTATGGGGCAAAGAGGCTCAAAAGCTAAGAGAAATCGCCCTTGATTGTGGACTAAATGAAGAACTCAAATGGAAAACTCCATGCTTTGATTTCAACGAATCTAATGTAGCCATAATTGGCTGTTTTAAAGACTATTGTTCCCTGAGTTTTCTCAAAGGAGTTTTACTCCAAGATTCAGAAAATGTGCTGGTTTCACCAGGTCCAAACTCACAATCTGTGAAGTACTGGAAATTCTATTCTTTGGAGGAAATCATCGCTTCAGAATCGGTGATAAAACGCTATTTGTTTGAGGCCATAGAAATCGAAAAGCTAGGATTAAAAGTAGACTTAAAGAAGAGTTCGGAGGTCACTTTTGTGGATGAACTCAAAGAAAAAATGAGAAACGACAAAAAGTTCAAAACTGCCTTTTTAGGTTTAACTCCTGGTCGACAAAGAGGTTACAATTTATTTTTTGAAGGAGCCAAACAATCCAAAACAAGAATCTCTCGGATAGAGAAATATGAATCTCGTATTTTGAATGGACAAGGAATAAATGATTGTGTTTGTGGATTGTCGAAAAAAATGCCGGGTTGTGATGGCTCTCATAAATTCATTAATAAATGATTGTAACAAAACTAAATCTCTTAGATTCACTTCCTCTTACTTGCTCTCGAACAGGAACTTGTTGCCATGGAAAAACAGTGCATATAAATCCTTGGGAATTGGCAACTATTGCAAAAGCAAAAGGACTTTCTACTCAGGATTTTGTCAAAGAATTTTGCGACTGGGGAGGAATAAAACTAAAATTTGAAGGAGCTATTGGGTATAAAAATCAACCTTCTTGCAGTCAGTATATCGAGGATTTTGGATGTAGTGTTCATGAAGGTCGACCGCTGGCATGTAGGTTGTATCCGCTTGGTAGGCAAATCCAGCACAACAAGGTACAATACATCCACGAGGGTGAAAATTTCCCTTGTTTGGAAGGTTGCCCTGTAGTAACCGAACTTCCTTCATTTACTGTAGAAGAATACCTTCAAGACCAATCTACTAAGCGGTACGAATCTGGTCAAGATAATTATTTGGAGGTAATGCAACAGTTAGCCGAGGTGGCGTTTGAACTCTACCTAGACAATGGATTGGCAGACTCCGGAAGTTCTGAAGCACTAGAAAAGTGGAAAACGCTTGGCTCTTTTTCTCCCAGCGAATTGGCGGACTCGATTCCTTTGGAATGGCGCGAGGTATTGATTCATCCTGCTATTACTAACATCAAGAACCCATCAGAATTTGCTCACCAGCATGTTACCTTATTACTGCACAAAGCACAAGCAAAATTTCAGCAAATCACGACACTCACTCAATTAGAAGATGCCTGCGTGCTCATGATGTCACTCGCATTGCATCTGGCTCAGTCTATCGGTGCTCACCCTCATTCGTTGGCAGAGCATTGGGTGGAGACTGCTCAATCGCACAGTAACTAACAAAAAAAAGCTACTTGTTTCCAAGTAGCTTTTTTTTTGAATCCAGATGTAGGAATCCATTATTTGATTACTGTCATTTCTTCAATTAAATGTCCAGCGCCTGCATATTTATCGATGATAAAAAGGGTGTATCTAATGTCTACCGAAATAGTTCTTTGAACAGAGTTTTCGAAAGAAATATCTCCACTCATTGCTTCCCAGTTTCCGTCAAAAGCAGTACCAATGAGGTATCCATTTCCGTCTATTACAGGACTTCCAGAGTTACCTCCCGTAATGTCGTTATTAGTTAAGAAATTTACTCTCAAATTCCCCGAAGCATCAGCATACTGGCCGTAATCTTTCTTCTCATATAATTCTTTTAACCTTGGAGGAAGACTAAACTCTTGATCTCCTGGTATTTCCTTTTCCATCAGTCCATCCATGGTAGTATAGTAGGTATCCAATCCGTCTTGACTTCGTACAATATCTCTCACTTTGTCGCTTACTTTGTAAGACATTACGCTACCATAAGTCAATCGCTGTGTAGAATTTGCATTAGGGTAAAAACTCTTTTCTGGTTGCATTCTTCTAATCCCTTCTACAAATAATCTATACCCTTCTTCCATGTTTTCTTCCGCTTCCGCAAATTTGGATGAGGAACCAAAATACATAGAGATAAAGTCTGTCGCAGCTTTTATGGCTCTATCATCCTCTAAGTCAATTGATTTTCCGGCTTTCAATTTAGCAATCACTTTGTTCATTTTCTTTTCTTTCATGAACGGTGATTTACACAATAATTTTCTAGCGTATCGATCAAAATTCGCCTTTTTTACATCCGCAAAAAATGGTGGATGCTGTTCTTTGTTTACTTTGTTGTAGTACAAATCAAATAAATTGGCAACTAAATTTTTCTCCGTTGTTTTGTCGTAATTCTTGAAGTGCTCTGCTGTAGATTCTTCTAGGGCAGTAATCAATCCAGCGATTGTTTTATCTCTTTCGGCAATCATCGCCTCTTTTTCCTTTCCCGTTGCCGCATCTATTTTCCCATTAAACTTCTGTTTTACTTTATCTACAAACTCACGCTTATAGCTTCTTTTTATCATACTATCTATAAATAAATGTGAATGTTTCTCCTACTTGAAACACATCTCCTGTTGGTGCAAATATCACCCCATTGCTCACTTGCAAATAATTCAAAT
>JALRIS010000228.1 GCA_023255335.1 Flavobacteriales bacterium | reverse complement strand
CTGGAAGACGAACCAGAATGTTTCCGAACTGGGAAAGTCTTAATTGGGGGTATTCAAAATTAAATTAACGTTTTTTTGAGTTAAAATTTAAACGGTTTTTGTAAAAGAATTATCTGCCTATGTTCCAAGTGCAATTTCACCCAACAATGACGGAATAAACGATGAATTTTCTCCAGTTCTTATTGGAGACGATCCATCTGTCTATTCATTAATTGTAGTCAATAGATGGGGGGAAACAATTTTTGAATCTCGCGACAAATCTCAGGGCTGGGATAGTTCCTTTCAGGTGGGGCTGCGAGATTGGGACCTACATTTGGCAATTGGTGTACAAGGACGAAAACTCGACAAAAACGTTCCATAAAAGAGGCCACGTGAATCTTATTAGGTAATTTATTTAGGTAAGATTTTAGGCAAAAAAAATGTACCTTTGATTGCCTATGACAACACGTTTAACCTTATTTGTGGATGTAATTTTACCGTTGCCCATTCCTTATTTGTTTACTTACCGAGTTCCGGTAGAACTAAACGAAGAGGTTGAAGTGGGGAAGAGGGCTGTTGTTCAATTTGGTAAGAAAAAATTATATTCGGGAGTCATTTCGGCAATTCATTCTACTCCTCCTAAAGCATATCAGGCAAAATATCTTGACTCCATTTTGGATGAACAGCCAGTTGTGAATGACACACAATTAACATTTTGGGACTGGATGAGCAACTATTATGTGTGTACGATAGGCGAGGTAATGAATGCTGCTCTTCCTACAGGTTTGAAATTGGTGAGTAAAACCAAAATAATTAGAAACGAGGAGATCTCCATTTTGCCCGAAGAACTGACCGACAAAGAGTACTTAGTTCTAGAAGCCCTTGAAATTAGAAATGTACTGGAAATGAGCGAGGTAGATGCTATTGTCTCAAGTAGTTCGAGTTATAAAGTGATTAAATCGTTGCTGGAGAAAAATGCAGTAATTGTAGCCGAACAGCTCAAAGAAAAATACAAGCCGAAGGTAGAAAAGTATGTTCAACTTCCTTCTCATTTTACAGATGACGAAGTAAGAGAAGCTTTTGACTCTTTAGAAAAAGCGCCCAAGCAGTTGGAGGCGTTTATGATTTTTTTACAGCTAAAGAAAGAGTCAGAAAGTATCCCCAAAAAAAAACTTATTCGTTTGGCCGACACAAGTTCGTCTATCGTAAAACAACTCATTGTAAAGGGGTTTTTGGATGAAGTATCCAAAGAGGAATCCAGAATTGAGTCGAAACTAATTGAAGAAGAAATAGATTCGCTTTCGGCAGCGCAAGAAGTAGCACTGGGAGAAATAAAAAGTTTTTTTGAAAAGGACAAAACAGTGTTGCTTCACGGAGTGACAGGAAGCGGAAAAACTGAAATATACATTCAACTGATCCAAGAGCAACTTGAAAAAGGAAACCAAGTCCTTTACTTGTTGCCAGAAATTGCTTTGACAACTCAAATTATCTCCAGGTTAAGAAAGAAATTTGGAGACAAAGTTGGAATCTATCATTCAAAATACAATTCTCAGGAAAGAGTGGAAGTGTGGAATGAATTATTGAAAAAAGAAAAGAGCAGATTTCAGATTATTATTGGAGCACGTTCTGCTATTTTTCTGCCATTTTATCGATTAGGGCTTACGATAGTAGATGAAGAGCATGATGCATCTTACAAGCAGCAAGATCCTGCTCCTCGATATCAAGGTCGTGATGCTTCCTTGTACTTATCGAGTATTCATGGGGCGCAGGTATTGCTCGGTTCGGCTACTCCATCTATCGAATCCTACTGGAATGCAACCGAAGGCAAATTTGGATTAGTGGAAGTGACAGAGCGATTTGGAGAGGTGAAACTTCCTGAGATTGTGCTGTCGGACTTGAAAGAGGCGACCAGGAAAAAAAAGATGAAATCTCATTTTTCTCAATTTCTTATTGATGAAATGCAACAGTATTTGACTAACAAAGAACAAATCATTCTGTTTCAAAATAGAAGAGGGTATAATCCTTCTTGGTTGTGCGAGAGTTGTGGGTGGGTACCTCAGTGCAAAAATTGCGACATCAGTTTGACGTATCATAAATATACCCACTACCAAAAATGTCATTACTGCGGATATACAGAAAAACCCATTACCCAATGCAAAGCTTGTGGAAGCAATACATTAAAAATGCAAGGTTTTGGGACAGAGAAAATTGAAGAAGATTTGTCGCTTTATTTTCCAACAAGCGCTGTCAAAAGGATGGATTATGATACCACACGAAACAAAAATGGCTACCAGCACATAATTGACGATTTTGAACAAGGAGCAATCGATATTTTGGTTGGAACCCAAATGGTAACCAAAGGTCTAGATTTTGATAATGTAGGGATGGTGGGAGTGCTTAATGCAGATAGTTTGTTGCATTATCCTGATTTCAGATCGTTTGAGCGTTCATTTCAGTTGCTTACCCAAGTTGCGGGGAGGGCAGGAAGAAAGACAAAGCAAGGAAAAGTAATCATTCAAACTTATTCGCCAGATCACCCAGTAATTGAACGGGTAATCGAAAACGACTATGTAGGAATG
>JALRIS010000221.1 GCA_023255335.1 Flavobacteriales bacterium | reverse complement strand
TGATCCCGAATTAGTACTCAGCAAAAAACTAGAAATTGCCGCAACAGATAAATAAAATAGTGACTTCATAATAGACCTCAAAAATAAAATACAATGGAAGAATATGAGCAACTCTCACTCTTTTTTATCCCCATTTTAATTAACAAAAAAAGTGGCACAAAATTGTGCCACTCTTTCGGTATTGTTCATACGAAATTGTCTTAAAGCTTACTGTTCACAAAAGAGGCTAAATTTCCTTGGTTTTTTTGATCCACAAAGAGTTGGATTCCTTTTCCCTTTTTTATTTTTGATTGATTGGCTAAATAGTATTCAATTACTTGATTGGTAGCTCTTAATGTAAATTCTTCTTTGTTGTTTACATAGTTTTGAGTCAAACAACTCTTGGTCCAGGAGGCAATGTAAATCACTCCTAGCTCGCCATTGAGTAAAAAAGGAAATTCTTTCTTGTCTAAATAAGGATTCACTCTGTCGTTGTCGCGCGAGTAGGCGGCTAAAAAAGAAACAGCCTTGTCTCTTTTTCTCACTTCTTTGTGAATAGGGGAAGTCATTAACCAATCAACACAAGCAAGAATATCTGATTCGTACTTGTCGTAATCTGCTTCCGTTTTGAATTCATAATTTTTAGGTATTTCAAATGATTGTGAATAGGTAAGAACCGAAGAAATAACTAGGGTAATGAGTAGTGTGATTTTTTTCATAATAACTGTTTTATTTAGAACGTAAACAATTCTTTTAGGTTGTGTTAAACTTCCCTCTAAATTACCCAAAAAAACGGAACTTATCTAAAAGATTCTAATCTGTCGGAATCAAATTTCAATAAGAGGAAAATCATTATGCTGAACGAAAGCAGAGAGGAACCGCCATAGCTAAAGAAAGGAAGAGGTATTCCTATGATTGGAGCAAGCCCCAAAACCATTCCAATATTGATAGCAAAGTGAATGAAAAAAATACTGGCAATCGAATAGGCAAATACTCTGTTGAAGGTAGATCTTTGTCGTTCGGCAATTGAAATAATCTTAAGAATCAAGACCATATATATCGAAAACAAGATAAATCCACCAAGAAATCCCCATTCTTCCGCTACGGTGCAAAATATAAAGTCGGTACTTTGTTCTGGAACTTGACTGTAGGTATCATTGGCCAAAGTAGCGTTTTTGTATCCTTTTCCTAAGAATTTTCCCGAACCAATAGCCGACAATGCCTGATGGGAGTTGTAACCTACGCCTCGAGGATCTTCCTTCAGTCCAAGAATTATTTCTACTCGCACTCGTTGGTAATGATTTTCAGGAATTTTTTCGAACCCATATTTCATCATCGGAACCAATACGATAGCAGCTAATGTCACTAAAATAACACGAATGTGCTTGCTCTTTCGGTAACGCTGGTAGGTGGTTACATTTACGCCCAATGTCACTAAAATTGCGATGAGAATAAGTGTAAATATTAGTGTGTAATGAGCATGAATTGGGAGTCCATAGAATAGATTAATGGTGTCTTTTAAGAGCAGCGAGACAACCGAGACAACCACAAGTAAGAGTCCATATAGGAGAATGTTTCCAATAATTCCTTCTCTGTAGAGCACGAGAATAAATCCTAAAAATACAAGGACAGTTCCTAAGTCTGGTTGTTTTAAAATAAGTAGGATAGGAATGAAAAGGATGATTGAGAGCCAAATTTTTGTTTGCAATTTGAGCAGCGCGGTATTGGTGTTTGCGATAAATAAAGCAACCATCAAACTCACCGAAATTTTGGCAAACTCGGCCGGTTGAATTCCAAAACTTCCTACCCCAAACCAAGCTTTTGCTCCATTTCTTTCAGTTCCAATAAGCAAGACTAACACCAACAACAGGGTGGTGAATCCATAGAAAATCGGAACTGATTTTTGAATAAATTCTCGGTCGAGTAATAAAAGGAGGACTCCAATACAACAACTAATTCCAAACCACATAATTTGTTTTCCGTATGATTTACTCAAGGAAAAAATAGAAGGAAAATTCTCGTCATAAGTGGTGGAGTAAATGGTAAATACGCCCAACAAAACGAGTAGAAAATACAGCCCAAGAAGTTGTTTGTCGATATTTTTAAAAATCTGTGTCATTCTTGGGTATTAAATTTGCATCAAGAATTCTTTTTTCTTTTGCGTAATTACTAATCGTGTCTGTCAAGTATTTTTCTACCATAAGGCTCGCAACTGGTGCGGCCCAAGTACCTCCAAACCCCGCATTTTCGATATACACCGCAATGGCAATTTTTGGGTTGTATTTAGGAGCAAAAGCAATAAATACTGAATGATCTTTTCCTCTCGAGTTTTCCACTGTACCCGTTTTTCCGCACAATTCAATTCCTTTAATTCTGGCTCTTCCTGCCGTTCCACCAGCACCTTCAACAACTTGTTGCATCGCATCTACGATCAGTTCAAATTTGTCTGAACTTACTTTGGTGTATTGCTTAAATCTATAAATCGAATCAATTGAGTTTTCTTCGATGTTTTTGATAAAATGAGGATAGTAAAAATAGCCTCGGTTTGCAATTATACAAGCTAAATTAGCCATCTGATAGGGAGTGACAAGCATTTCTCCTTGTCCGATTGCAAGCGAATTGCAGGTCCTGAAATTCCACCTCATGTTATTGTTGTAGATTTTGTCGTAGGTAGCGGGCAAGGGAATATTCCCAATTGAATAACCAGGAAAATCGATGTGGAGATTCATCCCCAAACCAAAAGACGTTACGTACTCATTCCAGGTAACAAGTCCTTTTCGTGATTTTTCGTGAATATCTTTCCCATCATTCATGGTACTCATCCTCTTAAAAGTTTCGTAAAAATATGGGTTGCACGAGACTTTTATGGCATCTGGAAGTCCGTTTACAGGGCTGTGGTTGTGGCACCCGACTAAATTTTTATCACAATATATTTTTGTGTTTTTGTCAATAATTCCGAGTTCCCATGAAGACAATCCTTGAACCATTTTGAAAATAGAACCAGGTGAGTATCTCGAAAGAAGTGCTCTGTTGAAGAGAGGTTTTAATGAATCATTTCTGTACAATCGATTCCAATTGCGACTCATTGTGTCACCGCTCAGCAAATTGGGGTCAAAAGAAGGGGCCGAAATCATACTTAGAATTTCACCCGTAGAAGGTTCAATCGCTACAATACATCCAATTTTGTTCTGCATCAATCGCTCTCCGTAGTGTTGCAAGGCAAGGTCAATCGAACTCACGAGGTTGTTCCCAGATTTTGCTGTGTCCGAGTCGGTTAATTGTTTTAGATTTCCATAAGCATCTCTCAAGAACTGATTTTTGCCTCGTCTTCCTCTTAGCTCGTCTTCAAAATATTTTTCTAATCCAGAAATTCCAATTCTATCACCTCCGCGGGAATAAGGTTTCTTTTTTACAATCTCACCATCTACCTCACGCACATATCCCAATAGGTGAGCAGCCGCATGTCCAGGATAGGTTCGGATAGATTTTTCAACCATAGCAAACCCAGGATACTTGTACATCAACGAGGTGAATTTAGCTACATTTTGCTCTGGAATTGTTTTTACCAATACTTGTTGGAGCCTTCTATATTTTCGTAATTCCTTGAGTTTTGTTTTCAGTGAGTCTTTGGTAAGAAAAACCAAATTGCAGAGTTCAGTCGTGTCGAATTCTTGGATTTTGGACGGAGTAATGCGCAACTCAAAAATCGTTTTGTTTGCCGCTAATAATTTTCCATTTCGATCAAATATCAACCCTCTTTCAGGTTCTACAATTCGTTTTGTTTCAGATATTTTTTTTGATTCTTCGTTCCATTTTGGACTAAGCACCTGAACGAAAAGTAGCCGCAAAGAAAATATAATTCCGATAGAGAGAACAATCGTAAGAATGACAATTTTTCTACTTTCGAAAGAGGGAGTGGGCATTTTTGTTTAGTAGGTTTTTTGAGTAAATGAATCGAGTTTCAAAGATACACGGTTTATTCCATATTTTAGTTTAGCGGGAAAGATAATTTAATTTTCGCATTAAATAAGCTAACTTTGCTTGTTCATTTCAGAATTTTAACCATTATATGAAGATAATTATTACTGGAGCGGGGGATGTGGGATACCATCTGGCAAAGATGCTTTCGAGCGAATTGCAAGATATTTATGTGATAGACGAGGACGAATCTAGGCTGGATTATGTGCAGTCGCACATAGATATTTTCCCCATTTTGGGAGACGCCAAATCATTTGATGTATTGAGCGAAGCCAAAGTAAATCAATGCGATTTATTGATTGCCGTAACGTCTTCCGAGGAAACAAATCTGCTCGTTTCTATAATGGCAAAAAAATACGGAGCCAAGAAGACAATTGCTCGGGTAAGTACTCTAGAAAATCTGCTCGAAGACCGTCAAGAAATGTTCAGAGATTTGGGTATAGACACTTTAATTTCTCCAGATATTTTGGCAGCCGAAGAAATTGAACGATTGGTGAAGAAATCGGCTTTTACCGATAATATCGAATTTGAAGGTGGAAAGCTCACCGTGTTTGGAATTGCGATCGGGGATAAGTCAAAATTAAAAGATCAAACTGTGGGTGAGAGTTCATACCTGAACCCCAATTTGTCATTCAAACCCATTGCAATTCACCGAAATGAAAGTACAATTATTGTGAATAAGGATACGACAATTCGCGAGCACGATATTGTTTACTTTATTTCAACTCCCGAATCCATAGATAGAATTACCGAATTTTGCGACCAAAAGTGTTTTGAAATCAGAAACATCATGATTTTGGGTGGAAATAGATTGGGAGAACTAACAGCTCGTATTTTTCAAGATAATTACAAAGTGATTGTGATAGAAGGAGATGAAAAGAAATGCGACATGCTGGCAAATAACCTGAATAATACATTGGTGTTGAATATTGATGGGAGAGATGTAGAAACCATGAAAGAGGAGGGACTTGGAGACATGGATGCGTTAATTTCGGTTACACAAAACTCCGAAACGAATATTATTTCTTCCCTTGTGGCCAAGAATCATGGGGTAAGAAAAACAATTGCTCGAGTAGAGAATATCGATTACATCCATTTGTCTCAAAATATTGGCGTAGATACGCTAATCAACAAAAAAGTAATTGCGGCAAGTAATATTTTTAAACACATAAGAAAAGGTCATGTAGATGC
>JALRIS010000193.1 GCA_023255335.1 Flavobacteriales bacterium | reverse complement strand
CAAACCAATGCGCCCAAGTATAGCAATGAATTTTTGACGATTGGGGTAGGAGCCAGAAACTTTGGGATGGCAAACTCCGTTATTGCCAGTCTAGACGATGTCACAGCAGGTTATTACAACCCAGCAGCGCTTTTAAACACCAAGAAAAACATGGAGTTTGGATTGATGCACTCAGAGTATTTTAAGGGAATTGCCAAGTACGATTATCTAGGATTTAGCAAAAGACTCGATGAAAACTCAGTTGGAGGAATATCCCTTATTCGTTTTGGAACGGATGACATACCGAACACTACACAATTAATTGATAAAGAAGGGAATGTAAATTACGATGAGATTACTCGTTTTTCGGCAGCAGATTACGCGTTGCTCCTTTCTTATGCCAGAAAACTAAAGAACAGACTTGATGTAGGAGGAAATTTTAAAGTAATCCACAGAAGAATTGGGGATCTTGCTAACTCATGGGGATTTGGGTTAGACTTGGCAGTAGCCTACAAAACAGAAAAGTGGAAGTTTGCAGGAGTAGTGAGAGATGTTACCACCACGGTAAATGCTTGGAGCTATTCCATTGATGAGGCGACAAGAGAAGTTTTTGAAAGTACAGGAAATGAAATTCCCGATAACTCTACAGAAATCACGCTGCCTCGTTTAATTTTGGGTGCGTCCAGAGAATTTAAGTTGAACGAGAAGTTTCAACTACACACCGAAATGAATTTAAACACCACTTTTGATGGAAAGAGAAACTCCATCATTCGAACCAATGGACTAAATGTGGAGCCAAGTTTAGGTGCCGAATTAGGGTTCAAAAAATTACTTTTTGTGCGTGCAGGATTTGGCAACGTTCAATGGGTGCGACAATTTGACGGTTCAGAAACTCTCTCTCTCATGCCAAATTTAGGGGTAGGAGTTGCATTCAAAAAGTTTGATATCGATTACGCTATTTCCAATGTAGGAAACGGATCGTTGTCACTTTATTCTCATGTGTTTTCCCTTAATTTTGGGTTCAATTAATTGCTTTCGGCAAACCTTTTGAAATCCTCCAGGTATTTCTTGGATTGTTTTTTGAAAGCCTTAGGAAACAAGAATCCTATTAATCGCAAAGCTCCTTTGAATTTAAATTCTTGATATGTTCGGTAAATTGTTTGGGTTCCTTCTTCGATAAATTCTGTGAAAATAATGTTGTGAACTCCATCAGCATCATAAGTCGTAACCATTTTATCAGGCAGTTCGTTTACTAAAATAGTTTCGGTCATAGTCATATTTCTCTTGCCCGTTTGAAAAACCATTTGGGTTTTGGCTCCTTTTTTTCCTTCTTCGCCACTAAGTAACTCTACCGACTGAAGTCCTTCCATCCATTTGTACAGATTGGGAATATTGTCATAAAGTGCTACAACCTCTTTTTTAGGTTTGTTGATGGTCGTTTCGATTGTGTATTTCATTGGTTTAGTAATTGAGTAAATATAGGGGACTCCCATTTATTGACAATTATAACCATTTAACTAAAATTGGTGGAGATAAAGTGATTTTTTCTTACTTTAGTCATTCAAAAAAATCAATAAATAAAAAGAAAAATGAAAAAGATACTCTCGTTATTTTTACTCGTTTCCGTTGTGTTTACAACTGTAACTGTTCGGGCAAACGAAGGAATGTGGTTGCCAATGTTCATCAAGAGATTGAACATAAAAGACATGCAAAGTCAAGGATTGAAATTGACAGCAGAAGAAATTTACAGCGTAAATAATTCAAGTTTAAAAGATGCGATTATTTCATTAGGTGGTTTTTGTACGGGCGAAATTATTTCGGATCAAGGGTTGATGTTAACCAATCACCACTGTGGATATGACGCAATTCAACAGTTTTCAACGGTTGCCAATAATTACCTGAGAGATGGTTTTTGGGCAATGAAGAAATCGGAAGAAAAAAACGTTCCTGGACTTACAGCCACTTTTTTAGTAAGAATGGAAGATGTGACTGAAGCGATTTTGGATGGCATTTCCTCACTCGAGTCAAATCAAGACAAAGCCAAGAAAATAAAAGAAATAAAAGCTGAATTAATTAAAAAAGCTACCGAAGGAACGAATTACACTGCTTACATCAAAGATTTCTTTTATGGAAGTGAATACTACATGTTTATCAATGAAACTTACACAGATGTGAGACTAGTAGGTGCTCCTCCAGAATCTGTAGGAAAATATGGAGGTGATACAGACAACTGGATGTGGCCAAGACACACAGGGGATTTTACTTTGTTTAGAGTGTACTCTGGTAAAGATGGAAAACCAGCTGATTATTCTTCGGAAAATATTCCGTTGAAACCAAAACACCATTTGCCAGTAAACATAAAAGGGGTAAAGGAAGGAGATTTTGCGATGATTATGGGATACCCAGGAAGCACAGATAGATATTTATCTTCGGATGGAGTACAACAAGCGATTGACAAAAAAGGGCCAACCGTAGTAGAAGTAAGAGATGTGAAATTAAAAACCATGAAAGCCCAAATGGATAAGAAGGAAAGCGTAGATATTATGTATTCTTCTAAATACGCTCAAACAGCCAATTACTGGAAATATTTTCAGGGACAAACAGAACAGCTGCAAACGAATGGAGTAGTGGATAGAAAATCTAAGTTGGAAAGAGACTTTGAAAATTGGTTTTCTCAATCTCCTCAACTGACAGAAAAATACGGAGATGCACTCAGAATGATTCGTGAGTATTATGAATTAACCGACCAATACATTGTGGGAAATACTTATGTAATGGAGGCAGGTTTGAGAGGTCCA
>JALRIS010000028.1 GCA_023255335.1 Flavobacteriales bacterium | reverse complement strand
TCAATCGAACGGTGAAGCGGTAGTGAGAATGAAATTGTATCGAGAATTTTCCATCTGTCATTCCGGCCTCCGAGCCGGAATCTAGTATTTCACTCAGCAAATTTAAGAGTGTACTTATTCATAAGTCATCTTGAAATTATTCAGGATTTAGCAAAGAATATTTCAAGTTTGTTATTTGTTCTATTTCAATGAATAGAGATGCTGAAATAAATTCAGCATGACATTACTTCTTTTACGAAAAAGAAAGAACGTATAAGTCTAGATTCCAAATCATACTTCGACAAACTCAGTACAAGAATTTGGAACGACAGAGAGAATATTACGGTTTGTATTTCACAAGTTGGGCTTTCCCGATTAGTCGGGACAGGCAAAGACATTTTTCTTTCAGAAAAACCCTCAGCCCGCAGATTGTGCCAAACCGAACCCAGAGTTCGACCGAAAGGGAGAGAATCAGCAAAGCGAAGGGTGATTTTAACCAACCAACTATCCATCAGATTCTGAATAAATTTCTGAAAAAGAAATGTTCCAAGATGACAACTATTTATTGAGTTTTGAAATGTAGTACCCTCCTAAACCAACGGATAAAAAGCATCTTCAATGTGATTAATCTTATTTCCAAAAAGCGTTATCGCAATGATATCAAAACGGATATCTAAGTCAATGTTGTTTTCTTGAATGTAGTAATTGGCACCCAACGTAATTTGCTTTTGTTTGCTTCGAGTAACCGATAATTCTGGCTCTTGAAAAAACGCATTGGTGCGTGTTTTTACCTCCACAAAAGCGATTGTTTTGTCCAATACAGCTATGATGTCAATCTCCGATTTTTTGTACCTAAAATTACGCGAAACAATCTTGAAACCATTCTTCACCAAAAACAACACCGCCATTTCTTCGCCTTCTTTTCCAGTATCGTTATGTTGAGCCATTTTTTTTGATTTTCGGACGTTTAGATGTCAGATTCTCAGACTTTATAATATAACCATAAAAAATAAAAACTAATAATATGAACTTGTTCGTATTATTGGTTTTAAATCCGAAAATCCAAACATCTAGCTTTAGCTATTCATCAGCTCCTCAATCTCCTCCACTTCCAGCGGAATATTCTGCATAAGGTTAAACAAACCACCAGACTCTTGCACCACATAATCATCTTCTAGTCTTATTCCCAGATTTTCTTCGGGGATGTAGATTCCTGGCTCTATCGTAAACACGTTTCCAGCCTGAATCGGTTCGTGCCACAATCCCACATCGTGCGTATCTAGCCCTATAAAATGGGAAGTTCCGTGCATAAAATACTTTTTGTAAGCCGGCCAATCAGGGTCTTGGTTTTTAATATCCGTTTGGTCAATCAGTTTTAGTTTCACCAATTGCTCTTCCATCAGTTTCCCAACTTCCGCATGATATTCGTGTAAATTTACGCCTGGCGACAAGAGTTTTTCACACTCTTTTTTTACGTGAAGCACCGCGTTGTACACGGCTTTTTGTCTTTCCGTAAACTTTCCGTTTACCGGCACCGACCTGGTCATATCGCTGGCATAATTGGCATATTCTGCACCAAAATCCATCAAAATCACGTCCCCATCTTTGCATTCTGCGTTGTTTTCGATGTAGTGCAGCACGCACGCATTGTATCCCGAACCAATAATCGGAGTATACGAAAACCCTTTGGAGCGATTGTTCAAAAACTCGTGCATCAATTCTGCCTCAATGTTGTATTCCATCACCCCAGGTTTGATAAACGGCAGAATCCTCCTAAATCCCTTTTCGGTAATGTTGCAAGCGGTCTGCATCAGCTCAATTTCTATCGGGTGTTTTACCGCACGCACTCTGTGCATAATAGGAGCCGATTGCAGGTAAGTATGAGCAGGATACTCAGTCATCATCCACGATACAAAACGGTCTTCCCGCGTTTCCATTTCGGTATTGGCACGGGTGTGCATGTTTTTGTTTATGTAAATATTGTCTGCCTCAGCCACCAGTGTTTTCAGTATTTTATGAAAATCCTGAAGCCAGTACACAGTCTTAATTCCCGAAGTTTCATAGGCAGTTTCTTTCGTCAGTTTTTCGCCTTCCCATATTTTTATCGTCTCCGAAGTTTCTTTCAAAAACAAGATTTCTCGGTGTTTTTCTTGGCTCGCATCCGGAAACAAAACCAAGACACTTTCTTCTTGATCCACCCCCGAAAGCGCCAAAATATCGCGATGTTGTACAAATGGCAAGGTACTATCGGCCGAGGTCGAAAAAATATCGTTGCTATTAAAAATAGCCATCGAGCTGGGCTTCATGTGCTTGGTAAATTCTGCACGTTGGTGAATGTACAGGTCTTTGTTTATTCTGTGGTATTTCATAATCTGTTGTACTAAGTCGTTTGTGATTTTTTTACTCCAAAATTCGTAAGATTTAAAGGTAACAAAAATGTCAATCATCCCCCAAAATTACGTCCCAAGAATCTCCGAATATTCCAAAACGATTTACCTACCCAAAGCGGAAAAATCTCCATAAAAATCTGTGAAAATACCTTGGGCCAGTACAATTTTTTGGCTTTTTTCGGCCAAAAAATTGTACTGGGCTATCCGCACTCGCTTTTCCTTGCCCCAAAAGGAGGGGCAAAGAAAGAGCTCAAACAATTGCTCCTATCCTTCTCGCATCCTTTCAACCCCCAAAAAAACTACCCCCACAATTTTCCATATGTACTGCGATTGTCGTAAATTACACCTCCAAAATCACCCGCATGAAATCCATACTTACACTATTTGTTGTCGTTTTGTCGCTCGGTTCTTATTCCCAAATCAGAATTAATAGCGAATCCCGATATCAAATTAATCACCTCATCGCTCAATCCAAAACCAAGACCCATCTGGCACTAAAATCGGACAATCCGCTATTGCCAATTTATCGAGTAAATGGCATGCTTTGCTTGTCTACGATAGCCAAAGTAAACAGCCGTTTTACCCCAGCCGATTTGCTCGACCAAGCATTCGTAGGGAGCAGTGTAGCCGATGTAATTACCTTAAAAATCCCTCTCCAAAACTTACCCAACATACAGAGTTTCCAAAACATAACCCAACTCAATGTAGCCGAGCGAATCTTGCCTCACAATCACAAAATGACTGCCGATGTACGAGCCGATAGCGTTTGGCTAGGGCACGGATTGGCAGCCAGTTACACAGGCAAAAATGTATTGATAGGAATCACAGATTGGGGATTTGATTACGACCACCCAATGTTTATGGACACAAGTCTTACCACCTCGCGAATCCGAGCAGCCTGGGATCATTTTAAGCACGCAGGAAACCAACCAGCAGGATTTGGCTATGGCGTAGAATATGTCACACCAACCGAATTGGACAATGCCAATTCGGATACCGCAGGAGATTATTACGGCTATGCCACCCACGGAAATCACGTAGCAGGAACAGCCGCAGGAAGCGGTGGAGGAACCATACATCGCGGAGTTGCTTTTGAGTCGGAGTATCTTTTCAATTCCATCAGGCTCGATGCCGGAGCTGCCATCGATGCATTTGTGTGGATGAAAAACATTGCCGATAACGACAACAAAAGACTCGTCATAAACATGAGTTGGGGATTGTATTATTTGGGAACAATGGACGGCACCTCCCTGGTAAGCCAAGCCATAGATTCGCTCAGTGTTCAAGGAGTGACTTTTGTGACTTCGGGAGGAAACAATGGCGATGCCGATTTTCACATCAAAAAAACATTTTCGACCGACAGCATCCGAACAAGAATAGGATTTTATCCCTATTCGGCTCATCCCTCCATGTGGGGACAATGCATTTCTATGTGGGGCCAGCCTTCCAATCCTTTTTATTCCAGAGTAGAAGTGTACAATTCTTCCAATCAATTGGTGGCACACTCAAGGTATTACGGCACAAACAACGACAACGGATATCATTCCGATTATTTATTGGTGGGGACCGATACCGTGTTTTACAATTATGCCATCGATTCGGCTCACCCCAACAACAACCGACCGCACCAAAGACTAAGAGTACAAAACACCAATACCAGCTTGCGGGTTGTCCTGCATTCGTATGCCGCTTCGGGCATGGTTCATTACTGGAATGTGGTAGAACTGAGCAATGGAGTAGGAAACTGGGGCTTAGATTTTTATGCCTACGGAAATGGCGGTGTCGCAGGAGACAATTTGTATGGATTGGGAGAGCCGGCTTGCACCGAAAGCGCTATTACCGTAGCAGCTCATCAATCCCAAAATGTAGCCATTACAGGACAAGTATTCCCTGGAAATATCGCTGGATTCTCGAGTCGAGGACCTACCTACGATGAGCGAATGAAACCCGATGTATCTGCTCCCGGGATGAATGTAATTTCTTCTATTAATTCATACACAACAGGAAGTTACACCACCGTTACTACTACTACCCACAACGG
>JALRIS010000162.1 GCA_023255335.1 Flavobacteriales bacterium | reverse complement strand
AAGTGGAGCCATAAGAAAGACTCTTCTTCCTTCTCCATATTTCTTTTTGGTGTATTTGAAGTAAGCCACCTGAATCATCACAGAAAGATTCTCTGCTAAAAATATTCCGCATAAAATGGGGATCAGTAATTCTTTTCTTATTGCAATGGCAAATACAGCTATAATTCCTCCGATAGTGAGGCTCCCTGTGTCTCCCATAAAAACTTGTGCGGGGTATGCATTGTACCACAGAAAACCGATACACGCACCCACAAATGCACTGATAAAAATCACCAACTCACCCGAATTAGGAATAAACATCACATTGAGGTAATCTGAAAAAATGATGTTTCCAGAAACATAAGCAAAAATCGCCAAGGTAATTCCAACAATTGCAGACGTTCCAGTTGCCAAGCCATCTATTCCATCGGTCATATTGGCTCCGTTTGAAACAGCCGTTACAATAACGATTACGGCAGGAATAAAAATTAACCAAGCCCATTTTGCTCTCCCTTCATTTTCCATCCAAGCCAAGAACCATTGGTAATTGAACTCATTATTTTTAACAAAAGGGAGTGTCGTTTTTGTTGAATGATGCTCTACCCATGAGAATGTGGCTATAGAATCTTTCGCGGGAGTTACTTCTACTAAATCCTCTCCTATTTTTTCCACAAAACCAGCCAACACATCATTTTGCACTTTTTCCTTGATGGTTACATTTTCATTAAAAAACAGCATAACTGCAACGATAACTCCTACTCCAATTTGACCCACTACTTTAAATCTTCCTGCTAATCCAGCTTTGTTCTTCTTAAAGACTTTGATGTAGTCATCCAAAAACCCGATTGCCCCTAGTCCCACAGTGGTAAAAAGCATTATAAGAATGTAGATATTATCTAATTTTGCAAATAAGAGAGTAGGAATAAGTATTGCAGCAATGATGATTAACCCTCCCATCGTTGGAGTTCCTTCTTTTTCTTTCTGTCCCTCTAGCCCCAAATCTCTCACAGATTCGCCTACTTGAAGGTTCTTCAGTTTTTGAATAAGGGTTCGACCAAATACGAGTGAAACCAACAAGGAAGTTAGGATAGAAAGCGCTGCTCTGAATGAAATAAAACTGAACAATCCCGCTCCAGGAAAATCCATCTCTTGTAGGTATGTGAATAAGTGATATAACATTATTTATCAAGTATTTTTAGGGTTTCGGACAATATTTCTAAATCGTCAAATGGGAACCTTTCTCCATTAATCTCTTGGTAATTTTCGTGTCCCTTGCCGGCCACCAGAATAATATCATTCTCTTCTGCAAGAGCTGAAGCAGTTTTTATTGCTTCTTTCCTATCTGTAATAGTGAGGGTTTTCTTGTAATCTAATGGCTCCACACCGGCTTGCATTTCTTCCAAAATTGTGACCGGATTTTCTGTTCTTGGATTATCAGAAGTAAGAATTACTTTGTCGCTCAGTTTACAAGCGATATTCGCCATCAATGGTCTCTTCGTTTTATCTCTATCTCCTCCACAGCCAACCACTGTAATCACTTTTTCATTACCAGTTCTGATGTTAGCAATTGTTTTTAACACGTTCTTCAGTGCATCTGGTGTATGCGCATAATCCACTATTGCCATCACATTGCCTGGTGTTTTGATATACTCAAATCTTCCCTCTACGTTGTTCAACAAACTCATTTGAGTCAGAATCTCCAATTCGTCTTCGTGAAGTTGTTTAGCCACTGCATAGACAGACACAAGGTTGTACGCATTAAAATCGCCAATCAGTTTCACCCATACCTCCGTTCCGTTAATTGTTAGCTGCAAACCGCTGAATTGATTCTCAATTACTTTCACCCTGTAGTCAGCTTCTGTTTTTAGGGCAACCGTTATCACTTCAGCCTTAGTATTTTGCATCATCACCCTTCCATTCTTATCATCTGCATTTGTAATAGCGAAAGCATCCTTTGACAATCCGTCAAAAAAGGCTTTTTTCACCCCTAAATATTCTTTGAAGGAATGGTGATAATCCAAGTGATCATGGGTAATATTTGTAAACACTCCCCCAGCAAATTCTATCCCCTCAATTCTTCCTTGATGAATAGCATGAGAACTCACTTCCATGAAGCAGAACTCGCATCCCTCCTCCACCATTTGAGCAAAAAATTCATTCAATCGAATTGCATCAGGTGTTGTATGGGTAGATTTTATTTCTTTCTCCCCAATTTTATAAACGACCGTAGAAATCAATCCCACTTTGTATCCGAGCTTTTGAAACAAATCGAATAACAGAGAGGTTGTAGTAGTTTTTCCATTGGTGCCCGTAACTCCAATTAACTTTAGTTTGGATGACGGGTTGTCGTGAAAATTAGCTGCTATTAATCCCAGCGCTTGGTTAGAATTTTCTACCTGAATATAGGTGACACCCGAGAGTATATTCTCTGGCATAGTTTCACAAACAATTGCCTTAGCACCAGCCTCAATAGCCGTGTCAATGTACTGATGTCCGTCCACAGAAGTACCTCTGGTGGCAACAAACAAACCATTTCGTTCTATTTTTCTCGAATCAAAGGCAATAGATGAAACTGAAGATTTGGTAGAACCAATAACTCCAACTAATCTCACTTTATACAATATGTCCTTCAATAATTTCATTCTTTTCTTTACCTCCTTGAGAGGATTTTTTATCCCAAATTCAGGATGATTACTTTTTTGTTTCCTGTCAAAGGAGTTTGACTCTTTACCACACCCCTACCATTTACACGGACAGAAAAACCTTTGTTCTCCAATAAAAACAAGGCATCTTTCATTCCCATTCCAAGTGTGTTTGGCACTCCCTCTACAGATTTTTTATTCAGTTCTACTTTATCTTTTTGAGCCACAGTTGCAATCCATTTCGAATCACCGTTCTTGAACTCCAACGGGACAGAAAGAGACTTAAACACAAACTTCAAATCATCTAGATTTCCGTTTTTAGAAGCTGGCATATTCAATTGTTCCAGCTTGTCTTTGGAGCGAGCCATTTCTATGTCTGTCGCGTATACTTTCTCGGCAATCTCTTTGAACACAGTCCCAGAAACCACATTTCCATAAATACTCTTGGTAGGAGCGGCAACCACCACAATGCACGAATATTTGGGATTATCTGCAGGAAAATATCCGCAAAAAGAGGCTTGGTGACGAACTCTCGATCTTGTTTCGGAATCAGACTTACCATACCCTACTTGGGTGGTACCCGTTTTACCTGCTATTTTAAAATCCAAGTTTTTCAGATTACTCGCAGTTCCTTCTTCCACAACTTTCTCTAACAAAAATTTCGCGTCATTAAGTGTCCTTTCCGAACAAATACTTCGATTAAGCACTTCGGTTTTTCCAGCGAAAACCACTCTACTTCCTTCTTTAATCTCTTTTACAAATTGTGGTTTAACCATCACTCCATTGTTGGCTACTGCATTGTAAAAAGTCAATATCTGTAGGGGAGTAAATCTTGTTTCGTACCCAATACTCATCCATGGAATAGAAATCCCGGACCAGGTGGAGTCTGCGGTAGTTTTCACGTAAGGCTTCCCTTCTCCCAAAATCTCTACTCCCGTTTCATTTCCTAACCCTAATTTCGAAATTCCGCTCAAGAAACTAGATTGAGACTTTTTGTAATTTTCATTAATTACCTGCGAAATAGCAACGTTACTTGAAAGAGCAAAAGCCTTCCACAATGGAATAATTCCATCTCCCCCTACGTGGGCATCTCTCATCACTCGGTCGTAATATTTAATCGTTCCATCTTTTGTATCCACCAAATCGTTTATACCTACTTTACCATCTTCGAGTGCTACCATGAGGGATGCTAGTTTGAACGTTGATCCTGGCTCCGAAGCCGACCCAATGGCGTGGTTGTATATTTCACGATATTCTCCCTTTCGATCTTTGGAGATGTTAGCTATCGCCTTAATGTGTCCAGTTTTTACTTCCATTAGCACAGCACAACCATGCTGAGCATTTTGAGAAACTAACTGCTCCATCAGAGCTTTCTCTGCCACATCTTGAAGATTGACATCTATAGTGGTGTAAATATCCTTTCCGTTCTCTGGTTTTATCAAATAATCATCAGTCAGAGGTATTTTATTTCCTCCTCCCACACTTTTCATGTATTGCAAACCTTGTTCACCTTTGAGCTTGGATTGATAAGCATCTTCTAATCCTACGCCATTTCCTTGGGCATTTATGTATCCTACAGTTCTGGCCGCCAACATGCCAAAAGGTCTTTCTCTCTTATTTTGCTTAAGAATTATTCGACCACCTTTAAATTGACCTTTTCTCAAAATAGGAGCCTTCAATACCTGCTCCATTTCGTTGTAAGAGACATTTTTCTGAATCAAATGATACCTTCTCTTATTTCGCTTAGCATCAATTAACTCTGCTCGGTATTGACTTTCAGTTTTGTCCCTAAACACTTTCGATAACACATGAGCCAATGAATCGATTTTTTCGGTAAACAACTCCTCCTTTACAGCCACCAAGTCCATTCTTATTTCATAAATAGGAACAGAAATCGCTAAAGCACTTTTCTCCTTATCATCGGCAAAAATATTTCCCCGAGAAGCAGTAATCTCAACCTTCGAAATACTGGATATATAAGCGTTATTCTCGGTATTTACGGTCATCTGAATAGAAAATATTTTCCATATCAATACCAATGAAAACAAGAGTACTGCAAAGTACACAATGTAAATCCTTGCTGATATGTTTTTCTTGTTTTCCATCATTTTTTTACCTCCGTATGAATAATAATTGGAGCTTGTTTTAATTCTTTTATTCCTTGGTCGGCAGTCATTTTCAAAATATTTGACTGAAGACTTATTTGATTCAATTCCTTAATAGAAGAATGAAGTTTTGAGTTCAACTCTTCCATGTTTTCTAATTCGGCCGCTATCTTCATTTGCTTATCAGCGTAATACCCATATCCGATGTACAAGACCACCAAAAAAGTAAAGTACACCACAAACCCCATGTTTTTTTGAACAAACTCCTTCCCAAAGAAATTACCCGAGAGCAAATCCGTAAGAGGTTTCAATATGTTTATTCCTTTTTCAGCCATTGTTTTATAACTTTTCAGCTATTCTCATTTTTGCGCTTCGCGCTCTTGAGTTTAATTCTATTTCTTCGTCCGTTGGCACTATTGCCTTTCTAGCCACGTCTTTCAATTCTACCAGGGGGTTTCCGTAAAAGTCTTTTTCCACCTCTCCCTCAAACTTTCCTTTTTTGATGAAGTTTTTCACTAATCTATCTTCCAAGGAATGATAAGAAATCACGACTAGCCTTCCACCGGGTTTCAACAGGTCTTTGGCCGCCAACAAAAACTGTTTCAACACCTCCAACTCTTGATTCACCTCAATTCGTATTGCCTGAAAGATTTGAGCCAAAAACTGATTCTCTTTCTTAAAAGTTGTGAGCAACTTAACAACCTGAATGAGCTGGGTAGTTGTTTCAATTACCTGCTCGTTGCGCGCCTCTACAATTTTTCTTGCTACTAGCTTGGCGTTTCTGATGTCGGCATAGGCTTTGAAAATAAACTCGAGTTTATCTTCTTCGTAATCATTGACAACCTGCTTTGCTGTTAGCTCTTGATTCTGATTCATTCTCATGTCCAACTCTCCTTCATATCGGATAGAGAAACCTCTTTCTCCGGAATCAAATTGGTGAGAAGAAACACCTAAATCAGCCAAAATTCCATCCACTTTTTCAATACCATGAAAAGCCAAGTAATTCTTTATAAAAGCAAAGTTTTGATCTATCAGTTTGAATCGAGAATCTTCAAAAGCATTCTCATGAGCTTCGGCATCTTGGTCAAACGCAAATAATTTTCCGTATTTACCCAAACTATTCAAAATTTTTCTTGAATGTCCGCCTCCACCAAAAGTTACATCTACATAGACACCCGCTGGTACAATGTTCAATCCTTCGATCGAACTATTTAAAAGAACTGGGATATGATAACCGTTTTCATTTTTCATCATCTTTGCCATCACTCATAACTTCTTCGGCTAGAGTTGCAAAATCGCCCATTTCTTCGTTCATCACTTCTTCGTACTTCGCCTTGTCCCAAATTTCAATCCTATCGGCATACGCAAAGAGGACAACCTCTTTGGAAATTCCAGCAAACTCTTGAAGATCTTTCGGCAGGAGAACCCTTCCGTTTCCATCCATATCAAGCTTGGTGGCACCATTTTGAAATTTTCGAACAAAAGCTCTGTTCTTGATCGTGAATAAATTCAAATCATTTAGCTTTTTCGAAACCACTAACCAGTCTTTGTGAGGATACAAACCAAGACACCCCTCGAACCCACGGTTCAGAACAAACCCCTCTCTTCCCTCATTGTCTAATTGTTTTTTTAGACCTGACGGAACAGTGAGTCGCCCTTTGGCATCCAGTTTACATATGTATTCTCCTAGATAAGACATAGTTATTGTTAATTAGCAAAGATATTTATTATATCCCACATTTCTCCACATTTTACCACGATGTGAATAACTTTAGAACGAATGTAAACAAAATTTGTTTTAATCAAAACAAAAATACTTGATTTTAAAGGCTTGCAAGAAAAATTTATGTTGATAACTCTGGTGGGAGACATTTCCAAACTATTAACAACTGAATGTTGATTATCGAGAAATACAACTCAATTTCAACCCTATTTTCCACTTGGTGGTAAGAAGTGGGTGTAGTGAGATTTTCTTGTATCTTTGTTCAAATATTGAGTACAACATGAAAGTAAAAACAGCAGAATTTGTCATTAGCAACACCCGAGTAGACATGTGTCCCAAACCCTTGTTACCGGAGTATGCGTTTATTGGTCGATCCAATGTGGGAAAATCGAGTTTGATTAATTCATTGTGCAACAACAAGAAATTAGCAAAAACCTCGTCTACACCAGGAAAGACGCAATTGATCAATCACTTTATCATCAATGATGAATGGTACTTGGTAGATTTACCGGGATATGGGTTCACGAAAACACCGGTCGCGATGAAGGAAAAATGGATGAATTTTACTCGAAACTACCTTCGCCACCGAGAAAACTTAATGTGTGTATTTGTTTTGCTCGACTCTCGACACAACTTACTGAAGGCTGACGATGAGTTTATGGAGTGGCTAGGAGAAAATGGGATTCCCTTTGTGATGGTTTTTACTAAAATGGATAAGTTGGACCCACGAGATGTGGAAGGAAACATAAAAGCCTACCAAGAAAAGATGAGTGAAAAATGGAGCTTCTTACCCCAGCATTTCTTAACCTCTTCTGAGAAAAAAACCGGAAACGAAGAATTACTCGCTTTTATCGAGGAAACAAGCAAAGGTTTTACTCCTGTGAATGAATAAAAAAAGGGATTCAATTAAATTTGAATCCCTTTTTTTTGGTACTTAAAGTCTTGAGTTTATTTCGCTGTTCTTACATCGAATTTAATCACAGCTTCCAATGGCTGCTCTTCTTCATTGTCCTCACTAAAATTGGCATCCAAGACCAAATAAATTTTTCCATTGGCCAAGTACTCTTCCAAATCAATTTCTTTTATTATTTCCATCTCCACTGACTTAGAATCTTCCGAAACCTCGGTTATTACGGCTACTGTTACCATTGGCAAATCTTCACTTTCGCTCATAATTTGCAACTTAGAACTTGTGATTTGAGACAATCCGAGAGAATCATTCTTTGAGAGAGTAACTCCCGAAACAAAGACGGACTCTATTTTTTCTGAATCGATAGACTCTTGAGCCTCAATCATCGCTTTGGAATCCATTTCTACAGTAGCAGAGTTACTTCCTTCGTAAATATCCTCAAAAGTAAATGTTTTAGCCTCCATCGTAATTTCGGTTGAGTCAGTTTCTGGTGAGCAGGAGGTCATAAACAGAGCACTCAAAATTCCGGCAGCAATCAGTTTTATTTTCATAATCTTAGGTGTTTTTATTTTTATTTGTGAGTTTAAATATAGGCAAAGTTTTAGAAAAACAGCTGATACCAAATTAAACCGTGTAGTACTTTTTTCTGAATTTATATATGAGGGAGCCTCCTCTGAACATATTCCAAAGAAGAAAAGCAATCCATATTGCGTAGAGCTTGAGATCAACAATATCCAACAAATAAATGACTGGAACAAACAGGAATAAAGTAGCAACAATAAGAGTATTTCTGAGATAGGCAGTCTCTCCCAGTCCTTTGAACACTCCATCGTAAGTAAAGGTGACACCACTAACAAATTGAGCAAGAATAATCAACCAAAATACGGAGTAAAAATGAGAAACAACCTCTGTATCGTTGCTAAAAATTCGCCCTAAGAAAGGGTACAGCGCGAGAAATATCAGGGCCAACACGCCAGCCACAATCAAATTGTATTTCACTAGATCTTTGGACAACAATGTGAGTGCCTTAAAATCTTTCTTTCCGAGCAATTTTCCGGAAATAGCATTACCCGCATTGGAGAATCCATCGATAAAAAAGAAAGAAAACACCCATAAATTGATGAGAATAGTGTGGGCCGCTAAATAGCTTTTTCCATAACTTGTGGCATACCGATTAGCGAGAAAAAAGGCCAAATTAAGCGCTAATGTCCTGATAAGCATGTTTGCCGACATAAGCAGCATCGTTTTGAACTCTGGATTCGGTTTTGACCAAGAAGGAAGCAAAGAGAACTCTGTCTTTCTTTTTACTATGAGGGTGATAATCGCCATCATTGTAAATTGGGCAAAAACACTGGCCCATGCCACTCCTTCAATTCCCATATCGGGCTGAAAACTACCAATACCAAACACCAGCAAATAATCCAATATCACGTTCATAATAGCCCCAATGATACTCGCCTGCATAATCCAAATCGTGTTTTGCATTCCTCTAAAAACTCCAAAAACAGTGTACACAATCATGGAAATTGGGAGCCCGATAATTCGGATATTGAAATAGCGAATTGCTTTTTCTAACAACTCTTTATCCTCTGGATCTACTCCATAAAAATCGAGAAAAATACTCGGAGAGAACAGAAAGGAAATTCCTCCCACAATTACACCAAGCATTGCTCCAAACAAAATCGTTTGAGGAATTAAGGTCTTAATTTCTGATACTTTTTCGGCTCCAACATATTTCGAAACGATGGAAGAAATGGATGTTCTGATTTGAGAAAGACACCAAAGAAGCAAAGTGTAAAAAGCAGCACCTAACCCCACTGCCGCCTGAGATACTTCCGAATTACTCCCCAAATTTCCTATCACTGCCGTATCCACCAAGCCGATAATTGGCTCTGCAATACCCGCAAATATTGCTGGGATTGCCAAGACTCTTATCTCCCTAAAACTTATCTTCTTTGAATTCACGTTGCAAAGATACTGTTTAATACATCGATGTCAATGAACCAATGCATTTTTACAACAAATCGCCATTTTCCATTAATAGAAGTGGTTTTATTTCCGAGTAATCATCATTTTTGCTATTTTCGACAAACACAAATTTATTTAAGTTTATGCACGTTGCAATTTCTGGAAATATAGGAGCAGGTAAAACTACGCTCACAAACTTATTGGCCAAGCACTACAAATGGGATACTCATTTCGAAGATGTGGAAAACAATCCCTACCTCAATGATTTTTACGAAGACATGCAACGATGGTCTTTCAATCTCCAAATCTTCTATTTGAATAGCCGATTTACTCAAATACAAGAAATAAAAAACAGTGAAAAAACTGTTATCCAAGATAGAACCATCTACGAAGACGCTTTTATATTTGCGCCCAACCTTCACAAAATGGGACTTATGTCTACCAAAGACTTCGAAAACTACTTTTCGCTATTTTCTTTGATGGAAAACTTTATTTCTGCTCCAGATTTGTTGATTCATTTGCGAGCTAGCGTACCTACTTTGGTCAATCAAATTTCGCAGCGAGGGCGTGAATACGAAGAAAGTATCCGAATTGATTATCTGAAAAGACTCAACGAGAGATACGAATCTTGGATAAGTAGCTACAACAAAGGAAAAGTTATCATTGTAGATGTGGACAACAATAACTTCAAAGAAAACCCAGAGGATCTAGGAAAAATCATCTCTGATATTGACGCAGAAATAAATGGATTGTTTTAGAAGAAACTATTTCACTCCAATCTCGTAACGTAAGTTACGAATACCCTATACTTTTTTACAAATAGTAAATTAGACATCATGAAACACACAATACTCCTAGTATTTATCCTACTGGGTCTTACGACCATCGGACAAGTTGAGAATACGAAAAGAATTGAATCAATTCTCGCTCATTCCACCCAGAATATTCTGAACGATGAAAGCTCAATTCCTGGGTTTATTGAATTTCAAACTAATTTTTCGCCAAAACTCTCGGAAATAGAATCATTGTTGAACTCCTTCGGCAAAACGCCTTTTCAGCTCAAAGAAATAAAACGAGAAACAGACCAACTGGGGATTACTCACATCAAATTTCAACAAATCTCCCATTCAATTCCATTTGAATTGAACCATGTAACGGCTCACCTACAACACGGTGAAATTGTTAGCCTCAATGGAAATTTGGTTTCCGAAATTCCTACATCTGCTGCAACTAGTATCACGGAACTAGCTGCCTTAGATGCTGCTCTTAACTCCATCAATGCTTCTCAATATAAATGGGAACTCCCAGAAGAAGAAGCTTTTATCAAGGAAGATACTCAAGATCCTTCGGCTACCTTTTATCCCAAAGGAGAACTGGTATATTTGCAAACAAAAAACGGGGTTGCACTTACCTATAAATTTAACATTTATGCTCACCAACCTGTTAGCAGAGCAGACTATTACGTAGATGCGGGTCATGGTATGGTTATTTTCAAAAATGATTACATTCATCATGCAGATGCGAACGGATCTGCGAATACTGGCTATAGCGGTACAAGAACGATCGTCACAGACTCTCTGTCTTCTACGAGCTATCGATTGAGAGAAGCAGGAAGAGGAAACGGAATAGAAACTTACGACATGAATACGGGTACAACCTACGGGAGTGCGGTGGATTTTACTGATAGTGACAACAACTGGACTAGTACTGCGAATGACGACCAATATGCTCTAGATGCTCATTGGGGCGCAGAAATGACTTATGATTACTTTTGGAATGTTCATGCTCGAAATAGTATTGATGGGCTAGGTTTCAAGCTAGTGAGTTACATCCATTATGACAATAACTATGTCAATGCCTTCTGGGATGGAAGCAGAATGACTTATGGAGACGGAAACGGAACATCCATTACACCGCTTACGTCCATGGCAATAGCAGGGCATGAAATTTCTCATGGTCTTACCACCAATACAGCAAACCTGGTTTATTCATACGAATCGGGAGCATTGAATGAGTCGTTTAGTGATATATTTGGCGTGGCAATCGATTTCTGGGCAAGACCTACGTTGGCAGATTGGGAAATGGGAGATGAAATTTATTCTTCGGGCACCAATTATTTTAGATCCATGTCGAACCCGAAAGCCAAAGGTGATCCAGATACTTATTTAGGAACAAACTATTACTTAGGTACAGCAGACAATGGTGGAGTTCACACAAATAGCGGAGTTCAAAACTTCTGGTTTTATTTGCTTGTAAATGGCGGAACCGGAACAAATGACAACGGAGATACTTATTCGGTGAATGGACTTGGGTTAGACACAGCCGCCCGAATTGCATTTAGAAATCTGACTGTGTATTTATCCAGAAACTCTCAACATTCGGACGCAAGATTTTATGCCATAAAAGCGGCAACAGACTTGTATGGTGCCTGTTCTCCAGCAGTAATTGCTACTACCAATGCCTGGCACGCAGTAGGTGTTGGACCCGCTTATGTTCCGGGAGTAAATGCAAATTTCGCTACAACGGACTCAGTAGGATGTAAATTTCCTCATACTGTTTCGTTCACTAACCTCAGCAACAATGCCTCCAACTTTTTGTGGAATTTTGGAGATGGAAACACCAGTACAGTGCCAAACCCCACTCACACTTATACTACAGGTCCTGGACCTTTCAATGTTACGTTATCCGCCAACGGTGGAACTTGTGGTGCTGATACCCTTATCAAAATCTCGAATGTATCCATTGACACTACACTGTTATGCCCAACAATATTGGCAAGAAATTCCGCTATGGGCACGAACTCTTGCACTGGAACATTATTGGATGATGGAGGAGCAACGGGAGATTATTCAGCAAATCAAGTAAGTACGTTTACCATTTCTCCTACTGGAGCCACTAATGTTGTGTTGAACTTCACTATGTTTGATGTAGAGGCGGGATCCGGAACTTCCTGCAACTATGATTACCTTGAAGTATATGAAGGAACCTCCACTGCCGGAACTCGAATAGGAAGATACTGTAACAACAACCCTCCACCTGCTACCATCACTTCTAGCTCGGGTAGCGTATTTCTAAGATTTAGAGTTGATGGAGGTGTCGAAGAAGCCGGATTTGAAATAGATTGGAACTGCCTATATACTTATCCAGCTCCTGTCGCCAGTTTTAGTGCCACCCCCACGAATGTTTGTCGAAATGAGCTGATTACATTGATCAACACAAGTGCTTCGGCTACAACCTACAATTGGTCAATGATTGGGAGTAATGTAACGAGTTCAGTAGCTGCCAACCCAATTATATTTTACACGGCTGACGGAACCTACACCGTACGACTAATTGCGACCAATCCAGGAGGAAGTGACACCGCTTACCAAACTATTAACGTAAATGGAATTTGCTTGCCACGAGGAGGTACAGCAGGTCCTTTTACTGATTGTAATGGCAAAATTCTAGATGATGGAAGTTACTCAAATGATTATTCACCCAATCAAACTACCTACGTAACAATTGCTCCTTTCACGGGCGTCAATGTTACTTTATCTTTTAACCTGTTTGATATCGAGGCTGACAATTGTATTTACGACTACATGTCGATTTATGATGGTGCTAATACAACCGCTCCGCTTATTGGTAAGTATTGTAACTCAAGCCTTCCACCTTCTACCATCACTTCTTCTGGCAATGCCATTACGATTAAGTTTTATGCTGATGCGGGTCTTGAATTAAGTGGCTTTGATATTGACTGGCATTGTTCTCTTGTTGGAATTTTGGAGACTGACAAGATCAGTAACCTAAACATTTACCCAAATCCATCTACGAGTTTTGTCACCATAGAAGCTAACTTCAGCCAACAAACTGAAAGTCATATCAGAGTGGTTGACTTGCTTGGGAAAGTGATGTACGAAAACATTAATAAAGACAAATCTCTTCAGTTCACAGACAAAATTGATGTATCTGGAATTGCCGCTGGAACCTACCTCATTTATGTCAACGGAAAGGCTAACAAGTTTATAAAGCAATAAAGCGAAACAATTATTAGGGTAATAAAAAAGGCTTTCCATTCTCAGGAAAGCCTTTTTTCGGAAGAGCAATTTCAATTTTACCCATCAACCTATTCGGGACAAATTGCTTTGTCTTTTTGGATTTACAGCTTCATTTCAGGAATCTCACCATCAATGATTAAGTTTCCGTCAGTAGCAGCTTTTATTTCCTCCACCGAAACACCCGGAGCTCTTTCGAGAAGCTTGAACCCTCCTCGTACGATCTCAAGAACTGCCAAATTGGTGACTATTTTCTTCACACAACCTACCCCAGTCAAGGGCAAGGAACATTCTTTCAATAGCTTAGACTCGCCCGCTCTATTGGTATGCATCATGGCTACAATAATATTATCGGCAGAAGCAACTAAATCCATTGCTCCTCCCATTCCTTTTACCATTTTACCTGGGATTTTCCAATTGGCGATATCTCCTTTTTCAGAAACTTCCATAGCCCCCAACACAGTGAGCTGCACGTGTTGACCACGAATCATGGCGAAGCTAGTTGCCGAATCAAAATAAACCGCTCCCGGAAGAGCTGTTATAGTTTGCTTTCCGGCATTTATTAGGTCAGCATCCTCCTCGCCTTCAAAAGGAAACGGACCCATACCCAAAATCCCATTTTCGGATTGAAACTCTACTTCTATTCCCTGGGGAATATAGTTCGCCACCAAAGTTGGAATTCCAATTCCTAGATTTACATACCATCCGTTTTGTAATTCTTGTGCTATTCGTTGTGCTATTTGATTTTTATTTAACATAATTCAATTTGAAAATTTGATGATTCGGTAATTTGAAAATTATCCTCCTTTTGATGAGGAGATAATTTTCGATATTATTTTTATGATAGGTTTTAATTTTTCAATTAGTTTCTTTGAGGATGGATAATGTTCGGATTGTTCACACAACTCTAACCAATACTCTACTTCGTCAGCCTTTTTAGCTGCTATTTTAAATTTATGGATAAAATCTTTTTTACTTTCTGCATTTTGAGCTTCTCTTGTATTTGCTCCAACAGAAGTTCCAGATCTAAAAATTTGACTTGACATTTCAAACTTTTTCAATTCCCTTAGTTTTTCTGAAAAATTAATTACATCTAAAGAAAAATCGAATGTTAAATCTACGATTAAGTTCTTTTTATCGCTTCTCATAGCTTTCGCATTTTCAAATTAACTAATTGACAAATCATCAAATTATTTTTGCCTCACCGTTCTTTGTTCAATTCTTTTCTCGTAGCCCTTACCTTGAAAAATACGTTGCACAAAAATCCCTGGAGTGTGAATTTCATTTGGATTCAATTCCCCAGGCTCAACCAATTCTTCCACCTCAGCAATGGTGATTTTTCCTGCCATAGCCATCATTGGGTTAAAATTTCGTGCAGTTCCCTTGAAAACTAAGTTTCCTGCTGTATCTCCTTTCCAAGCTTTCACAATAGCAAAATCAGCAGTCAATGCCGATTCCAAAATGTGTGGTTTTCCATCAAACTCTCTTACTTCTTTTCCTTCAGCCACTTCTGTTCCATATCCCGCTGGAGTAAAAAATGCTGGAATACCGGCTCCACCTGCTCGACATCTCTCGGCTAAGGATCCTTGAGGGATTAAGTCCACTTCCAATTCACCGCTTAGCATCTGCCTTTCAAATTCATCATTTTCACCCACGTAAGACGAAATCATTTTTTTTATTTGTTTCTTTTGCAGAAGTAACCCCAATCCAAAGTCGTCTACCCCAGCGTTATTCGAAATGCACGTTAATTCCTTTACATTAAGGTTTACCAATTCCGAAATGGAATTCTCGGGGATGCCACATAGCCCAAATCCTCCTAGCATTAGGGTCATTCCATCTTCTATTCCTTTACAGGCCTCCGCTGCGTTTGCTACTTTTTTATTCATAGTTTGTCTTATTTAAAATAATCCACTGTTTGAAAAATTATTATAATCTATCTTTTCGTTCACATCTTGTTCAGAACAATTGGTGTAATCATCTATGTAATTCTCGGGTAATTCAAAGTCCCCCTTAG
The DNA here is from genome assembly GCA_023255335.1 of Flavobacteriales bacterium. Lineage (GTDB taxonomy): Bacteria > Bacteroidota > Bacteroidia > Flavobacteriales_D > CAJJDF01 > CAJJDF01. The sequence continues at coordinate 2,719 of JALRIS010000162.1, read as the reverse complement.
AAATTTTTATGGTTGAATCTTTGTATATTTTATTCATGTAATACCCCCAAATTGGCAATCCGGTATTGGCTCCTTGTCCCAATCCTGTGTTCACAAATCGAACTCCTCTATCTTCTCCTCCAACCCATACTCCCGAAACCAAATCTGGTGTGAGACCAATAAACCATCCATCACTATTACTTTGAGTTGTTCCTGTTTTTCCCGCTATTGGGTAAGGAATATTTCCGTACTTTCTCCAAGAAGATCTAATTCTCATCGAGGTACCTCCATATTTCTTGGTTGCCGGATTATACACTCCATCAATTACTCCTTTCATCATTTTTATCATCGTTGCCGACAAATTTGCATCGAATACTTGGTCTGTTTCAGGTTGTGCCTCATATATTACAGCTCCATTTTTATCTTCAATTCTTGTTATAATCATTGGTTTAATAAAAACTCCATTATTGGCAAATGTGCTCATGGCACCCACCATTTCATAAACCGATAAATCCACGGCTCCCAACGCAATCGAGGGATATTCATTAATCTGATTTCCATCCAATCCCATTTTCACTGCATTCTCCTTCACCTTTTTAGGGCCAATTTTTTTCATAATTGCAGCCGTGATACTGTTCATTGAAGAAGCTAAGCCAAACTTTACTTGGTAAGGTAAGCCATTAAAACTTTCACCTGCATTTTTAGGGCACCATTGTCGGTTTTCGTTGTCCGGAATGGGGCAACAATGCTCAATGTTTAGGATTTCTTCGCAGGGAGAACTCACGCCAGCATCAATAGCAGAAGCGTATACAATAGGCTTAAAAGTAGATCCTACTTGGCGCTTTCCTTGTCTTACCATATCGTACTGAAAGTACTTGAAGTTGGGTCCACCTACCCAAGCTTTCACAAAACCAGTTTTTGGATCCATGGACATCATCCCAGCTCTCAAGAAACTCTTGAGATACTTAATTTTATCCATAGGAGAAATAACCGTATCTTTTTCGTACCCTTCTGCCGTCCAATCAAAAACTTGTGTGGCGACAGGTGTGTTAAAAATGGTATCAATTTCCGCCTGAGTGTAGCTTGGGTTTATGTGATTGGGGTTGTAGTTACAAATGTATTTTCCCTTTTTCTTTTTAGTTCCAGGTCTCTCGCACTCCGCACATGCAGCTCCAGTAAGAGTTTTGTAGAGCATCGTTTGCTTCTTGGCTCTTGTCAAAATTTGGTTGGCTTCTTTTTCGTCAATCGCTTTTACAAATGGATAACGAGGATAAGAATACTTCCGTTTCATTGCTTTATGCAAATCATTCTGAAGCTCTTTCCCCAAATGCTCCATCACGGCATACTCTGCATATTTTTGCATTCTGGAGTCGATGGTTGTGTATATTTTCAATCCATCTTTTCTGATATTGTAGGGCTTCCCAGTTTCTTTGTTCAAGTATTTGTAGTCGCCTTTCTCATTTTTTTCCTCCATCATTCGGTTCAGGTCTGCTCTTAGGCTTTCTCTAAAATAGGGAGCAATTCCCTCCTTGTGGTCCACTGATGTCAAGTTTAATCCAAGTGGCAACACTCTAATCGAGTCATACTCTGCTCTTGTCAAGAGGTCGTTCTTCATCATTTGCTTCAATACGACTTCTCTTCTTTTGAGTGCAGCCTCAGGAAATCTTTTTGGGTTGTATCCATTAGGGTTTTTTACCATTCCCACGAGCATGGCGGCTTCCTGAATATTCAAGTCGGCAGGAGTTTTACTGAAGTAAACTTTTGATGCTGAATGAATCCCAACACCTTGATTAAGAAAATCCACTTTATTAAAATACATCGTGAGTATTTCTTCTTTGGTATATCTTTTCTCCAGTTTAGCCGCAATTATCCATTCGCCTAGTTTTTGTTTTACTCTATTCACAAACCCTGCTGCTCGCTCTCCATATAAGTTTAACGCCAACTGCTGAGTCAAGGTGCTTCCACCTCCGTCCTTTCCCATTCCTCTGATCGCTCTTGCCAATGCCTCTGCATCAATTCCAGAATGAGAATAAAACCTTTCGTCTTCCGTGGCAACCAATGCGTTTACTAAATTTTTTGATAACTCATGATAATCTACATGTGTTCTGTTTTGCAAATAGTACTCTCCTATCACCACTCCATCAGCGGTAATCACCTGAGAAGCCAAATTGCTTTTGGGATTATCCATTTCTTCCATACTGGGCAAATCGGTAAAATAACGCACAATGAGCAAGGCAAAGGCAAGGGAAACGAATGGTCCAAGAATAAGTATCCAGGCAAATCGTTTCAGCCATTTTCGGTTTTTTTTGGGTTGTTCTTTACTTTGTCCCATCTTTTTTCTTGATTTTCAATCCTACATCTTTAATTCCTTCAAGACTCTCCTCTCTCATGCCTTGGACAAATACAAAAGAATAAACTCCTTTTGTAGGTAATTTAGTTTTTAAAAAATACATACTATTTTCGATCACTGTACCGCTAGCTGATTTCCCTAACCATTGTCCATTTGGCTTGGCCAGGATAAATTGAGCTGTATCGGTTTTCGTTCTACCGTCTGGTGACTGTAACGACCAAAAAACAAAAATATTCCCATATCCGTACTCCGTGTTATTCCTCAAATTGAAGAAAAACTCATACACCTTGGTGGTATCAATTATTTCAAAATCAAACGATTTCGGCTCGGTTGCTCTCCAAGAGGAGTTTTCTATCTTCCGAAACTCTTGATAATACATGTCTTCTCCTT
>JALRIS010000137.1 GCA_023255335.1 Flavobacteriales bacterium | reverse complement strand
TTACATACAGCCCTGATGTGATTTTCAAATTGGCTTACATTAAAAGCATCAATTGTTACATGTCCAGAATTGTGTACCCGCGGTGCAATTTCATTTACTAATAATTCATTTTTATTGAACAGTTAGATAGTTTAAGCTTTTAAATAGAGCCGTAAAAGCCCATCCTCGGATGGGCTTTTTAAATATAACAGAGTTTCAGTTCTTCGTTGTTTTCATTGTTGTTTTAGAGAGTATTATTACAGCGAGAAAAAATAGACCAATTACAGTAATTTTATTGGTCTTTTTCCTTTTTGGTAGTTTATAAAATTCTTTTGTTTGTTGTCGAATGTCAGAAATCCAAACTACAAGAACAAAAAAAAAGGAAGATTCATTCGAACCTTCCTTTTCACATACAGTGTGGTTACAAATATTAATTCACCACAATCTTTTTAGTTAATGTTTGGTCTTTGGACGAAATTTTTACAGAGTACATTCCAGCAGAAACTCCGTTCAGTTCTATTCGATTTACTTTGTTTACCAGAGAATTTGAATACACCATTCTCCCGTACACATCAAATATAGTAACTAAAACTTGATCAATTTTTGGATTGTCAATCGTCAAATCAAATTCTCCCATGTTAGGGTTGGGATAGATTGAAATTGCTTGATTTAATTCTTCGTCATCGATAGAGGTATGATCTGAGATATTGATATCATCAATGGCTATATCTGTATCCCAGTTACCTCCTGTTGTTCCTGTAAATCTTAGTTTAATGATATCGCCAGAAAAACTCGTTAAGTCTACTTGTCCTTTCTTCCATTGGTTACCTTGGTTACCACCAATCTTGAATTGATCCATGTACCAGGTTGTTCCGTCATACACATCTACTCTAAGTGTATCCATCGAATTCCCTCCATACATATGGTACCAAAATGATAGAAATGGAGTTCCAATAGAGGTACCTAGATCTATACAAGGAGTAAGCAATACACCTGTTTTTCCTGTACAAGCAGTTCCAGATGCTTCAAGGTATAAATATCTTGCAAATCCGGAGGTATGGTCACCAGATGGACCGGTTCCGGTAGACGGTGTTCTCCCTGAATTGGTTCTCCAGTCAATGTCATCTTTCACTCTGTTTTCGATGTTGGTAAATCCATTACTCAAGTTACAAGTTACATCTTCACAATCGCTTGCATCCGAACAGTTGATAAACGAATTGAAATTCTCATAAAAAGGAGCCGATTGAATAGGAGTGTAGTTGTATACAGAGACAGCGGTGTCATTTAATGCATATCCATCTCCAGTAATTTCCGTCCAGGCTTTTATTACATAAGTACCTGGTGAACCAAAGTTGAATTGAACGGGAAAAGTGTAAGGAGTAGAGTTTCCGCTACTCAGTGACGCAGAAATTGTTCCAGTTTGAACTGGTCCAGAGTTTACTTGATACTTTACTGTAAAGTTTGAGATTGTAGTTGCACCAAAATTATTAGCTCGAATAGTTATGTCAGACAATCCATTTTCGCAAGCACTAGATGTTGGACTAATTATCGAAGTTACACCTCCATCTAGCGGCAACACACAATTGAGAAGACCTCCAGCATAAAACTGTGCATCAGCTCTTCGTCCCACGTTGTTTTGTGAATTAGATTTTACTGCAGCCACCGAAAACCATTTTCCTATACTTGGATCAGTTATCGGTATTTGGAAAGTAGTAGAAGAAGTTCTACCCACGGAATCCATGTACTTGTTACCTAGTAAATAGACTTCATATTCGTCTGCTCCTGTTACTCCTGTCCAACTCACTTCCATAAACGTAGGACACACCTTTGTAACGTTAAGGTTGGTTGGTTTTCTAATAATAGAGAAGGTATGATCAGAAGTGTCTCCAATACTTCCTCTGATAATTCTAACTAAAGCTTTTCCTGTCACTACATTTGGAACTGCCCAGTCTCTGTAAGTAGCTGTTCCAGCTGAAGTTCCAATAGCATTCCAAGTAGAGCCGCTATCAATAGAATAACTCAAACTAAAGTTACCGGTTGTCCCATAGGAGTCCCAAAAGAGTCTTTCGGTAACACCAGGAACGAAACCTTCCCCACCATTTGGATTAATCAATTCCACCTCATCATAGATGAATTCATAAGTTACAAAGTATTTCTGTGGACCTTGTGGTACAGCCAGACCGTTTACTTTAAGCGAATAAGTTCCGGCCGCAGGATTGTTGACGGAAATTTGCTCAACATTGTTCAATGTATCCACACCTTTTATTGCTGGATTGTCAAGTGTTGTGGCATTAGGCGTAGGATCTAATATCCAAGGTAAATAAGTATTTGTTCCTCTTTCTAGGCGGGCATCCAAGTTATTCACCAAGGCCTTTGATGCTGAAGTACTTGCTTCATAATCATGCCAATAGACCATTACTTTTACTTCCTCTACATTGGCTGGTATTGAAATGTTGTGCGAGTTAGTGTTACCAGTGGTAATGGTAGAACTAAAGTATCTATTCTGTTCAATGGCACGAATAGCTCTGAGTGCGTTTACTCTTCCAAATCCATACTTAAAATCAGGACCTACATTTCCAAAATCATCTGCAGAGTTTAATATAATCGCTTTCATCAAACCAGATTCTGGTCTTACGCCCGATTTTGCCTCATACGCATGATACATTTGGGCCAAAACTCCAGATATCCCAGGAGCTGCAGCTGAAGTTCCACTTCCGTATGCATAGGTGTGATTAGGGTCAGTAGAAAAATTTCCATTCCCATGAGCTGCGATATCTGGCTTTATTCTTCCGTCATCGGCAGGACCTCTACTACTAGATGTTGCTAAATTCGTTCCAGTTTCTAGGTTTGCCGTAGCAATTACATTTTTTGCTTGTTTGTGGCCTCCAGTTATGTTTCCCCATTGAGTTCCGGCACCATATCCACAATTATTATTGTTTGAGTTTCCTGCCGAAAATACTTGAATAAGTGTAGGATTTAATCTGATTTCTTGATCTACAGTTCTGGCTAACGAAGTATATCCCGCATTACACCCATTGGAATAAGAAGATGAAAAAATAACTGCTGAATCATTCGTATGAACATTGACCGTGTTTGGAAGCGAAGAGGAGTATTGTCGAATAATAATATCAGCTCCAGTTGCCATACCTTTCATTGTAGGATCTACATTTCCTGCTCCACCCACAATTCCGGCCACCATATCTCCGTGACTTCCTAAATCGGCAGTAACTCCAGGTTGTGTCATTCTTCCAGTAAAATCTATGTGTGGACCAACAATTCCATCGTCATTCACAGCAACGACAACTCCTGTACCGTCATATTTTCTTCCTCCTTTGTATCTTGTGTTGATAGAGGTAGAGCGATGCATGTTTCGTGACAAATCGTGCTCTGGTTTTCCTGGTTCAGGAGTTAAGTCGATCATTCTAATACCAGTATGACGAAATAATTTTGTTACACCCGTTGGGTTGACAACCACCAACGCTTTTTTAACGAATTCATTAGTAGATTTTACTTTTGTAATGTAAGGTCTGAGTTTTTCGAGTTGGGTATTAAAGTCTAAATCTTGGTAAAAACTAACGTACAACACTACTTCATTTTCTTCCATTGCCCAATCGGGATATGGAGTGCTAATGACCATGTCAGTAATTCTATCACTATTAAGGACCTCCACAACACTTCTTGCGCCAAAACTTTTTAATGTTTTTTTGTCAAAGTTAACTGGGAATGACACTAGGTAAGTATTCATTGGAATATATTCCTGAAACTCCAATCCTAACTGAATCATTCTATCTTTATTCTCTTGAGTAGGAATTTGCTCAAATTGCACAAATCGATAATATCGACCTTCAACAACAGGTTGGATACTGCTGGATGAAATAAAGTTATCGATATTTTTTGGGTAAAATTTCGTCCCTGTTTTTAAGTCGACAGGAAGTCTATTTTGGGCTTGTTGGCCAACTAAGCTACTAGTAATAAGTAGACTAATAAAAATGTAGTATATTTTTTTCATGAGTGTTTATTAATAATCTCTCTAAAATAGGTGATTATCCAATCAATTGCAAATTTTACGAAATGTTAAAAAAATGTGAAATTTCAGTCAATTTTATACCAACAAGGATTAATCTAATTAGTTAACCAATACTTGTTCAAATCATTGTCACAAAATGCGACATATTAGGGTTACTTTACTTAATTTTGGACTCAATTTCAAACCTACGTTATGACAGAAACAGATATTTTAATAATCGGAGCTGGACCAACAGGTCTTTTTACAGTGTTTGAAGCCGGATTATTAAAACTAAAATGCCACTTAATTGATTCCTTGCCACAAGCTGGAGGACAATGTTCTGAGATATATCCAAAGAAACCAATTTATGATATACCTGCATACCCAGAAATTTTGGCAGGAGACTTAACTGATCGATTAATGGAGCAGATTAAGCCTTTTACTCCCGGATTTACATTAGGAGAATCTGCAGTTTCTATTGACAAGCAAGAAGATGGAAGCTTTATTGTAACCACAAACAAAGGAACGAAACATAAGGCGCCTGTAGTTGCAATTGCAGGAGGTCTGGGTGTTTTTGAACCGAGAAAACCACCTATTGAGAATTTAGCCACTTTTGAGGACAAAGGAATTGAATACATTATAAAGGATCCAGAGTTTTACAGAGGCAAAGATGTTGTAATTTCTGGTGGTGGTGATTCTGCCTTAGACTGGGCGTATTTCTTGGCAAATGGAGTAGCCAAAAGTGTTGCACTTGTACACAGAAGAAATTCTTTTAGAGGACATTTGGACTCCGTTCAAAAAGTGATGGATATGGCAGATAAAGGTCAATTGAATTTGATTACTGAGGCGGAAGTTGTAGGTGTTGAAGGTAATGATACATTGAGTGAGGTAGTAATTAAACACAAGACTCAAGGTGAAATAAAAATGGCAACTGACCATTGGATTCCATTATTTGGACTTTCTCCAAAACTAGGACCTATTGCTAATTGGGGATTGAATATTTCTAAAAATT
>JALRIS010000095.1 GCA_023255335.1 Flavobacteriales bacterium | reverse complement strand
AAATGAACAGAAATGTAGAAAACGTCCACCTCAGATTAATGGTTCAAATGAATGCTCCCTCTTTCTTGGGATATTCCTCCGAGGTAGAAAAAGATGTGAATTACATTAAGAAGAATTTAGAGAAATCGAGTGTATCTGAAGAAACGAAGAGGATGATAGTGACAAACCTGTTGGCTAATGACAAAGAAAATAGGTTCGTTGAGTTCGCAAAAAAATACCCATCCAAATGAATCCAAACGAAGTAATAGCAGTAAACGAAAAGGACGAAGTAATAGGTTATGTAGAGAAGATGGAAGCTCATAGAAAGGGTATTCTACATCGTGCTATTTCTGTCTTGGTTTTTAATGATAAAAACGAATGGTTGCTGCAACAAAGAGCTGCTCATAAGTACCATTCTGGTTTGTTGTGGAGCAATACTTCGTGTACCCACCCCATGCAAAATGAGGAAGTATTGGATGCCGCTCACAGAAGATTGCGTGAAGAAATGGGTATGGAATCTGAATTAGAAAAAAAATTTAGTTTTACTTACAAAGCTCACCTTGATGATAATATGATTGAGCATGAATTAGATCATGTATTCTTTGGAGTATCTAACTCAATTCCAAAGATAAATAGGGAAGAAGTTGCGAGTTACAGATACGTCTCAACCGAAGACCTACAAACGGAAATCACCATGTTCCCAGATCAATTTACAGAGTGGTTCAAAATGTTATTCGAACGCGTAAAAGCAGAATTATCCTAAGATATCCCTCAAGGCGACAGACAATTCTTTGAATTTGAATTTGTACCCACTGTCTTCAATCTTTTTAGCGGAAATCGGTGAGCCTTCTAGGGCAATAATCGATTGTTCTCCCAGCAGTATTTTCAAAGCAAAAGCCGAAACTTTAGGGAACCAAAATGGTTTGTTTAGAATGTGTGCCACAGTTTTGCTGAACTCATAGTTTGTAATGGTTTGCGGAGCTACTCCATTAAAAGCTCCTGAGATTGTTGAGTTTTCTATCAAGTGAAGGTACATCTGACAAATATCTTCTAAATGAATCCAAGGCATGGCCTGTTTTCCTGTGCCCAAAGCAGATCCAATTCCTAGTTTTATAGGAGTAAGGAGTTTTGCTAGAGCTCCTTCTTTTTTGTCCAACACAACACCAGTTCTGAGGATGGCAACCCGTGTAGAAAGTTCTGAAAATTGATTGGCAGTATTTTCCCATTTCGTGCATACTTCCGCCAAAAAATCATTGCCAGGTGCGTCACTTTCCACAAACGGAGTCTCTCTCGTAATCATCCCGTAATAACCTATTGCGGAAGAACTTATAAATGCTTTGAGATTTGGATTGTGTTTTTTTACTTCCTGAAAAAGAAGATTTCCCGATTGCACACGGCTATCAATAATTTCTTTTTTTCTTTTCTCACTCCATCTCCCTTCACCTACATTTGCTCCTGCCAAATGAACAATCAACTCTGCGTTAGCAATTGCTTCTTTCTCAATCTTTTGATTTTCAATATCCCAAGTGTAATAAGTAACTGTGTTTGAGTTTTTTTTGGTTCTAGTCAAAACAGAAACTTTGTGTCCTTTTTGTATTAAAATTTGGGTTAATCGTTTTCCGATTAGTCCTGTTCCTCCGGTAATTAAAATATTCATGAAAGTTGAGTTTAGGTGTTTAGGTGAAATAGCAATCCTCAGCAAGAGAGGGGAGAAAGAGGAGCTAGTTTTCTATTCCCTCTTTGTACGTTGCAATAGCTCTTTCTCTCGCAAATTTATGTTCCACAATGGGTGTAGGAAAGATAAGTTCAGAATATTCTGGAGCCCACTTTTGCACATAGATCATTTTCTTGTCAAACTTAGTCAGTTGGCTTTCGGGATTGAAAACCCTAAAATAAGGACTTGCATCGCAGCCAGTTCCTGCAGACCATTGCCAGTTCCCATTGTTGGAAGCTAGTTCGTAATCCAATAGCTTTTGTGCAAAATAAGCCTCTCCCCATCTCCAATCAATAAGAAGGTGTTTGCATAAGAAACTAGCTGTAACCATTCTCACTCTATTGTGCATGTAGCCCGTTTTGTTTAGTTGGCGCATCCCAGCATCTACGAGAGGATATCCCGTTTTTCCTTGACACCATTTATCAAACTCTTCTTTGTTGTTTCTCCATTTTATTCCATCATATTTGTCTCTAAAATTATTGCTTACCACATGAGGAAAATGGTAAAGAATTTGCATGAAAAATTCTCGCCATATGAGTTCACTTAAAAATACTTCGTCCCTTTTTTCTAATTTTCTTATGATACTTCGGACGCTTACAGTGCCAAACCTGAGGTGAGGTCCCAAATAGCTCGTGCCGTCTGTTGCAGGGAAATTTCGAGTTTCTTCGTAATTCTCGAGTTGAGTTAAATCAATTGGTCTAACTTTGATAGAGCTTTCTACAAACCCCATGTCTTCCAGTGCAGGGAAATCGAACTTTCCTTTCAAGCAATTTGTAAGATTTAAAGCGTGATCTTGAATCATAGTCGCTTCATCAAAATGGGACAACCATTTATT
>JALRIS010000077.1 GCA_023255335.1 Flavobacteriales bacterium | reverse complement strand
ATTCAGGATAGTTTGGGTCGGCTTCAGCGGGATAAATTAATGGAAAGTGTTTTGTCTGAAATAGAAGCAAAAAACAGGTTGGAAACTCTTGAAAAAGAGGCTGAAATAAATGACTTAATTTTGAAAGAAAGCCGCTACTTAACTTGGTTCTTGATTGGCATATCCCTTCTTCTACTGTTGGTTGCGCTTATTTCTTTCTTATTTTACCGTCAAAATAAATTAAAATCTGAAAGAGAAAAACTAAAATTAGAACAGGCCAGTATGCACTTAGAGCAAAAACTCTTGCGTACCCAGATGAATCCGCACTTTATCGCTAATTCCCTGGCTGCCATACAAGGAAATATTTACAAACAGGACAAAGAAAAGTCTGTCACTTATCTTTCAAAGTTTGCCAAACTGATGCGATTTATATTGGAAAGTTCTAGAGAAAAAGAAGTGTTGCTGGAAAAGGAAATCTTGAGCTTGACGAATTACCTCGATTTACAAAAACTACTGCTTGAAGAAAAATTAACTTACGAGATAGCTGTAGCTGACGAGCTCAGCCCCGAAGAATATCGAATACCTCCTATGCTGATACAGCCTTTTGTAGAAAATGCCATTGTTCACGGAGTGGAGCTAAAAAATGAACCGGGAATTGTTCGTGTGAGTTTTGAAAAGAAAAACGAATTTTTACGAGTAACCATTGAGGATGACGGATTAGGTAGAGAAAAAGTATCAAAAATTTACGAAAAAAGAAGATCGAGTCATCTATCCTTTTCGACCAATATAACCAACGAAAGGATTGAAAAAATGAACACAGAATTAAAAGGAAATATACGCTCGCACACCACCGATATCGTTAAAAATGGTGAGGTACAAGGAACAAGAGTCGAATTATATCTTCCGTTAAATAATGTATACTAAACCGCCCCAGATTATGAAAACTGTAATTGTAGACGACCGAAATAGCATCAGAGAATTCATCATTCAATTGCTGAGCAATGTAGAAAATATTGAAGTAGTAGGTGAGGCCGAAAACGTGGAAAAAGGAATTTCATTAATCAATTCAAAAAAGCCAGACCTTATTTTATTGGATATACAATTGCCCGATGGCAATGGTTTCGAAATATTGGAAGGACTTTCTTACCACGATTACAAAGTAATATTTGTCACCTCTCACGAAGAGTTTGCAATCAAGGCTTTTAAATACAGCGCGTTAGATTATGTTGTAAAACCCATTGATCCAGAGGTGTTTTATTCCTCCATAGAAAAAGCAAAATCGCAGTTCTCGGCAAACGAGCAACAGCTTAAAATAAAAAGCCTGATCGAAAACTTAACAGGGAACAGAACCTCAAAAAAACTTGTGCTCAATACACAAGAAACCGTGCATGTGGTGAACAGTGATGAAATCACTCGGTGCGAATCTGATGGAAGCTATACGCTGGTCTATTTTCAAGATAGAAAAATCATGATATCCAGAAAATTAAAAGATTTCGAAGAAATGCTAACCGGACTGTCGTTCTATCGTTCGCATCGTTCCCACCTGATCAATCTCAATTTTGTAGATCGATACGAAAAAAAAGATGGAGGATACATCATCATGAAAGACAATGCCTCCATTCCTTTGTCTGCAGCCAAAAAAGAGGAGTTTTTTGAATTATTAGTAGCTATCAACTCCTAATTTACCTTGAATTTTGGGAAGCTAATTGTGAGTTAAAAATCCAGTATATTTTCTATATTTGTGATAGAGCCCACACACGAGGAGGTATCCACAAGTTTCTCCTTGTTTTTTCATACTCTTAGAAATAAATTTCATGGACAATCAACATTTTTTAGACCAAGATTCACTATTAATAGAAAAAGAAAGACCTACTTTTCTTACCGTTTTATGCATCATTACATTTGTTGTGAGTGGAATATTCTTTCTGTCTTCTTTGTACAGCGGACTCACCTATGACGAGCAAGCTCAACTAGAGGCCAACGAACTAGGAATAGAACAGATGTACACGATGGCTGCGGAGGACGAAACAGGAACTATGAGCCAGGTTATCCCTGCCATGGAAGTATTCAATGCCGAAAACATTGAAAATGCTCCAGTCATTCTTACCATCAATATACTAGGAAGCCTACTCAGTTTGCTAGGTGCAATTTTGATGTACCAAATTAAAAAAATTGGGTTTCATCTTTATTTAGGTTCCAAAGTGATAAGCCAAATTCCTTTGTTGCTCTTTACCTTGTCTCTTCCGGTATTTATCACCT
>JALRIS010000063.1 GCA_023255335.1 Flavobacteriales bacterium | reverse complement strand
TACCAACACTGGAACTAGAAAAGAAGGTGACTTGATTATCACCAAACGTCAATTACAAGAAGCCCTGGGTGACCAACCCACCGAAGCATTAGTGCTTCGCACGTTACCAAACTCTCGTAAAAAATTAACCTTTCAATATTCGAACACAAACCCGCCATACCTGTGTCATGAGGGCGCTGCGTTTTTGAGAGAATCGGGAATAAAACATCTTTTAATCGACTTACCTTCAGTTGACAAAGAAGTAGACAACGGTGAACTACTAAGTCATAAAGCCTTTTGGAATTACCCAGAGAACATCCAATACACTCACACCATTACTGAGTTTATTTTCGTTCCCGATTCCATTAAAGATGGACTTTATCTTCTTAATTTGCAAATAGCGCCATTTGAAAATGACGCAAGTCCCAGCAAACCAGTGTTGTACAAATTATCCAAACAATGAACATTGAGGAATACAGAGAGTTTTGTCTTTCAAAAACAGGGGTAAGCGAAGGGTTTCCTTTTGATCATAAAACACTCGTTTTTAAAGTAATGGGTAAAATATTTGCACTTACGGATGTGGATGAGTTTTTTGGTATCAATCTAAAATGTGATCCAGAATATGCCCTCGAATTAAGAGAAAAATATGAGGGAGTGATAGCCGGTTATCACATGAGTAAAAAACATTGGAATACGGTAAGCACCTCGAGTGATGTAAGCGATAAAACTCTTCGTCATCTTATCAATCATTCGTATGAATTAGTAGTGAGCAAATTGACAAAAAAGCAAAAAGAGGAACTAAAAAATCAGCTATAAAACCTCGCTATTTTTGCTGTTGAGATTTGAAAAATTAACTTACATTTGAGGCGAACAAACCAGAACCGAAATCATGAAAAACAATCGATTATTTAAGTATTTTATTGCTGGGCTACTCTATCTTCTGCCACTTGTGGTATTTGGTTACGTCCTGTACACGGCTTTTGTCTGGATAGATGGAATTATCCCCGATGAATATCGTTTTATTCCTGGTTTAGGAATCCTAATTATTGTTGTATTCCTCATTATATTTGGCTGGTTCACCACCGTTTCTCGAATCGATGATGTGGCCAAACAGTATTTTAATAAAGCTCTGAATAAAGTTCCTGTACTCAAGAGCATTTATTCTACCCTCGAAGATGTATCTTCTGCCTTGGTGGGAAAGAAAAAAACATTTGACCGGCCCGTGCTTGTGAAATTGAGTAAAAATCATGACATGGAAAGAATTGGGTTTATTGCAAAAGAAGAGTTGAAATTTTTGGGAATAGACGACACAAAAATTGCCGTAGCACTTCCGTTCACGTTCAGTTACATGAGCAAAATTGTAATTGTTCCGAGAGAAAACATCACTCCGATTAATGCTAAATCGAGTGAAGTAATGAAGTTCCTTCTTTCGGGTGGTATTACAGAAGAAGAGATGCAAGAGGCTATTTCTGATTTAGAAAACTAACTTGAAATTTCCCCGGAAAAAACTTCTTTTGCCGGGCCAATCAACCATATGTCGGTAAATTGCTGGTTATGGAGATGTTTAAACTTTATTTCCAACTCACCACCTGGCACTTGTATTTTTATAGGTGAAGCTAATTGATGCTCCAAAAATCCACTCAAGGCAACTGCTGTGGCTCCTGTGCCACAAGACAATGTTTCGTCCTCTACTCCCCTTTCGTACGTTCTCATTTTTAGCGAATTATCGGCTAATTTCTGGACATAATTTACATTTGTTCCTTCCTTCTCAAATCGGTCGTTGTAGCGAATCTGTTGGGCTTCCGAAATTAGATCTATCTCACTCACATTTGTGCGATATTCAATGTAGTGTGGCGACCCCGTGTGAATAAAAAAGAATGTTTCCGATTTCTCAATTGAGGAAACATCTCCCATTTTTAGCTCTACTTTTTCGCCTTGAATAATCGCTTGATGAATACCATCTATCGCCATAAAAGAAGTAGACTTGCCAATAATCCCCAATTTATGTGCAAAAGCTACTGCGCATCGGCTTCCGTTACCACAAAAACTCTGTGTACCATCGGCATTGAAATAGACCATTTCGAAGTCTAATTCTGGATGGTTTTCTATCAAAATTAGTCCGTCAGCACCTATTCCAAATTTCCTGTCGCAGAGCTTTTTTGCCAAGGAAATATCAGTTTTGTCAAGCGCTAAATTTCGGTTGTCAATCATCACAAAATCATTGCCAGTCCCTTGATATTTATAAAAACTTATTGTCATATTCTTCTAGTTTGATTGGGAGTCCAAAAACTCTTTTTCTCTTCTGGTGAGGCTCTCTATTCCCTTTTCGGCTATTTTTTCGAGAATAGCATCCAAATGATTTTCTTTTTTCCTTTTCAGCTCGTTGTATTCATAATCATCACGAGGTATCGCCTGCTGTGAGTTTATTTTGGGTTTCTTACCAAATCCAAAAAAACTCAATAAAACTTTAAAAAAATTCATGTTACTTTTTTGTTTGAGAAAAAAACAACTCTTTTTCCTCTTTGGTTAAACTACTATATCCAGATTGTTTTACTTT
>JALRIS010000005.1 GCA_023255335.1 Flavobacteriales bacterium | reverse complement strand
TAGAAGCAGAATTACCGTTGGTAATCCAGTTTTTGGTCCCGTTCAATAGGTAGTGGTCACCCATATCAATGGCAGTCGTTCGTTGCGAGGTAGCATCCGAACCAGCCTCTGGCTCCGACAAACAAAACGCTCCTATTTTTTCTCCTTTTGCAAGAGGTTCCAAGTATTTTTTCTTTTGTTCTTCGGTTCCATACTGCTCTAGTCCGTAGCACACCAGTGAGTTGTTCACCGATACCACTACCGAAGTACTTGCGTCTACTTTCGATATTTCTTCCATCGCGATGGCATACGAAATGGTGTCCATGCCACTTCCTCCGTATTCGGGACTAGTCATCATTCCCATGAAACCAAGTTCCCCCAATTCCTTTATTTGTTCAGCAGGGAATCTTTGTTCTCTGTCTCTCTCAATTACTCCTGGTAGACAAGAGTTTTGAGCAAAATCTCTTGCAGCTTGTTGCACTGCCAATTGTTCTTCTGATAATTCGAAATTCATAGTTTGTTTTTTTCCGTTTCAAATGTACGGTTTTGTTCAGTAAATGTAAAGAGCATTTTTATAAAAAACGAGATAGGAAGTGGTTCTGCTTATTTTTTCCTATTCTACTTTATTCGTACTTTCGTTTGTTATGTCGTCAAACCGCCAAAATTATCCTTTTGTTGAGTTCCTGAAAAAGAAAACCACACTCAATTATCTCTTGTCATTTGTATTGTGTGTTGTTGTGTTTTACCAAATAAAATACAGGATGAACGGTCCCAATCTGCCTCCGGAGAGATCGCTTGTGGCTGCTGTGGTCGCAGCCCTATTTGCCGCTGGGATTATTTCAGCCATTATCACCTTTTTTACTCTGAGTTCTTCCTCCTACTGGTTGAAACCTATTGTAGAATTGATAGTACTTATTGCGAGAGCTGACAGCAAAATTACCCAAAAAGATCAGCGGGTAATTATTCAAGCGCTCAAAGGGCAATTTGGATATTTTCGCGCAAAGCGTGCTTACAACTATTTTCACAAAATGAAAGACAACAAAGAGTTATCAACGAGTAAAGCTTGTGCAAAACTCAATCAAGTTTTTGAGGCAAGCAATGCCACTGTATTGCTCGATATTGTAGTTAAAATTGCTGTATCCGATCAGTATTTATCTATCAAGGAGGAAGCTTTAATTAAAGAAATTGCATCGAAACTACGAGTGCATTCTTCAGTATTACATTCCGTCTTGGCTCGAAGAAATTTTATTTGGGAAAGCAAGCGACATACTCGTCAAGAACGAACAAAATCGATAACACCTTCTTCTTCCGCGTCCTTTTCTCGCTATTATGAAGTGTTAGGTATCTCAAAGAATTCCTCTTTTGAAGAGGTAAAAAAAGCCTATCGAAACTTAGCTAAGATTTACCATCCAGACAAAGTAATGAATGGCGTAAACAAGGCTATGGCCAAAAAGCAGTTTCAAGCAATTTCTGAGGCGTATCAAGAATTAAAACAAAAACTAGGGTAAGGAAAATAAGTTGTACTAATTTTAGTTTCTACAAGATGAATCAGATTGTTAGTGTTGTATTTTTTCTTTTTATTGGCATAAATGTTTGGGCACAATCGGCTCCAAAGAAATTTACTCGAGATTTTTATTTTGCCTCAGGTAGTGCCGAATTAGATAGTGTTGAAACAAAAAAGGCCCTTGTTTTGGTGAAGATTCTTTCTAAGTTTGAGTTAACGAAAATAGAAATTATTGGATACACCGATTCGGATGGAAGTGCGCAATCTAACCTGAGTTTGTCCGAAAAAAGAATAAAAACAGTCCAGAAATATTATTCGGAATTTGTTCCCGATTCCCTTCTTATCCTACTGCCAAAAGGAGAAGAAGATCCTGTTTTTGAAAACTTAGAATCAACCAAATACAAAAATAGACGAGTAAGAGTGAAAGCTTACTATTCGAAAAAGAAAAGTAAATCAATCCGCAAGAAGAAAGAGAGCCCTGAGGTGAATATGGATGAGCTTGTGGAGGGAAAAGTGATTGACTTACCAGCTGTTCAGTTTTATGGAGGAACAGCAGAGTTTTTGCCAGGAGCTACAACTATTTTGAACAAAGTAATTCCGGTGCTAAAGGCAAATCCAGAGTTAAAAATAGAAATTGCTGGCCATATTTGTTGTGGCAATCAAATGGAACTGTCCATTGATCGAGCCTTTGTGGTATACACCTATTTTATAGATCGTGGAGTACCACGTAGGATGTTGACTTACAAAGGATACAACAACACGCAGCCCAAATACGGAAATCTTATGGATGCTCGTAATCGCAGAGTGGAATTGATTGTGTTGAAGTAACGGATGACTGACTTACGATTGGAGTTTTTACGTTGTTTTTAGGGTCCTTAAATTCTCTTGTTTTTCTATGATTTTTCTCAGAAATTATTGACTGATACTTGAAGAAATTAGAAGTATAAACCAAAGACAATTTCACATGAAAAAAATAGGAATAACCTCGTTAAGTGCTCTACTTATTTTTGCCGCAAGTTGCGGAGAGGATGAGCCAAAACAACTCAGTTTTCACGAACAAATGGAATTAGACTCTCAAGAAAGCGAGAACAAAGCCAAAGAACTTGAGCTAGAAAATACTGGAATCGGTCCCATCGATTCTTACGAACTAAGTGAAACTGTTAATGCCCAATTGGCAGAGCAAGGAAAAGCTTTGTTTCAAGAAAAGTGTACTGCTTGTCACAAGGAAAATGAGAAAGTACTGGGACCAC
>JALRIS010000023.1 GCA_023255335.1 Flavobacteriales bacterium | reverse complement strand
AGTGGAATGAAATTCATGGAAGTGTTCAATAAGTCTGTCTTTACGAATACGGCAGCTTTGTTTGTAAAAGAAAGGGTAAGCACAATCCCTAAAATAAAAATTCTAGATACTGACTATGATTATGATGCCCGGACCGTTTCTGTGGTATTGGTAGGAAGCAATACTATTTCTGCATCTAGAATTGACGAATTACAAGGAATACTGAATGACGGAGAATACGGATTGAAAGAAACCAGTTTTGTAGTGATTCAAAATGATGAAATTGAAAACAATACTTTTACCATGGACGACTACAGACTTTTGGTGAAAGATTGGGAGCAAAAAATAATAGATCGTGACAAAGAAATTATCAAACTCAAAGATGACTACAGCAAAAAAACTGACTTTAATTTTGATTTGTCCTCCGTGAATAAAAAACTTAAGTTGATCACTGAATTCAAACCTTTAGAAAGTTTTGCGGCCTCTAAGGCGTATAGAGTCGATATGGATGGTAATAGAGATACTACGATATTGATTGTGGTTAACTGGAAAGATTCTGTTATGAATGAGAACAGGACAAAAAAGATGAAGAATTGGATAGAAGTGAATTTTGAGACAAGCAATTACGAAATCATTGAAAAAATAAAGTAATGGCAAAAAAGAAAAAAGACAAGTACATTGTGTATTCCACCAACCCAGGATACTCTCAAGAAGAAGAATTTGAGGAGGAAGAAACCTTATTGCCAGAAGAACAAGAGTTAAAAGTTTGGATTGATCGAAAACAGAGAAAAGGAAAAGCCGTAACCCTTGTGACAGGATTTGTTGGAACCGAAGAAGACCTGAAGGAATTAGGGAAAGAGCTGAAATCAAAATGTGGTGTGGGTGGTAGTACCAAGCAAGGAGAAATTATTATACAAGGAGAAGTTAGAGAAAAAGTACTTGAACTATTGAAAAACATGGGATATCAAGCAAAAAAGTCTGGCGGAAACTAACACAAATCCTCTAGCCTAGATCCATGAATAAACGAAGAAAACACAGTCAATCTTTTGCTGCGGCTCTACAAGGAATAAAGCAAGGGCTTCATCAAGAATTACACCTCAAGATTCATTTTGCCGCGGCTACCTTGGTGGTTTTCTTGGGTGCATATGTCGGTATCTCGGCAATAGAATGGTGTATTCTTTTACTTTGTATGGGTTTGGTAATTTCGTTGGAACTTGTAAACTCAGCATTAGAACGCTTGTCAGACAAAGTAACCAAGGAACAAGATTCCTTGATAAAATCGACCAAAGACATGGCCGCAGGCGCAGTATTAATTGCGTCAATTTTTACTTTCGCTATTGGATGCATCATATTTATCCCTAAATTTATTGGCTAAGAACACTATGCCATGATAAAAGTATCGCAACTCACCAAATCGTATCAAAATTTACCCGTGTTAAAAGGAGTAGATTTAGAAATAAAACAAGGAGAAGTAGTGGCCATTACCGGTGCCTCAGGCGCGGGAAAATCCACCTTGCTTCATCTTATCGGAACCCTTGATTTTCCGGATGGGGGTGAAATTAGTTTTCTTGGAAAGGATGTATTAAAAATGAAAAAGAAAGAGCTTGCCAAGTTCCGAAATAAAAATATCGGGTTTGTTTTTCAATTTCATCATTTACTTCCCGAATTTACAGCTCATGAAAACGTGTGTATTCCGGGATACATAGGAAACCACCCCAAAAAAGAGGTAGACGAAAGAGCCCAAGAACTACTAAAAATGTTGGGATTGGCAGATAGAATGACTCACAAACCTTCTCAGCTTTCTGGTGGAGAACAGCAGCGAGTATCTGTTGCACGAGCTCTCATCAATAATCCTTCCGTTGTTTTGGCGGATGAACCCAGCGGAAACCTTGACTCTAAAAATGCAGAAGAACTTCACAATTTATTTTTTGAACTTCGAGACAAATTCAATCAAACCTTTGTGATCGTTACACACAACACACTATTATCGGAAATGAGTGACCGAAAACTGGTAATGAAAGATGGTTTAATCTGCTAAATGCCGTAAAATGAAAATACTTTTTCTTGATGAAACACATCCAATCCTCTACTCTATTTTTGAAAAAAAAGGATGGACCATTGAAATCGATACGACTTCTTCTAAGGAGCAAATCGAGAGTAAATTGCCGCGGTTTGATGGACTAATTGTGAGAAGTAGAATGGTTCTTGACGAACAGTTCATTACCCACGCAAAAAATCTCAAATTTATAGGAAGACCGGGAGCTGGACTTGAAAATATAGCTGTGGAGTTTGCAGAAAAAAAAGGAATTCATGTGTTTAGATCACCAGAAGGAAATCGGGATTCAGTGGCAGAACACGGAATCGGAATGCTGCTCATGCTCTTCAACAAACTGAATAGCGCAAATTGGGAGGTGAAAAACGGACAATGGAATAGAAAATCCAATTGGGGAGAAGAAGTGATGGGAAAAACTGTGGGACTTATTGGATATGGAGTAATGGGAAAAGCGATGGCTCAGCGTTTTTCGGGATTTGGTGTGAATTGTATCGCCTATGACAAATATCTCGATGAGTATAGCGATGAGTTTTGCAAACAAGTAAGTCTTGAGGAACTAAAAGAAACTGCCGATATTGTCTCCCTCCACACTCCCTTGACAGAGGAAACAAAAGGATACGTAAACGAAGCATTCATCAACTCGATGTCGAAACCATTTTATTTAATTAACACGGCTCGAGGTCAATCTGTTGTGCTAGATGACTTAATAAAAGGATTGAAATCAAAGAAAGTTCTTGGTGCTTGTTTGGATGTGTTGGAATACGAAAAAACTAGCTTTGAGTCTATGTTTGAAGAAAACAAAACGGATTCTTTTGACTATTTGGCGAAAACTCATAATGTATTGCTCTCTCCTCATGTTGCCGGATGGACGCAACAATCCAATGTAAAAATCGCACAGTTTTTGGGTGAAAGAATTACAGAACATTTTCATTAATTAATTTATTCATGTAAAATTAATAGTGGGCTTTTAGAATGCTTTGCCAACTTTTTGCTCATGCTAGGGTGAAACATTTTATCGAAGAATTTTCTCTCTCGAGTAACGACCGACAAAAGTTGATTTTTCCCCACAGCCTCCAATACAGCATTTTCAATGTCATTGGATTGAATGAGTTCAATGTCGTACTTAAAAGAATCAAAAATAATTTTTAAGCTTTCTTTCTTTTTTGCCAACCTCGATTCCAGTTCTTCATCATCATCTTTGTACACGTTAAAAAACTTTACTTCCAAATTCAAGGTAGTGGCAAATAGCTTCAAAAAATTCATCGAATCTACCGATTTAATACTCTCAAGGCTACAAGCCATAAGAACAGAATTGATAGACTTGAAATCGGAATTATGAGGAACAGCCAATATTGGAATTTTGACTTTGTCTACAATATTGGAAGTAGTGCTTCCCAAGAATATCTCTTTGATTCCAGAAGCTCCCGTGGTTCCAATCACGACCATGTCGTACTCAAAATTCTCTGTATGACGCAAAATTGAATTTACTGGTACATTAAAATCCGTTTCGGCTACTATTTTAACCTTTGGGTAAGCTATTTTCTTTTTATTAATCAATGTAGTCAGCTCCTCCTCGGTCTCTTTTCTCATGTCCTCTTGAATATTCACCACGATTGTCGCTGAACCCGAAGAGGGAATGTGATAAGCACTCAAGAGCTTAATTTCAGCATTCGTTTTCTGAGCCAGAAACAAGGCATAGTCTAATGCGTTTTCGGCACATTCAGAAAAATCAGTGGGGACTAACAGTTTTCGCATAGGGGGTTTGTCTAATTTTTTTATAAATGTACCCCCGTTATTTTCATAAAAATGTGATGAAAGTCAGTTATTAAACCGAGTTTTATCAAAAAACTGAAGAAAATCAACTATTTCAATAACTTGAATGTCTCAAGAAAACCTGTTTTTAGTACTAAAATTTCTTTCAGCGATAATCCCGATAAGCGATAAAAAACTACTCCTAAATAACCACAGGAGAATGCATAACTTACTGAAGTAATCATACCTGCTCCCACAAGTCCGTATGTAGTGACCGCATATTTTCCAAAAAACAATATTGGAATTAGACCAATCAAAGCAGCAATTAACAGCTGCTTATAGCGTCCCACACCGGATAAATAGTGAGAAAAAGATTGGGACAATGCCACAGACATTACCCCAAGCGACAATGCATAAATAATTGGTTTTGTTCCGCTAATGTCCTTTCCAAACAAGCCCAAAACCCATTCATTTGGAATCATCCACAAAACAATGAGGGCGAGCGTGGTTAAGAGAAATGATAAGTGAATAAAGCTCACCGTGAGCTCCGATTTTTTTCTTGATTCTATCTCGTTGGATATTTTACCATATTGAATGATTGCGAGAGCTTTTGAAGGAATCCAAAGACTTTCAGCCAATTGAACTGCCACAATATAAATCCCTAATACACCACCCATTGATTTTTCGATAATGAAATAAATCAAACGGTAATTCAGTAATTGAACAATATTCGAGAGTTGAATTTGAAATCCATACACAAAAGAAGTTTTGAAAACTGATACAAACTGAATATTTCCTTCAAACCGAATACTATCTTTAAGAGCAAAGAACGACCACAACAAGGAAACAAGATAAGACGCCACGAGGGCCAAAACAAAATGGTGCAGGGTGATTCCAAGCAATAAAAAAACGACTAACTGAACAATTTTTTGAACGAGTTTAAGTAAGTTGTGAATTTTCCAATTTTCTTGCCCTATAAAAACCTGATTATGAATAGAAAACAAGCATTCTAGAAAACCTATTCCTATTGTCCAGGCTACAAAATGGGCTGGAACTAATTGAAAATACCACAAAACAAACCCCATAAATAAAGCTGAAAACACCGACCAAACGTACGAAACCCACAACAAGGAAACCAAAGGTTTTCGGGAGGATAAATAAACGAGAGCACTTCCACCGACTAAATTACTTATCATTACAATAAAACTTATTCCTAAGACAATTAGTCCCATTACGGCCACTCCATTTTCTCCAAGTTTGTTGGAAACCATGGCTACCAACGAAAAATTTATTAGACTAATAATTCCTAGAGTAAAGGTGGTATTTGAAATCGTTTTTATCAACTTAGTATTTCTTTGTAAATTTCTGAGTAGCGAGAACCCACAACCGAATTATCAAACTGACTGACAGCGCTTTCTCTGATTGTCTTGGAATCAAAATTTTCTAGATTATCGAGCATAAAATTAATTTTTTCCCACAAGGACTCTTCATCTTTTGGCTCCACCAAACAACCATTGGATTCGTTGATAAATTCTGAAATACCCCCTACATTGGAAGAAATGAAGGGCAATCCACAACAAAGGCTTTCTACCATAACCACTGGTAAGTTTTCGTAATTACTGAACAAGACAAAAAAATCGGAGGATTGATAAAAGTGGGCTATTTCTTGAGGTGTTTTTGTACCGTGGTAGGTAACATATCGATCCTGTAGTCCTACCGACTTTTGAAGAAATTTTGCTTTTTCAATGTCTCCATCCGTAACAATAACTAAGTGGAAATCTTGTCTTGTTTCGGCTATTATTCGGAGAGTTCTATAAATCCCTGAAATGTTTTTGTGGTCATCTACCAACGTAGATACATGCAGGATTTGTTTTATCTCAGTCGGTCGTTTTGTTCGCAACGAAAATAGTTGTGTATCGGCTACATTTGGAATTACTGTGTAGCTTCCTTTCATTCCTTTTTCTTGCATAGACTTGGATAAATGCTCAGAAACGGGGACTACTCTCGAGGCATTCGCTACTATTTCTTTCATTTTACGTTTTACCAAAGGATTCAACTTTTTGAATTCATTTTTGTAAGGAAGAAACAAAGTCCAATGCTCGGTCAAGAGATAAGGAATTTTATGTTTTTTCTTACAATCTAAAGCGTAAATTCCTGCTGGGAATGTCACATTACAATGAATTACATCAATAGAAGTCATCCCTTTTTCTTCTGTCAAAAATTTCTTACCTACATTGTATGCCTCTCGGTATCTACTTAGTTTCTTTGCCGAACTCAGAATAGGAATAGTTGAGTTCACTTTTTGGTAATAAACATGTAGGGTATTCACTCCATTTATGGTAGAATATTCTAGCTGAAACTCCTCTTCCAACTCAGACGAAGAAGTAACGGCAAGCACCCATAAATTAACAAAAGGATTAATCGCTTCAGCATGTCGCTGAACGAAATTACCTAACGTTTCGTGTTCCATACTAGGATACCAACTCGAAATAAATAATACATTTGGTTTTTGCATTCGATTCAAAGAATTACTTTTGTGTAACGACCGAACGAAGATAGTATTTTATCCTTGGTTTAAAAACACAAAAAATCTCAAAACTTCACTTAGAATGGCAAGAAAACTTCGAATAATATTTATGGGTACACCAGATTTTGCGGTAGAATCGTTAAAATCTCTTGTTGAAAGTGGTAGTGAAATTGTAGGGGTAATCACCGCCCCTGATCGTCCAGCTGGTAGGGGTCAAAAACTTCAGGAATCAGCGGTAAAAAAATATGCTGTTTCTCAGCAACTCAAAGTACTTCAGCCAGAGAAATTGAAAAACCCTGAGTTTTTGGCTGAATTAAAATCTTTGAATGCCAATTTACAAGTTGTGGTTGCTTTTCGCATGTTGCCTGAGGTGGTTTGGAATATGCCTGAGTATGGGACAATTAATTTACACGGTTCGCTTCTCCCCCAATACAGAGGAGCAGCCCCAATTAATTGGGCAATCATAAATGGAGAAAAAGAGAGTGGTGTCACCACGTTTTTTATCGAAAAAAAAATTGATACGGGTAAGATTCTTTTCCAAGAAAAAGTGGCGATTGAAGAGGATGACACCGCTGGAACCTTGCACGATAAACTCATGGAAGTTGGTGGAAAATTGGTGGTTAGAACTGTAAAAGCGATTGAAAACAATGAGTATTCCCAAACGTCTCAAGACTTACTTTTTGAGAGTGAACAAGAATTAAAACCTGCTCACAAAATTTTTAAACAAGATTGTAAAATTGATTGGTCAAAACCAATGAAGGATATCTATAACTTTGTACGAGGTTTGTCGCCCTATCCTTGCGCTTGGACGGAGTTTGTAAACGGTGACACTCGACTCTCTGCCAAGTTGTACCACATACAAATTCTAGATACTGAGGCACACACACCAGCCCTTTTATCCGATCAAAAAACGTACTTACATGTAGCAACTCCCAATGGAAAAATTGCCATTATAGAGTTTCAACCAGCGGGTAAAAGAAGGATGAAAGTCGAAGATTTTCTAAAAGGAAACAATCTAGAGGGCTACACGATTTAAAGTCCTCGCAGTATCCTTTGGTAGGATAGATTGGAGAGATTAAAAGTAAATCTAACCGTATGAATGTATTTTTTGTCGTTCAATGATTCTTGGATGTTGTTGGTTTGAAAGAAAGGAAAATACGCTGAAACATTTCCATTGAGTAACCTAATTCCCAAGCCAGCATTGGCTGCAGTAATAAGTTTTGATCCGTTGTGAAACACACCATAATCACCAAAAATGCCTATCGGTCCCCAAGGTAACTCCATATATACATTGGCCGAAGCCATAAAGCTAGAAGAAAGTCCAAAGTCACTCACTGTTTTGAAAGCACCATGATTTTCCACTCGTTGCTGTGCCCACAGTCCCTGAATTTCATTTCTTCCCATCATAAGTTGTTCATAAAAATAATCCTGTGTTCCATTCTGCCCTCCTAAAGCAAACCCATAATTGGGATCACTCTGTGGACTCAATAAGCTGGTGCGCTCAAAAATATTCTGACCAACAAAAAGCCTCACTTCAATGTTCTTTTCTTTTTTCACTTTGTAGGCAATATTGTTGGTAACTGTAAGGTAAAAATTAGAATTTTCGGGTATCAAAAATTCGGTTCCTTTCACATCTAATCTTGCTTCAATCTCCAATGAAACCTTTCTTTTTTTATACTGTAAGTTGTAGTCAAGAAATCCACCTCCAAGCCAATCATACACATTGCTGTAGGATGTATGATTATTTACAGAGATCAATTCAGCCCTTATTTGTTGTCTCAAACGAGGAAACCTAGATTTGTTCCAGAACTCAAAATTTACGTATGGCTTTATGACTCTGTAAAAAGTTCGATAAAAAGAATTGGGTAAGGTTAAGCTCGATCCCTCAAGGAATTTATTCTCTTTCTCTTCACCAAAAGTTTGTGCCTTCACTCCTACTTCTATTTTGTTTACTACTCTTGCTGGTGCAAAATTGAGATGAACATCTCCCATTCCTGCGAGGCGGTTATTGTCAAAAGAATACATAGGAGCTAGGTAAAACTCTAGCTTATTCTTCGGCACAGAAATATTGTGAAAAACCATCCCTGCCATAAAATTATCGTAGGCATTTGCCCCAATAATTGGCGTCCACCAAACCGTATTCTTGTCTGATTCGTTATCTCCCGCCATAAACTCAAAGTTTATCGGTTCTATTTTATTGAACATCCGCGATTTTTTCCAGCTATTGTTCATTCTATTTACATCCGGCATGTTTTCATCGGAATCTATTCGAACTTCATCAATATTTTGGGAGTTAAATACCGCATCCATCACTTCAAAATTAGGCGTAGATTCTGTCCAAACCGACTCTATTTTCTTGCCCTCCGAAAAGGCATCAACCCTAACAGGTGAGCGAATATCTCCCACATTTATTATCTCAACCCTAGTTTCTCCCTTGTCGTTTGCTCTTACTTTTCTTAGTTTGAAATCAATTTTTCCCGTGGTGTTCAATACATCATCAAACAGCCAATTCAACTCCTTTCCCGAGGCTTTTTCCATGGCCTCTTGCATGTCTTTGGGCTGCGGATGTTTAAATTTCCACTTTTCAAAATAAGCTTTCATTCCTTTGTCGTAAACCTCATCTCCCAGATAATCTCTCAGATAAGTAAAAACCAAACCCGTTTTGGCATAAACAATTGCACCGTAATTCAGCGATGTGTATTCGTTACTGTGGAGCTCAATGGGTTGATCTTTTCCATTGTTTGCAGAAAACCCATAAGTCATATGATTGCCACAATGATGACTAATTCCTCCCAAATGTATTTTGTCTGCAATACCACCAAAATTCGCAGAAAACTCCTCATTCTCTGGATACTTAGTTTGGAAGTACCGAATCTCATTCGCTGTATTTATTCCTTCGTCCATCCAGGGATGAACTCTTTCGTTGGATCCCAAGATTCCATAAAACCAATTGTGACCCACTTCGTGAACGATAACCAGCTCCAGTTGGGTAGCAGAACTTGCAGTTCCAATTACCGTAACGTTGGGATATTCCATACCTCCTCCTGCACTTATTGTTCCGTCTACTGCAGTTACTTGGTTATACGGATAATCTCCATTCCATTTGCTATACCAGTACGTTCCATCGTTCAAATATTCGATCGCATTTTTCCACAAGGAAGAGTTTTTTGGCGTAAACATCGCCCAAGTTGTTACTGTTCGTTGAGAATTTGGCAATTTCACCTCTCCTTTCAATACTTTGTATCTTTTGTCTGCAAACCAAGCAAAATCATGCACATTGCTTTGCTTAAAACGTAGTGTTTTCAACGTGTCTGATGAAGGCGGAAACTTATTTGAGAATGAGTTGTCAGCGGTGCTCGTGACATCTTCCAATTCTCTTTTTGTTTCTTCCGCTTTTTTTGACAAAAACTCAATTTCACTTGTTGTTTGTAAATCCCCCGTTGCTCCCACTATGTAATTTTTAGGCAAAGTAATCGACACATCAAACGAGCCATATTCTGAATAAAATTCTCCTTGAGTAAGGTAAGGCATTTCGTGCCATCCGTCCTTGTCGTAGACTGCTGGCTTTGGGAACCACTGAGTGATTTGATAGGACTCACCCACATGACCCAACCGAGAAATATTGCCATTCGGAAGCTTTACCTTAAAAGGTGTAGAAACCGTGATACTTTCTCCTGGCTTAAGAGGTTTGTTAAGGACAAGTTTTCCGATATCTCGATGAGATAGATTGTAGAGAAAAGTAGCAGATTCTCCATTTATTTTGAAATCCAAAGAATCGATAAATCCTCGATCTTCAGATGTATTATTTTCCATCACTTTGTTTCCATTCCTATACTGTTGCAAGGACATTGCCGAAGTATTGTCTTTGTAGGCATTTGGCCATAAATGAATATAAATAAAGTGTAATTCGTTGGGAGAATGATTGATGTAGTCAAAAGTCTCAAAACCACTCAATGTATGAGCTTTATCGTTGAGTTTGACCTCAATTTTATAATTAACTTCTTGTTGAAAATAATCTTGACCTGCTACCACAAACGGCAGAAGAAATAAAAAAAGAAAGTGTTTCATGGGTATTTTTTTTATTTAAATATAGGAGCAATTGTGAGAAATATTGTCATATTATCAAATTTTTAGTCCTTCAACCGTTCAATCGCATCTTACTCTCATTGTTAGGTATCTCCTCTATTTTTTTTACAATTGAGGGGCAAGTAATTTGTAATTCTATATTAAGGCTTACCTTTGTATCAACTGAAATCAAAGAACAATGACAGAAATATTTACACTAGGAAATTTATTTACTCTCTTTATGTTAATCATGTTACAAGCCGTTTTGGGGTTTGATAACTTGTTGTACATTTCACTTGAATCAAAAAAAGCTGAGCAAAAAGATCAAAAAAGGGTTCGAAAAATTGGTATTCTTATTGCTATTGTGCTTCGAATTGTTCTTCTATTTATTTTAGTGAAACTCATTGGATATTTTCAATCGCCTATATCTTTTTTGACAGGGAGTATTGAAGGCATCGCAGATTATCACTTCACAGGTCATAGTATTATCGTATTGGCAGGTGGAGGATTTATTTTGTACACAGCGATTAAGGAAATTTGGCATATGTTATCCGGAGTTACCCACGCCAATTCGGAGGTAAAACAAGAGAGGAAAAAGAAAACGTCTCAATCTGTCATTTTCTCGATTGTGATTATGAATTTAGTTTTCTCTTTTGATTCCATTTTAGCAGCAATAGGTCTAACTTCGCATATCGAAAACACTACTACCTCATTTGTGATTATGGCTATCGCTATTATTGGAAGTGGTATGCTGATGTTATTATTGGCCGACAAGGTTTCTGAGTTTTTGAACAAAAATAGGATGTATGAGGTTTTGGGATTATTTATCCTATTCATCGTGGGAGTTATGTTGATTACTGAAGGAGGACATTTGGCTCATTTGAGCTTTTTTGGAAACCAAATTCACGCCATGAGCCAAACTACCTTTTACTTTGTAATTGCCGTATTGGTGCTAGTAGATGTAGTTCAGGGAAGATACCAGAAAAAAATAATGAACGAGGCTAAAAAAATTGATGACAAATGATACATATCGGAGAACTAAATACATTAACCATTTTACGAGAAACGGATAATGGTTTTTATTTGATTGACAAGGAAGAAAATGAAGTACTCCTGCCAAATGCATACATTAAAGAAGGATGGGCCATTGGTGACGAGGTAGAGGTTTTTGTATTTACCGACTCAGAAGATAGACCTACTGCAACGACAGTAGTTCCGAAAATAAAATTGGATGATTTTGCTTTGTTAAAAGTAAACGAAGTAAATAACATCGGTGCTTTCTTGGACTGGGGATTGCCCAAAGATTTGTTTGTTCCTTTTAAAGAGCAAAAAACCAAAATGAGAGAGGACAAACATTACGTGGTTACCATGTATCTTGATTATGAAAGCGAAAGACTGGTTGCTTCTAGTAAAATCGATTCATTTTTAGAATTTGAAGACATTCACCTTACGGAAGGTCAAGAGGTAGAAATTATCATCTATGAAAGAACTCCTTTGGGATTCAACTGCATCATTAATAAACTTTACAAAGGATTAATTTACGAAAACGAAGTCTTCAGAAACCTAAACATTGGAGAACATACAATCGGATATATCAAAACGGTAAGAGAGGACAACAAGATAGATGTTTCTTTGCAAAAAGTAGGATATGTTGCCCAAGACGAAAATCAAGAGAAAATATTAAACATCCTTAGAGGAGACGCAGGTTACATTGGATTAACCGACAAAAGCAAACCAGAAGAAATTTACGAGGAATTAAAAATGAGTAAGAAAGCTTTTAAAAAAGCAATCGGTGGACTGTACAAACAAAAGTTAGTTTGGCTCAAAAAGGACGGCATCTATTTGACGAAAGAAGGAAGAGGTTGATTTGAAAACTATTTGATGTAGTATGTTGAAAAAATGAAAAGACTAATATTAATCCTATCTCTAGACAATAAATATACTTATCGTTAAAAACTCATTACTTTTATACCATGTGGGAAATACAAAAAAAAGGTTTTAAGGGTTTTTTGGCAATAGAGAAGTCGCTTTCCGATAATTCTATCGAGGCTTATCTCCGAGATATTGAAAAACTTACCCAATACCTCGAATTAGAAAACAAGTCTCACTCTACCCCTTCCCAACTTACTTTGGATGACTTGCAACATTTTTTGGCTACCCTTGTAGAGTTAGGACTTAGTCCGCGCTCCCAGGCAAGAGTAATCTCAGGAATAAAGGCTTTTTACAATTACTTACTTATCGAAAATTTAACTTCCGTAAATCCTGCAGAGTTATTAGAAAGTCCGAAACTGGGAAGAAAACTCCCTGATTCGCTCTCGGTGCAGGAAATTCAGCTATTGATTGAGGGAATTGACCTTAGTTTACCAAACGGAGAAAGGAACAAAGCTATACTGGAAACCTTGTACGGATGCGGATTGAGAGTATCTGAATTGGTGAATTTGAAAATTTCAAACATCTATTTTGACGAAGAATTTATCAAGGTTGTTGGAAAAGGCGATAAAGAAAGGTTAGTCCCAATAAGTCGTTCGGCATTGAAACAAATAAACATTTACCTTAATCAAGTCAGAAATCGCTTAACCATTGCCAAAGGATTCGAGGATTTTGTTTTCATAAATAGAAGTGGAAAAGCACTTTCAAGAGTCATGATTTTCACGATTATTAAACAACTTACCGAAAAAGTAGGCATCAAGAAAACCATAAGTCCTCACACATTTAGGCATTCGTTTGCTACTCATCTCGTCAATGCTGGTGCCGACCTCCGTGCGGTACAAGATATGCTCGGTCACGTTTCTATTACCACCACCGAAATATACACTCACCTGGATACAAGCTATCTACACGAAGAGATACGAAAATTTCATCCAAGAAACTAAGTAAATTCTCTTTTGTTTACTTTACAACCAATCTTTCCGTGAAGAGTTGATTGTTACTTACCACTTTCAACAAATAGACTCCTGCATCTTGTCGAGACAAATCAACAGATTGAGTAACTTGTTTCTCAAATTGACCCAAATTACCCTCTTTTACAATCTTACCCGATATATCAATAACTTGCCACATTCCACCTAATGATTTGTCTTCTTTTGTACTCAAAGTAAACTGAAATTCACCCAAAGAAGGGTTTGGAAAAGCTTTGATTTGCATGGATGATTGGAGTGGTTTCTCAAACTTCTGCTTCCTACAGGCCGGATATGTTTTAATATACACGGTAATTGTAGGAAAAATCTTTTTCCCTTCATTTCATTTATTAATAGCTTCAATAATCTCCAACTTATCCGTCAATTCCAAAAAAACCTTGAGGAATTTCTGCTCCTTTCTCAATCATCCATTGAGAGGAAGTTTTGGTCCATCTTGTTTCTTTATCCAGCTGGGTATTCCGTTTTCAACACAAATCCAAGTAGATTTGTCAAACTCCCAAAGAACTTGATTGTTCTTCTTTGTTCTCCATACTTCATACGTTACTTTTTTAGCTCTATTCCCCAAAATCACCTCGTTGGATTGAAGAAACCCATTGCGCCAAAACGACAATTTAATTGTCTCCCCCACTGTTTTGATTGAATTTAGTGTTTTACAGCTTGATTATTTCTCACTTCATTCCCGTCTATGGAAACAATAATGTCATTTTATAAAAGACCGTAAGTTCCCGCAGCTCCATTAGTAAGCACATCAGAAATCCTAACGCCTTTATTCTCTATCGTTTCCATAGAAATGCCAAGATAACCAGTACCTTGCGAAAAAAGAGATTGACAGACCAAGAAAACCGCGGTAAAAAGAATGTGTTTCATGTAGATAATTTAAGTTACCCAAAGATAATAAAAGGCAGGTGATTCGCACAAACTTTCACGTTTCTTGTTAAGAATCGAAAAAAAGCATCCATTCTTCTTTCCATGTGTAAAAAAAGATGGACAATAAAAGAGATTCGAAAGAAGTATAATAACAGAGGTAACAACATAACCCTTAGCGCATTGAAAAAAATAATCTGTTTTTTTCTGCCTTTCAGATTCCAAACCAATCGTATTTTATTAAAAATAAATGAGTTAAACCAAGATTAGGTGATTTATTTGAGTACCTTTGGGCATAATAAATATATATACAAAATAATATGAGTAACGGAACAGTAAAATTTTTCAATGAAACAAAAGGATTTGGTTTCATCACACCTGATGAAGGAAACAAAGACGTATTTGTTCACGCAAATGGTTTGATTGACGAAATTAGAGAAGGAGACAAAGTAAGCTTCGATGTAGAAGAGTCTCCAAAAGGATTAAACGCAGTAAATGTAAAAGTTGACTAATCAACTTCATTCACATATTTAAGACTAAAAAAGCCTTGCAAATTTTGCAAGGCTTTTTTCTTGGCTCTTATTTTCGTTTCTTTTAACTCTCACAACAGCATTTCTCGCTCAATCGATTTAATTTCGCTATTTTTAACAGTATGAAACGATTCAGCCAACTTCTATTTTCTCTTGTTTTACTTCTCGGACTAGGATTAATTATGGGAGGAACTACGAGTAATTTTGAGCCAAAGGTTACGAATAACTCGAGTGCTGTTTGGGGATTTTATGGACACCAAAAAATTAATCGTTTGGCGGTCTTTACCTTACCCAAAGGCATGTTTGGTTTCTACAAAAACCACATCGAATATATTACCGAGCATGCCGTAGATCCTGACAAGCGAAGATATGCGATAGAAGCCGAAGCTCCTCGTCACTATATCGACATAGATCATTATCATCACGATAGCCTCACCCCTTTTGAATTTGTGCCAAAAAGATGGGAAAAGGCGGTAGAATTATTCACCGAAGATACCTTACAGGCATATGGGATAGTTCCTTGGCACGTGGACGTAATGCAACGAAGATTGACCTATGCTTTTAAGAACAAAGAAGTAGCAAAGATTCTTAAACTCTCTGCTGAAATAGGACATTACATAGGTGATGCTTCCGTTCCGCTTCATACCACAGAGAACTACAATGGTCAACTTACAGGTCAACGAGGTATTCACGGGTTTTGGGAGTCACGAATTCCAGAGTTTGCGGAGTTGGTTAAATGAGTTGGGGATTTAAAGTATCAGAGATCAAACGTATTCATTTTGAGTTAAGTAACTACTGCAATCTTGCGTGTCCAGC
>JALRIS010000203.1 GCA_023255335.1 Flavobacteriales bacterium | reverse complement strand
ATGGATAAAAAATATTTGCTATCAGTTAAAACAAAAGTTTTAGATGGTAGAATATTTTTTGATTGATTCAGCGTTGTACAATGCTCGTCCGGATATTATGATGACGGGAAGAGCTTTGTTTGGTCACAAGCCTGCCAAGGGTCAGCAATTGGATGATCATTATTTTGGAACAATTTCAGATAGAGTTACTGCATTTATGAGAGATTTCGAAAAGCAATCTCTCAGGTTGGGTATTCCGGTAAAGACGAGGCACAATGAGGTTGCCCCAAATCAATTTGAGTGTGCGCCAATTTTTGAAGAAACCAACTTGGCGGTAGATCACAATTTGTTGTTGATGGATGTGATGGAAAAAGTAGCTGATGAGCACAATTTTAAGGTATTACTGCACGAAAAACCATTTGCTGGTTTAAATGGATCAGGAAAACATAACAATTGGTCGCTCTCTACCAATACTGGAGTAAATTTATTACAACCAGGAAAGAACCCGAAAGAAAACATCCGATTTTTAACCTTCTTTGTAAACACAATAAAAGCGATTCATGATTATTCAGATATTTTGAGGTCGAGCATTGCGACAGCCAGTAACGATCATCGTTTAGGTGGTCATGAAGCACCTCCAGCAATTATTTCGGTATTCATTGGTCAGCAATTAACCAAGATGTTGGATGATTTGGAAAAGAACGTTAAGTCTGGAACCATGACTCCTGATGAAAAAACTGCTCTAAAGTTGAATATTGGTAAAATACCTGAGCTCATGCTTGATAATACCGATAGAAACAGAACTTCGCCCTTTGCCTTTACTGGTAACAAATTTGAGTTCAGAGCCGTAGGATCCACAGCCAATTGCGCTACTCCAATGATCGCCCTTAACACAATTATTGCTAAGCAATTGCAAGAGTTCAAGAAATCAACAGATGCTCGAATAAAAAAAGGGGAGAAGAAGGACATGGCCTTGCTCAAGGAGATTCAAAAATTGATAAAAGAATCTAAGATTATCCGTTTTGAAGGAAATGGATATGGCGAAGAATGGGTGAAAGAGGCAGCAAAGAGAGGCTTATCAAACCTAAAAGATACTCCAAGAGCTGTACAAAAAGTATCAGAGAAAAAGTATGTGGATTTATTTTCAGAAATGGGAATATTTACAGAAGTTGAATATCATGCACGCCAAGAAATTCAATTGGAAATGTATCAATTGCAGATTCAAATTGAAGGAAGAATGCTAGGTGACTTGGCTCAAAACCACATAATTCCTGCAGCAGTGAAGTATCAAAACTTACTTCTAGAAAATGTAACGGGTATGAAATCTATCTTCAGTGAGAAAGAGTTTAAAACCAATTGTTATACTCAGTTGAGCATCTTGGGAGAGGTATCGACTCATCTTACTGCCCTCAAAAAGAACTTAGAAACGATGTTGGATATGAGAAAGAAAGCCAACAAAATTGAAGATCCCTTCAAAAAGGCGGTAGCTTATTGCGATACGGTAAAAGTTCATTTTGATCAGATAGCGTATCACGTAAATAAGCTAGAAATCCTCATAGATGACTCATTGTGGCCGATGCCAAAATTAAGAGAATTATTGTTCACAAAATAAAACTAATTTTAACAAAATGGTAAGGAGGTTCTTTTGACAAGTTACCTCCTTTTTTTATACCTTTATGTACTATCTAATGAACGTACTTATTCTAATGCGCAACTTCCTTACACTTTTAGTCTTTCTATTTTTTTCTTTGTGGGGTGGTACACAAAATATTACGATAAGCGGAACCATAAAAGACTCTCAATCAGGTGAGACATTAATCGGTGCAACAGTTTTTTTGAATGAGCTAAAAATTGGTGCTTCCACGAATGTGTATGGGTTTTATTCATTAACGATTCCGGCCGGAACTTATTCCGTTACCTATTCTTATGTAGGATACAAAGATTTTAGTTCTACCAGAACGCTAACCGAAAGTGTTACGCTTAATCAAGAGCTAACTAGTTCAGATGTGGTAATAAACGAATTTAAAGTAGAAGCAAAAAAGGGAGATGAGAACACCAAAAGTACTCAGATGGGAACCGTGGAGCTAGATGTGGAGCAAATAAAGAATTTACCAGCTTTTATGGGAGAAGTGGATGTGCTCAAAACTATCCAGCTATTGCCTGGTGTCCAGTCTTCAGGTGAAGGAAATACGGGGTTTTATGTACGTGGTGGTGGACCAGATCAAAATCTTATTATGCTCGATGAAGCAGTGGTGTATAATGCGGCTCATTTGTTTGGTTTCTTTTCTGTGTTTAATGCAGATGCCATAAAGAATGTGAATTTGATTAAGGGTGGAATGCCTGCCAACTATGGAGGAAGACTTTCTTCGGTATTGGATATTTCAATGAAAGAGGGGAATGATAGAAGTTTTCATGGAGCTGGAGGAATAGGTTTGATAGCCTCTAGATTGACTCTCGAAGGACCTGTTCAAAAAAACAAAAGCTCTTTCATCGTCTCTGGTAGGCGAACCTATATTTCGGAATTAGCCCAACCTTTTATCAAAGAGGATGCACCAATAAAAGGTTCGGGGTATTATTTTTATGATTTTAATGCCAAAATAAATTACCAGATTTCTGACAAAGACAAACTATTTTTAAGTGGTTATTTTGGGAAAGATGTATTTACCTATTCTCAAGCAGAATCTGGATTTACCATCAACATTCCTTGGGGAAATGCAACAGCAGCTTTGAGATGGAATCATATTTTTTCGGACAAACTCTTTCTGAATACCACAGCCATTTATAGCTCCTATGATTTTACTTTTGAAGGAAGACAAGAGGACTTTAGTTTTGGATTGTACTCAGGAATAAGGGATTGGAATCTAAAAGCAGACTTTAGTTATTACCCAAACCCAAAGAATACCATTAAGTTTGGTGCAAATTATACCTACCACACATTCATTCCCAATAATGTAACTGCTACGCAGGGCGATACCGAATTTGACCTAGGAGGAGCAGTAAGACTCTATGCCAATGAGGGCGCTATTTACTTTTTGGATGACATTGAACTATCACCGTTGTTAAAAATAAACGCTGGGATACGGTTGTCGAGTTTTCAGCACGTTGGACCTTTCAAAAGATATATTAAAGACAACGAAGGGAATGTTCTGGAAGAAATAGAATATGATGATTTTCAATCATTAAAAACGTATGTAAGGCCGGAGCCTCGTCTCACAGGAAGATATACCTTGAATGAATCTAGTTCGATGAAATTTGGAGCAACTCTAAATTATCAATACATGCATTTGGTTTCTGTTGGAGGAAACTCTTTGCCAACAGACCTGTGGATTCCCTCAACAGATATAGTGAAACCACAACAAGCTTCTCAGATTAATTTAGGGTATTTTAAAAATTTCAAAAAGAACACTTACGAAGCTTCAGTAGAGTTGTATTACAAAGATTTACGGAATCTTGTGGAGTTCAAAGATGGAGCGGACCCTAGTGATGGAGTAAATGACAACATCGATAATCAACTTACATTTGGAAAAGGATATTCTTACGGAGCAGAACTATTCGTAAAAAAATCGCTTGGCAAGTTAACTGGTTGGGTTGGGTACACATGGTCCAGAACAATGAGGCAGTTTGACGAATTAAACCAAGGAAGGGAGTATCCTGCAAAATTTGACAGACGTCATGACCTTTCAATTACTGCAAGTTACAACCTAGGAGAAAAATGGACTTTTGGGGCAATTTTTGTGTACGCCACAGGGAATTCAATTACTCTGCCAGCTTCCAAGTATTTTATCGAAGGAGAATTACTCGTAGAATATGCAGATAGAAACAGTTACCGAATGGCTCCCTATCACCGAGCAGATATTTCGGCAACTTACCAGGGAAAGAAACATAAAGAATACAAGGATGTGGCGACCGGGGAAATAAAAAAGGTTAAAAAGAAATTCACATCAAGTTGGAATTTTTCGGTATTTAATCTGTACAACCGTAGAAATCCATATTTTATTTACTTTGATAGCTCTGGAGGGTTTACTCAAGGTACTTTGGATGTTTCGGCAATTCAGGTTTCGTTGTTTCCAATATTACCTTCTGTAACTTGGAATTTTAGCTTTTAAAAAAAAAACAGTAGCTATGAAATCAATTTTTTACATACAAGCAGTTTTTATTCTTTTGCTATTCATTGGCTCTTGCGAAAAAGAGATTGATGTAGATTTGCCTCGACCCGAAGAAAAACTAATTGTAGAAGGAGTAATAGAACTCGGTGAAATTCCTTACGTAATTCTGAGTAAATCATCAGGGTATTTTGATCCAACAGATATTCAGTCTGTGGCTAATAGTTATGTGTCCGATGCGGTCATTTCAATCTCAGACGGCACAGTAACTAATCAAATGACCAAAATATGTTCAAGTACACTTTCGGCCACCCAACAAGAGCAACTAAGTGAGTTGGTGGGAATTCCTGTTGCTCTTTTGGGCAGTTACGATATTTGCGGATTTATTGATCCATCTATGACCGGTGAAATAGGAAAATCCTATACAATATCGATAGATTGGAAAGGTAATAATTACCAAGGAACCACCCAAATTTTGCCGCCAGTTGCTTTAGACTCTGCTTGGTTTGAAGTATTTGGAGATCGAGATTCTTTGGGATTTTTATATGCCCAAATGACAGAGCCGGCTTCCGAAAAGAATTTTTATAGATGGTTCGCTCAGAGAATAAATTCTTACCGTTATGGAAGTTTGAAGGGACAACAAAAAGACGAGAGATTTTTGCTTCCAACGAGTTCTGTTTTTGATGATGAATTTGTAAATGGAACAACCTTTGAATTTGGGTATGGAAAGCCAGTAGCTTCCGATAAGTTTGACGATCAAGTGCCAGAGAGAGGGTTTTATAAAGTCGGAGATACTGTCGTGGTCAAGTTTTGCTCCATCGACAAAGGAGTGTATTCGTTCATAAGTACTGCCGAAGAACAAATACTATCTACAGGAAGCCCATTCGCTACCCCAGTGAATGTTACTTCTAATATGTCCAATGGTGCTTTAGGGCTATGGGCCGGATACAGCCCTTATTTTGACACAATTGTGTGCGCGAGGTAACTCTTTGAATTAGTATACTTCCAGAACACTTATATTTATGCATATTAACTTAAAAACTATCAAACATGTTAAAAGAATTTAAAGCCTTTATCTTAACCGGAAATGTTATTGAATTGGCAGTAGCTGTAATTATTGCGGGAGCAATAAAAGAAGTGATTTCGGTATTTACTACCAAAGTAATTATGCCAATCGTGGGACACTTTACGGGAGGTGTAGATTTCTCTGATTTAATGTACGTATTGTCAGAGGCAGTAGTAGATGCTGACGGAAATGTTGTAACTCCAATGAATGCAGTGATGTATGGAGAATGGATCAATTCAATTATTAACCTTGTATTGGTAGGGTTCGTATTGTTTGTGATTATTAAGGCTTACAATAAATCTAAAAAGAAGAAAGAAGAAGAGGCTCCAGCTCCTTCAGGACCTTCGCAAGAAGATTTGTTGGCAGAAATTAGAGATTTACTGAAAAAGTAAATTCTAACACTTAAAGAAATAAAAAAGGTCCTTAACCCAGTTAAGGGCCTTTTTTATTTTACAATAGTTTTGAGCGAATTGGCTTTGTCAGGGTACCTGGTTTGGTAATCTCTATAACGTTTTCTGGCCTCTACCACAAACAAGCTTCCTGGGTAGTCAAATAAAAGTTTTTCGTAGTTTTTCATGGCCTCTTCTGGTTGGTTCAATTGATTTTCTTGAAGCTCAGCTAATTTAAAGAGAGCGTTGTCACCCAGAATCCCCTCTTTGTATTCATTTATAATGTACTCAAGGTGTTTCTTTGCAGATAAAAATTCTTGCTTTTTAAATGCTAGGCTGTAACCATGTAGCAAATGACAATGTGAATGGTCTGCGTTAGGTTGACGGAACACTGCACTTAGTCCAATGTTATGTCCGTATGTTTTAGTCGAATA
>JALRIS010000160.1 GCA_023255335.1 Flavobacteriales bacterium | reverse complement strand
TCGGGCTCAAATCCGAGGAAAGAAGTGAGCTGTACTAAGAATAGTAAATGAAAATTTGGGTCAAATTGTTCTTTTTCGAGTTCCATGATTTTAGACTCGAGGAAGGTGAATTTTTGGGGATTTGCCTCTTCTTCTTGAATTACTTGGTTCAGTACTTCATTGATAAAAATGAGAACATTGGATTTGTAAATATTCTGATAAATATCTCGAAAAGGAAAGGCGAGCTCGTATTCTTTTAACGAATAAATCGTTTTTTTTGGTTGCTGAAACCCAGTGATATGAACGATTGATAAAGGCAAGTACTTATTTTTATTTTGTTTGCTCGTTCTACCAAAGTAGGAGCGTATACCGAATTGGGCGGTGAATATTTTCACTATAAACCCTCCTCCGGTTAGTTTGACTTTACGCAGTAATATTCCTTGTGATTTATGATACATCTTGTACTTGTTGAGCGTAAAAAGTAGGAAATTTCGGGTGATACATGATTTGATTCTTTTTCTCGACCGATACTTTATTGTGATTTTCTAATTCCAATGCCTCAAAGGTATTATATTTGTTCCTCAGTTGAACGAATTGTAATTTTTTTTGGTAAAAATAGCCGACATAGAACTTGGGGACTTCCCCTTGCTGCTCGCTCCCATGGAGGATGTGAGCGATCCTCCTTTCCGTGCTTTGTGCAAGCAGCATGGAGCCGATTTGATGTATACCGAATTTATTTCCTCGGAAGGGTTGATTCGCGATGCGGCCAAAAGTGTCAGAAAACTGGATATTTTTGAATACGAAAGACCTGTAGGTATTCAAATTTTTGGTTCAAACATTGAATCGATGAGGAAAGC
Organism: Flavobacteriales bacterium; assembly: GCA_023255335.1. GTDB lineage: Bacteria > Bacteroidota > Bacteroidia > Flavobacteriales_D > CAJJDF01 > CAJJDF01. Next base: position 2,634 of record JALRIS010000160.1, on the reverse strand, counting down.
GACTGAGGTAACCCAAGGTGCTAGCCCAGATATTATAGACATAAACTATGGATGTCCCGTAAAAAAAGTAGCTGGAAAAGGAGCGGGAGCAGGTATTTTACAAGATGTGCCAAAAATGGTTGAGATGACCAAGGAAATTGTACGTTCCACGCATTTGCCAGTTACGGTAAAAACCCGTCTAGGATGGGATGACAACTCCAAATACATTGTGGAAGTTGCCGAAAGGTTACAAGATGTAGGAATACAAGCAATTTCGATTCATGGAAGAACCCGAAAACAAATGTATAAAGGCGAGGCAGATTGGTCGTTAATCGCGGAAGTTAAAAACAATCCCCGAATGACTATTCCTGTATTTGGGAATGGAGACATTAACTCTCCTCAAAAAGCGGTTGAATATAAGAATCGATATGGAGTTGATGGCGTAATGATAGGAAGAGCGAGTATCGGAAATCCTTGGTTTTTTGATCAAGTAAAACACTTTATTAGAACCGGAGAAGAATTGGCATTGCCCACAATTAATGAACGCGTAGATGTGGTTAAAAAACACCTAGAAATGTCATTAGAATGGAAAGGTGAACATGAGGGAATAGTGGAAATGAGAAGGCATTATGCCAACTATTTTAAGGGGATTAGAGATTTTAAACCTCTCCGGATGAAACTAGTAACCACCATGGAAGCAGAGGAGGTATTCAATACTCTTGAAGAAATCAAGAATTTTAATTTTTCCTACGAAGTATAGCTTTTAAGTAGTTTGTATTTCTGCTTGGTTTCCCAATATGTAATTCTTGCTATTACCCAGCCATACTTGCCATCTAAGAAACCTCTGTGAAGAAGATAGCTTGAAACAAATCGAGAAATAGGACTAAAAATAATTTTGAACCAACTCGACTTTTTTCCAGCTTCATGGTAGGCTTTTGCAGCAATGGTAGAGAACTTTTCTGCCTGCCTCCAGTGTTCTTCAATTGTATAATAACTGTAATGTAATAAATCACCCTTGAGATGTTGTCCTTTGTTTCCTGATTTCAAAAGAAAAGTATCATGAGGATTTTTTCCACCCCATTCTCCTTTGGTTGAGTCCCAAAGTCTTAATTTAACATCCGGATACCAATGGCCGTGCTTAATCCATTTTCCGCAATAATTTGTCATTCTATTAAATGAATATCCTTCACCTTTCCAGTTTTTCTTCACTTTTAAAATGGATTGCCGAAGTTCTTCAGAAAGTGCTTCATCTGCATCCAAAGAAAGAACATAATGGTATGTTGCTTGTGAAATAGCCCAGTTTTTTTGTTGAATATGTCCTTCAAAAACATGTTCTATGAACTTTACTGCATGCTTGTCGCAAATTTTCTTAGTCGAGTCTGTGGAGAAAGAATCGACCACTACGATTTCATCTGCCACATCCTTCAACGAGAGAATACATCTCTCAATGTTTTTTTCTTCGTTATAAGTGATGATTACCGCGCTTAATTTTATTTGCATAGAAATGATTGTCTCAAGAACAAAGATAAAAAAAAGAGCCTTATCCAATTTGTATGGATAAGGCTCTTTTTAACTACAATATTGTTGTATTATTTTTTCACTAAAGATTTTGTGACGATACCCGATTGAGATTCTAATCTAATAAAGTATACGCCAGCATCAAGGTTGGCTACATTCATTTGATATAAAGCAGCGGTTCCATTGAAGGCTTCTTGTGCAGAGTACACAGTTCTACCTGTCGCATCAATTACAGAAATAGTCATTCTGTCATTTGTTGCATTGTCCGCAAGTATTCTCACATTTACTAAGTCATTAGCTGGGTTTGGGAAGACAGAAACATTGATCGAAGTTTCTATTTCTTTCACCGAAACAATAGGTTCAGCTAGGCTAGTATCAATAGATAAGTACACAATGTCGTTGATTACAGCTGGATCCAAATCACCAGAGATAGAATGTCCTGGACTAAAATCTCTTTGGTAGATAATATGGATGTTGCTGTCTACGTGTTTTGCCATTGAAGGGTAAACTGCTTCGTAGATGGCAAAACTAAAGTCAGGAGTGTAATCTTCTGGGTCAGACCAAGTGGTTCCCCCGTCTGTCGAATTCATTACATACAAATGACGGTAAGTTTGAACTCCATCCGAGTGAGTTTCTGCTAATGCTGCATAAACAAGGTACAACGTGTTGTTTGAAGCGACTCCACAACTTGGCATACTTGACATTCCTACTTGGTAAGAAGGAAAAGAACCACCAGAAGGAACAACTTCTAAAGCGCCAGAACCATCTAAATCCAAAGCTCCTGCAATTACTTGGATAGAATCTGCTCCAAAGCCTTCATTCCAATAAGCTAATCCATTAGTTCCAGGGAAATAGGAAGTACCATCATCAGTAGTATCAGCATCCAACACTCTCGTTTGCCCGTAGAATACATGTACCACATCGTTTTTGTCAATCATCATAGCACCCGATCCATCACAACTTAAAATCGTGTCGCTTTGTCCGTCACCATTAATATCAGATCCGTCATCAATTGCATACTTGTTGATTGGGAAATCAGAGACAATTGTACTTGTCCATGAGTCTCCATTATTGGTAGATTTATAAACCAAAACATCCCCCCAAGAATTATAGATAGCCATTGCTACAGTGTTACCG
>JALRIS010000135.1 GCA_023255335.1 Flavobacteriales bacterium | reverse complement strand
TTGGATTCGTTGTTTGTCGCTCGCGACCTTCCTCTAATTTATGAAATAGCGGTTACGAAAGACTACGAAACTCTCGAGAAGAGAATAGAAGAATTTGCCCAAGTGGCGGCAAAGTATGGAGTTCCGCATCATCTTGATATTCCTCTTTTGGTAAGCTATTGGAAAGAGAAGCAGATGAAAGACTTCGGTGTAAATGTGGTTAAAACCTACCGGCTCGATAACAGTTATGGCAATCAATATCCTATCGAAAATGAAATTTATGAGTACTACTCAGAAACCGAAAAAAGGATGCTTCGGAAATACCTTTTTGTCGAAACAGACGATTTCTCAAAGTTGAACTCAAATTTTCAGAGTGCTCACTTTTCAGATGATTTTACCGAAATATATTACGTATTTCTTATGATGGCATTTTTGCTGTCCTCTTTTGTTCTTTGGTTTGAGTTTATGGAAATAAAGCCTTTCTTGCTGAGTATTCCGGTTGGCGGAGTCCTTACGATTCTGATTATATTACTAATGATTGGTTTGAATTCTCCCGAAGCATTGTCTCAAGATGTAAATAGAGGGATTGTTTTGTTTTTCTTATCCTCCATTTTGGGGTTGGCAATTTATTATGTCAAGTCCTCTAAGACCAATCGTTTTTTTGCCTCAATCTTACTTAATTTGGGATACGTTTTGGTTCATTTTATTATGTGGTACTTTTTCTTGGTATTTAATAAAGCAACCAAACGCTATATTCTGGATGAATCAAATAATTGTGGAAACACCATTTCGCACGAACTTTTTCCGTGGGTAGAACATCCTGCGTGTTTTCTCATTTTTGGGGTGATTAGCGTATTTTTGTACTACAAATTAATTCCAGTTTGGAAATCGAAAAAAAAGTAACAAAAAAAACCGCGAAACCTTCTTGAGATTCGCGGTTTGAAATAGGGGTGCTTGGTCTCTTCTAACTTTGTTTAAAATCCAACAACTCCATGTCGATCGTTCTATTTACCATATCTACTTTGGTGATTTCTATGGTTACTTTGGTTCCCATTTTGAGTTCGTCTCCGTATTTCTTTCCTACCAGTTTTTTTCCATCTTCTTCAAAATAAAATCTATCTTGTTTGATGGCATTGATACGAATCAATCCCTCGCACTTGTTTTCGGTGATTTCTACAAAAATTCCGTAGCTAGTCACTCCCGAAATGGTACCGGCAAACTCTCGTCCCACTTTATCTTCCATAAATACGACTTGCATAAACTTGGTCGAGGCTCTTTCGGCTTCGGTGGCTTTTTTCTCTTGGTTCGAAAAATACTTTGCCTGTTGTTCTATCTCGTCTTCACTGATGTTTGGTGGTTTCTTGTCCAAGAAGTTTTGCAAAATACGGTGAAGCATCAAATCTGGGTAACGCCTGATGGGCGAGGTGAAATGCGAATAGTAATCAAATGACAATCCGTAATGGCCAATGTTTTCGGCCGAATACACCGCTTTTGCCATGGATCGGATGACCATCGGTCCTATAAAATCTACCTCTCTGTTTTCTTTGGCCTCCGTCAGTAGATTGTTCAGAG
>JALRIS010000134.1 GCA_023255335.1 Flavobacteriales bacterium | reverse complement strand
TAGTCTTGCGGTAGGTGAGAGATGGTTTTTTCAGCCAAAAGAAGAGTACAAATCGGTTGTCAACTCCCTAAGTAATACCTCGAACCTTCCTGGGCTGTATACTCCACAAATTAATATTGGAATCGGATACCCATTCTAATGGTCAAAAAAAACCTCTTTGATCAATCAAAGAGGTTTTTAGTTTTGTCCAGTAAGATTAAAACTCTGCATTTTTTGGCGCCCGAGGGAAAGGAATCACATCTCTGATGTTGGTCATTCCTGTTACAAACATGACGAGTCTCTCAAATCCTAACCCAAATCCTGAATGTACGCATGTTCCAAACTTTCTTGTCTCGAGGTACCACCACACGTGTTCTTCAGGAATATTGAATGCTTTGCATTTTTCTTTTAGTACATCCAGTCTTTCTTCTCGTTGCGATCCTCCAATAATTTCACCGATACCAGGGAATAAAATATCCATTGCAGCTACCGTTTTCCCATCTTCATTCTGACGCATGTAAAACGCCTTGAAGCTTGCTGGGTAATCCGAAATAACCACAGGTTTTTTAAAGTGTTTCTCTACCAGGTATCTTTCGTGTTCCGTTTGTAAATCGCTTCCCCACTCTGGCAAGTAATTGAATTTTTTCTTTTTGTAAGGCTTTGAGTTTTCTAGGATTTTAATTGCTTCGGTGTACGTAATTCGTTCAAAGTTATTGGCCGTAACAAACTTTAGTCTATCAATCAGATTGAGTTCATTTCTTTCTATTTGTGGCTTTAGCTTATCTTCAGCAATCTCTCTCTCGTTAAGAAATTCTAGATCATCCATACAGTTGTCTAGGGCGTATTGAGCCAAGTGTTGAAGAAAATCTTCGGCTAAATTCATGTTGTCTATGAGGTCAGCAAATGCTACCTCAGGCTCAATCATCCAGAATTCTGCCAAGTGTCTGGTTGTATTAGAGTTTTCTGCTCTAAAAGTGGGGCCAAACGTATACACTTTACCAAGCGCCAGCGCCCCAAGTTCAGCTTCCAACTGTCCTGAAACAGTTAGATTCGTTTCTTTCCCAAAAAAATCTTTTGAAGTATCCGTTTTGTTGTCTTCTCCTTTCGGAATGTTGTCTAAATCCAGCGTAGTAACTCTAAACATTTCTCCTGCTCCTTCCGCATCACTTCCGGTAATTATTGGAGTGTGCATTTGGTAAAAACCTTTGTTGTGAAAATATTGATGAATAGCGAAAGACATGGCATGTCTCAGTCTGAATACAGCACCAAATGTATTGGTTCTCATTCTAAGATGTGCTTTTTCTCTCAAAAACTCCAACGAGTGTTTTTTTGGCTGCAAAGGATACTCTTCTGGATTTGCCTCTCCCAAGATTTCGAATTCGTTGACTTGGATCTCTACTTTTTGCCCTTTTCCTTGAGATTCTACTACAGTCCCTGAAACTTGAACGGCTGCCCCAGTATTAATTTTTTTTAATTTTGCCTCTTCTATTTCTTCAAACTCCACTACTGCTTGAATATTGTATATGGTGGAGCCATCATTCAAGGCAATAAATCGATTGCTTCTGAACGTTCTTACCCACCCACAAATGGTTACTTTTTCCCCTATTAATGAGGAAATGGTCAGTGCTTCTTTTACTGTTGTTGTTTTCACAGAAATAGTTCTTTTTTGGATTAGGAAACAAAGATAAAGGGATAAATGTAAATAGGTTTGGAAATTGGAAATAAATTTGGAAATGAAAATCAGGAAATGGAGGGTAATTCTCGATTTTCTGCAATATCTTTAGAAGATATTTAGTTATCTGAACAAGTAAATCTTTAGTGCCATGAAAAAAATAATAGTCTTCTTCTCATTTTGCCTCTTGTTGGGAGTATCTTTTTCACAAAACGGAAAGTTTATTCAGTTTAAACTTTACAAAAATATTGAGTTTGAACTAGGACAAACTGCCGGAACCCGGACGATTGAATTGGGTGTTTTCTCGCCCGCTATTGCGTGGGGAAAGGGAGAGAATTTTCACGAAATACAGCTCTTATCCATTAATTTTTTTAGCCGAAGTCAGGCAAGAAACTACAGTGCAGGGGCCGAATATACTTTCAATTACAGAATGAGTGACGAAGGTGTGAGTAAATTTCAGTTTTTTATAGGCGGAGGTGTTGGCGGGAGTTTTCAGAGCAATTACTCTGAGATTTTTCGAAATTCGGCACAAGGATTTTCCTCTTCAGGAAAGTACTTGAGATTTCATGGAATTGTTATTCCTCGAGTGACCTACGAAATCAGAAGTAATATTCTTCTTGATGTAAGTTTGCCTTATAAGTTTTGTTCCTATGAAAATATTCGTACGAACGAGCAAGACCCTACAATTCCATTAAACCAACAAACTTCTACGTTCAATGAATTTGAGGCTCTCCCCCGAGCACTTTCTCTAAAAATTGGAGCTACGGTGAGGTTTTAAAAGTTGTTAAAATTGTTAAAATCCTTGGTTGACTGCTTGTCATGCAATAGTTTTAAATAAAATTGAGAAAGAAAATGAGTTTACAAAGAAAATATGTTGTCATTATTGGAATGTTGATGGTGTTTTCTTGCGCATATTCCCAGCAACAAGAGGATGTTTCGCCTACATTTAGAGCAGTAAAAATGTTTACTCACTCAGACTTCAAATTCTCAAAGAATTCTTCCAACTTTATTAGTCTTTTGCGCACTTTTTCACCCACTATAACTTGGGGAAAAGAGTTTGGTAATTTCCATGAAATTGGAGTTCAAGATATAAATATTCAACTGAGCGATTATCGAAAGAACTACAGAGGTGCAATTGATTACAGCTATAATGTCAGAATTACAAAAGGGCTGAACCCGGATAAAAAGCTAAAATTTTATGCCGGTGTTGGAACGCAGTTTAGTCTGCAACATGATAGAAATCCTGCTTATTCCAGCAACAGTTTCTCGAATAAGAGTGGAGTCCAATCTTTTAGGTTGCAATTTATTCCAAGAGTTACTTTTCAGTTAAGTAAAAACATACTACTTGACGTACATATTCCTTATGGTTTGTATTCTGCATCCAGATTCTCTTACACGACCGAAAATCCAAGCTTGAGTACAGACGATCGCAAAAAGGTGTTCTCCAATTCAACAACCTTTCCCAACGAATTTACTGTGAGAGTAGGAGTGGCAATCAAATTTTAACTCGTTCGAATCACCTCGCGGTACAAATACTTCTTCTGAGAAGACTCATAGGGTCTATAGATGTAATAGACGTACCCATTTTCAACCTTCACATTTTCTACATACTTGTTCGCCAGCTTAAAAGAAACGTAGGTTGATCCGTTGCTTAAGTTTACCGGTTTTAGGTAGTAAAACCCATTTTTTAGAAATAATACATACAGTTTATGTTCTTCCTTGTCCTTAATCAAAGGTTGTTCCCAGTTTTTCTTTTCTTTTTGTTTGTGATAGTAGATTGGAATAGAGTCAATTTTATTGAAATTTTGATCTATTTTGTACAAGTAATCCGAATAATGGTCAAAAATAAGAGTGGTATCCTTATTTACAAATAAAGGAGCATAGAGAGGTTCGTAATAGATACTTTGTGTAAAATTTGCAGCACCTATCCAAATTTCTTTGTCTATTCCTGTAATCAATTCTTGTCTGTACGCCCAAAGTTTTTCTTTGTTTGGAGCGTATTTGTATTCAGCTCTGTACAAATCCATCATAAATTCATTCTTAACTCGATGAATGGTTTTGGTTGCGGTGTCACGGAGTTCTTGAGAATAGTAGTTGAAGGCAGGGTAATTTGGATTGTAATCGGAGTACAAAAAATGGTGCGCAGTAGTGTCAATAATCCGCGATGTGAATTTGTAAAAATCACCTCGCGATTCTTCATTTTTTTGCACCAAAAAAATTCTATAAAAACCTCATTCAAGACTTTGTTTTCCTAGGATATTGAGTGTAATAAAAATGGAAACCATCATGCTTACCTCAGCCAACGATAACAAAACCGTACTGATAGAAAAATCTCCCGAAAGTTTAGACGTCTTTGAAACCGATGGTGATGAAATCCTATGTACCAACCACTATCAAAGCGACCATTTTTTGAACCA
>JALRIS010000055.1 GCA_023255335.1 Flavobacteriales bacterium | reverse complement strand
AAGGTTATAAAATAAATAGAATAAAGAAGTAATTAAAAGTTTTTTTACACTCTTTAGGAACAATATGACAGCATAAATTATTAGAAAAACTCGTGATTCCAGAGGAAACATACTGAACTCAGATATTATGAAAATCGATAGAGATTTGATTACAAGATGGTTATTGAGTAGAATAAAGTTCCGCAATTTAAAAAACTAATATTTGGAAATCCTACCATGAAATCGAAATTTGACGAGGTAAAGAAAAAGTTGAAAGATTGAAGTAGAATAATTCAAAATTTGTTTTCTATGTGTGTATTTAGTTTATAAATAACAGTAAATCAGTACAAGTTACTTTTTGTATCGGAAAGTAAGTGAGCTAGCAAATTTTCGATTTGCGTGAGCGAACTTACACGCTGAGCAGGTTTTGCAAAGCAACTAACACGAGGGCTTCGCTGGATTTGCAATCCTGCGGAACTAAGCTAACGTAACAGAGCTAACAAAAAAGCTAACGTACTGGCACGATGAAAAGTGCAGAGCCTTTCCCGAAAAAATCAAGAATTGCAAATCCGGCACAGTATAAAATTGTTGAGATAAGTGAGAATACATCCCCATCACCCTGCACAAGCAGCAAATGATTCCATAAAAGTAGTTGAATATTATACTTGTATTCGTTTGTAACGATTACGGAATACAGGCACTCCTTGCAATCGAGCAGAAAGGATTATCTCCCAAAAATCAATAGTTTTTCTAGCCAAACTCTTCATCTGTGAGTTAATTTTCCGAAAATTCAGCAATTGTAGAAAATAAATAAGACCTTTAGTTCAAAATAAAGATCGATGAACAACATAGATAAAACGAAACCCGTATTGGTTACGGGAGCCACAGGATTTGTAGCCGGATGGCTCGTAAAAAAATTACTAGAAGAAGGAATTACGGTTCATGCAGCGGTAAGAAACCCCGACAAATTGGAAAAAATTGCCCACTTAAATGAATTAGCGAAAAACAGCCCTGGTAGCATTGTTTATTTCAAATCGGATTTGTTGCAAGAAGGATCCTACCAAGAAGCAATGGCGGGTTGCGAACTTGTGTTCCATACCGCTTCGCCTTTTACTAGCGACTTCAAAGATCCACAAAAAGAACTGATAGACCCAGCAGTAAAAGGAACCACCAATGTACTGGAAACGGCTAAAAAAACCGATTCGGTAAAACGAGTGGTGGTGACAAGTAGCTGCGCTGCGATATACACCGATGCCACCGAATGTGCTGCTGCTCCCAATGGCATGCTCACCGAAGAAATATGGAATTCTACAGCCTCGCTGCACTACCAGCCTTATTACTATTCCAAAACTTTGGCAGAGAAAAAAGCATGGCAAATTACTGAATCTCAGGAGCAATTTGATTTAGTGACGATCAATCCTTCTTTTGTGTTGGGCCCAATGTTGAATCCGGGATTTACTACCTCAGAAAGTTTTTCGATCCTAAAACAGATGGGTGATGGCAGCATGAAAGCCGGAGCACCGAGAATGGGAGTAGGATTGGTAGATGTGAGAGATGTGGCGGAGGCTCATTATTTGGCAGGATTTACACCCGAAGCCAAAGGAAGGTACATCACCTCGGGGCACAATACCGATTTTTTGGAAATGGCGCTAACCTTACAAGATAAGTATGGAGCCGATTTTGGAATTCCCAAGAAAGCCTTGCCCAAATGGTTGCTTTCGTTGATCGGACCGATGGTAAACAAAGCAATGACCAGAAAATTTGTGAAAAACAACGTGAATGTACCTTGGAAAGCAGATAATTCGAAAATAAAATCGGAACTAGGAATGTCATTTAGGCCCATAAAAACAACTATGGAAGACAGTTTTCAGGTACTGGTAGAAGCCGGAATTTTTAAGAAATAACTACGTCAAACTAATTTTTTTTCCTCTTGACGAGAATCTCTTAGAGACCAATTGTCAGGAGGATTTTTGTGTTAATAAAGAATGCGTTCTGCTGTTTGTGTCCTGAATTTATTTTTAACTTCGCACACCAAGATATTCAACTATGCTCAACACCAAAAGAACCTATATCGACAAAATAACCCTGCAAAAAGTTGGAAGCAAATTAAGAGAGGAAATTAATGTACTAGCAAGTCAAGAGCAGCAACTTACAGAAGAGGAAGAAAAGGCGCTCAAAGGTCTTTTTGTAAGTTCGATTAGGGCTAGCCAAGAATTACAAAAATTTGGTCATCATATTGGACTAGAATACAATACCGTGTACGACTTGTGTGCAAAATATTTTGACGGAAAACAGGAGTTTGTGCCCTTTTCCAATTCGATTTTACATCATCTGTATGAAAACTCAAACCATCCCCAAATAAAGACGGGAGAGCTTTTTGTGGTGGAGTTTCAAGATTTGGAGTTTGGAGATATTATCACGACAGGAATTGGGATTTTTAAGATTGAAAAAAAATTAGAGTATCTGAATTTTAACCACCGTCCAGATGGAGTGGATTTTATTATTGAGAAAGGGGTGAAGCTTCAAAAAATAGACAAGGGGTGCTTGGTTCTGAATACAGAGAAGGATACGGGATTTCGTGTGTTTTCTGTGGATAATAATTCGTATGATGCGGCCTACTGGAAACACTCTTTCTTGGGGCTCGAAGAAGTGCTCAACGATTCTTACCAAACCAAACACTACTCGAATTTAATCAAAGATTTTTCCTCAAATTTAGTAGAGGAAAATGATTCGTATGCTCAGAAAGATTTTTTAAATCAAACGATTCGCGTGTTCAATGATAACCTATTTCTTACCAAAGAAATAATCGAGGAAGAGCTTTTGGAGCCTTTTGAAATAAAAGAAAAGTTTGAGGAATACAAAGAGAATTACAAGCTGGCAAACCAAATAGAGTTGGAAGAAAGTTTTACTATTTCTCCCGAAACGCTAAAAAAAGAAAAGAAAAAGATTAAATCGGAGATATCTCTCGATACGCGAATTCAAATAAAAATAGATGTGGACGAGATTGATACAGTCAAAGAAAACATCGAAAGAGGGTTTGATGAAGACAAGAAAATGCATTTTTACAAAGTATTCTTCAACGAAGAACTGTGACAAGGAGTCTAGTTAGTATACTTTTTCAAAATTCCCATTTCTAAACATCGTTTTTATTACTTGCTGGTAGTCTTTATCTGGTTGAAATACTTCCGACATTAATTTCAATGAATCAATCGTCAGCGATGCCTTTGCTGAGACAAATCCAAACCCGGTAAGAGTGCCATTTTCCAAAAGTACAAATCCTTTTTCGGAAGCTTTTCGTCCTTTGGCCACAAAGATTCCACTTTCATTGGGCGAACCATATTTTTGTTCAAATTTTTCTATCCTCAAGTTGTAATCATCCGCGCTTTCTTCACCGATACATGCCCCGTGGCAATCGTGAAGCTGATACCTAAAACAAGAACCAACTCGATTTTGATTCTCCAATCCATTTATTTTTTGGCAAAGCTCGTAGTTGTCAATGGTCTTTTTGATGAATTCCATTGCCTCTCTTCTCGAAGAAAAATCGATCACAGTTTTTCTCTCTTTCGTTACGTTTACTATTTCTAGGGAATGATACTCTCCTTCCCTGTTCACTACAATACCAAAAGGAAATTTAGTTTTAGTCTGCCTTCGGTTGTGTTTGGGCAAGTGGGTTTTGATTGCTAGGTTTTCGTAAAGCAAGGCAAGTGTTTCATTGCCAGTTATTTCATAATCTACAGAGTCGATGTTTTCTATAATAGCCAGCCCTTTTTTTGTTTGGTAATTATTCAGGTGACTCTTTACTCTTTTTTTTATGTTGATGCTTTTTCCAATGTAAATTATTCTGCCTTCTTGATTCTTGAAGTAATACACACCGGGCTTTCCAGGAAGCTTATCTATGCCAATTTTCATCGAAAAGTCCTGAATAATCTCAGCTTGTTTGTCTTGCTCCTTGATGAGGTGAAAAATTTCTGTAGTAGCAGCCGTATCTGCCATCGCTCGGTGATGACTAGTTAGGGCAACCCCCAGCGATTTGCACAGTTTTCCTAGACTGTATGACGGTAACCCTGGAAACACCTTCCGCGACATTCGCACCGTACACAGTTTGTCTGCTTCAAAATTGTAACCCAATTCTTTAAACTCACGCTTAATGTGCCCGAAATCAAAGTTAACATTGTGGGCAACAAAGATTCTTCCCTCCAAATAAGACAAGATATCCTTAGCGATCTCGAAAAATCGCGGAGCCTCTGCCACCATACTGTTGTCTATCCCCGTTAAGCGAGTTATGTTGTAAGGAATTGGGATTTCTGGATTGATCAAAGATTCGTAGGAGTCCTTGACAGTAGATCCGTCCGTAATAATAATCGCTATTTCGGTTATTTTACTCGTAATGGGAGTTCCTCCCGTTGTTTCTATATCTACTACTGCGTATTCCAAGTGATTGTTTTCTTTCACAAAAATAGACTTTTTCTCGTTGTTTTATGGGATTCGTTTTTTTTGGCAATGTAAAAAACAAAATGAACAAAACTCGCAAAGAATGAAACAAACTAGTTTCAGAAAGAGCTTTGATGAAAAAAAAAGAGATTACTACGAATCGAGAGTCCAATCAATTTCGCCTTTTCCTTGTTTCCTGAGATATTCGTTGGTTTTGCTAAAAGGTTTGGAGCCAAAAAATCCTTTGTGAACAGAAAATGGAGAGGGATGAGCAGAGGAAATGACACAGTGTTTTGTTGTGTTTATCAGGTTCGATTTTTGCTCGGCAAACTTTCCCCACAGAACAAAAGCTAGCCCTTCTTTTTGGTCTGATAGCAGTCGTATGACCGAATCAGTGAATTCTTCCCATCCTTGTTTTTGGTGGCTTCCAGGCGTAGATTTACGCACAGTAATTGTTGCGTTAAGAAGTAAGACTCCTTGTTCTGCCCAATTGGTCAAGTTTCCTTGATATGGAACTTGAATTCCCAAATCAGAACTCAGCTCTTTGAAAATATTCCGGAGAGAAGGAGGGAATTTTATGCCATTTGGAACCGAAAAACTTAACCCGTGAGCTTGTCCATCTCCGTGATACGGATCTTGACCCAGTATCACCACTTTCGTATTCTCAAAAGAACAAGCATCAAAAGCTTTAAAAATTAAAGATTTAGGAGGAAAACAGATCTGTGAAGTATATTCCTTGGTCACAAATTCGGTAAGACGAACAAAATATTCAGATTCTACTTCCTCAGAAAGAACTTGTTTCCAGTCTTGCGAAATTAGAGTTATTAATTCCATTCTTATAAACATTTGAAATATGCCCAAAGGCAAATAAATTTTTGTTTTAGATTGAACTAAGGAGCTAAAAAAGTAAGTAGAGCCAACTTCCTGCTTCTAACTTCTAGCTTCCAACTCCCAACTATCCATCGTACCCAAACTGGTTTAGCTTATTTTCTTTCTCTTTCCAGTCTTTGTCCACTTTTACGTATAAGTCCAAGAACACTTTTTTACCAATAAACTCCTCAATATCTTTTCGTGCCTCGGTTCCTACTTTGGTAAGCTTATTTCCCTGATGACCAATTATTATTCCTTTCTGGGTTTCTCTATTTACAAGAATCAAAGCCCGAATTTTTGTGATGGTTTTTTTCGATTTTCCTTCAGTTGGCACATCTTCTTTGTACTCTTCTACAACCACCTCACACGAATAAGGAACCTCTTTGTTGTAAGTCGTAAATATTTTTTCTCTAATAATTTCTGAGATAAAAAACCTCATCGGCTTATCCGTCAATTCATCTTTCGGGAAGTAGGCTGGTGACTCCGGAAGAAGCTCTTTTATTTTTTGGATCACAAAATCGGTATTCACTTTTTCGAGAGCCGAAATAGGCAGAATTTGAGCTCCCGGCATCAGTGTCGCCCACGACTCTACTTTTTTCTCCACTGTTTCCATGTCCTTTGCCAGGTCTATTTTATTGATGAGTACAAATTTTGGCACCTTCATGTCTGTAATTTTTCGCAAAGTCTCAGCATGATTCATCGAATCCTCAAAAATATCCGTAACCAACAAAATGATGTCGGCATCTCTCAGAGATTCGCTGACAAAATTCATCATTTTTTCGTGCAATTTGTATTTGGGTTCCAGCACTCCTGGCGTATCCGAGTATACAATTTGAAAATCCGGACCATTCACGATTCCCCTAATTCTGTGTCGAGTAGTTTGGTGCTTAGAAGTGATAATGGACATTCGTGCCCCAACCAATCCATTCATTAATGTAGATTTTCCCACATTAGGACTTCCAACAATATTTACAAAACCTGCTTTGTGCGCCATAAGTTATATCTTTAGAGTACAAAGAAACGAAGAATTTCGGCATATTCATTCTTTTTTGGGTGTTACCTAGTCAAAAACTAGGTCGCGCTTTCCGCACTCGCTTCCCGAAAAGTCGGGAGAGCTCAAACAAACGCTCCAATCGCTAACACCACTCAGTAAGGAATACTATTTCTCTTTTCTTTACCACATTTTCTACTGCCTCAAAGGGTAGATATTTCTGTTAATTTAATTACATTTGAACCATGCAATTCAAGGACATAATTCGGCAAGATGCCGTGAAAAAGAACCTTATCCAAACGGTCGTTACCGATAGGATTAGTCACGCTCAGCTTTTTCATGGGAAACTAGGATATGGTTCCTTTGCTCTTGCATTGGCCTATGCTCAGTATATTTTTTGCTCACAAAAAACTCCAGAAGACTCTTGTGGTGAATGTGCATCTTGTCTTAAAATTGGGCAGCTATCACACCCAGATGTTCACTTTTCTTTTCCCGTACAACTCGAGGCCAAGAAGAAAACCTCAGACGACTTTTTGCCTTCGTGGAGAGAAATGATTCATCGTTCACCGTACGCTTCCGAGCAAGATTGGTACCACCACACCGGAAATGAAAATAAAAAAGGACTTATCGGTGTAGATGAGAGTAAGAGAATTGCAGAAAAAATAAGTCTAAAATCTTACGAAGGAGGATACAAAGTAAGCGTGTTTTGGTTGGCTGAAAATATGAATGCTGCAGCCGCCAATAAACTATTGAAACTGATTGAGGAGCCCCCAGAAAAAACATTGATTTTTTTGGTGGCGGAAAGTATCGAAAGCATATTACCTACCATTCTCTCACGGACTCAACTCACCAAAATAGGTCCTCTTTCCGATTCGCAAGTGGTTGAAGGATTGGTGAATAAAATGGGAGCGAGTGAACAGCGAGCTACCGAAATTGCAAGTTATGTAAATGGAGATTTTTCTGCGGCTCTCAACGAATTAGAAATGGGAGAAGAAAAGAGTTTCTACTTCGATAATTTTGTGAGCTGGATGCGACTTTGCTTCAAAAAAGATGTAGCAGGAGCTGTGAAATTTGTGGCTGAGGTCCAAAAAATGGGAAAGGAAAAGCAAAAAGCCTTTTTGTTGTTTGTCCTCTCCGTGTTTCAAAAAAGTTTGATGGGTAATTTTGTAGGAATAAATCACGTAAAAGCTACAGAAGAACAAAAAAAGTTCATCCAAAATTTTATGCCTTACATCCATGAACGTAACATTGGTCATTTGCACGAGATTATGTCCGAAGCGTATTACCACATAGACCGAAATGCAAACGCCAAGATTCTTTTCCTAGATTTGTCGTTTGACTTGTTTAAATTGATTAAAAAATAAGATTGTTTCCATTTTGATGGGGCAATCTTAGTCAAAAACAGCTTCAAAAAAAACGAGATTTCGAAAAAAATACCTCTTTCAAAATTCCACAAAAACTAATAGTTTTCCCTACATTTGATATTCATAACTTACCCGTATTCTGAAAAAGAATGTGGGGGTTATTTCTATTAACTAAGCAGCTAATTTGTAATAAGTTAGTTTCAATAAATACAAAATACTTATGGGATGTTCATCATGCTCAAATAATAAATCAGGAGTGCCAAAAGGGTGCAAAAGCAACGGATCATGTGGTACCGGTGGATGCGATAAGATGTCGGTGTTTGACTGGTTGGAAAATATGCAAATACCAACTGGCGAGAAGCCCTTCGATATCGTAGAAGTGCGTTTTAAAAACGACAGAAAAGAATATTACAGAAACTCCGACAACCTGAGTCTTTACCAAACCGATATTGTGGCAGTACAAGCTGCAAGTGGTGTAGATGTGGGAGTGGTTTCTCTCAAAGGAGAGTTGGTAAAACTTCAATTAAGTAAAAAGAAAATTACCGAAACCCGAAATCTACCTTCTATCCTCAGGAAAGCCACCGAAGAAGACATAAAAACGTGGCACGCAGGAAGAGAAGAAGAAAAGAGAATAATGCCAAGAGCTCGAACCATAGCGATTGAAGAAAAACTCAAAATGAAAATAAGTGATATTGAGTTTCAAGGAGATATGAGCAAAGCCACTTTTTATTACACGGCAGATCAGCGTGTAGATTTCAGGGAATTAATCAAGAGATATTCAGCTGAATTCAAGGTAAGAATTGAAATGAAGCAGATAGGAATGCGGCAAGAAGCAGGAAAGCTCGGAGGAATTGGTTCTTGTGGGCGAGAGCTTTGCTGCTCTACCTGGCTGACCGATTTTAGGTCGGTTAATACGTCTGCCGCACGGTACCAACAATTGTCTCTCAATCCTCAAAAGCTTGCGGGCCAATGCGGAAAACTGAAATGTTGTTTGAATTTTGAATTGGACGCCTACATGGAATTGATGAAAACTTTTCCAAAGCCCAATACAACCCTTCAAACAGAGGGCGGAAAGGCTCGTCACATGAAAACGGATGTTTTTTCTCAAACAATGTGGTTTTCGGTGGAGTCGAAAGATCGTAACAATGATTTTATAGGACTGTCTGTGGAACGAGTAAAAGAAATTATTGAAATGAATAAAGCTGGGAAGAAGCCGGTAAGTTTGAAAGAATTTGTTGATTTTGAGCCAGTGGAAGAAGAAAAGTACGCGGCCGTAGATGCTCAAGATAGTTTGACTCGTTTTGATGATAATTTCAAAAAGAGGAAAAAGAAAAAACGAAATCCCAACAATCGAAACAGGAATAATCGTAATCGAAATAACCAGAAACCAAAGTCCAATGACAAGAAATAAGTGGTTTTTTAATATATTCATTGCAGTAAATTTACTTCTGTATTCGTGCAAAGGAGAAGACATGTATTATCAAGAGTTTCGGAAGATAGAAAACTCCTCTTGGAGAGCAACCGAGCCGAAATCGTTTGATTTTGAAATAATTGATACCACCAAGGTGTATGAGTTTTTTTTCAATTTGAGGAATAACACGGAGTACGGATATGGGAATATTTTTGTTTCCCGAAAGAGCGGCACCATCACCGAAATGCGCGGCCAAAGCATGGCGGTCGTTTCCATGGCGGGGACAGCCGCCGCAGGGGCAGAGGTGAGCAACAGTGCTGTTTTCAAAAGGATAGACAGGGTCAAGCCAAAGATGGCGCAGGCAACAAACGCTTGAAACACAATCGCGGCAGATCCCAGAGCAACCGCAAGGGCCGACAGTGCCAGTACCCCGCATACCATGACCCATGCCGCAGTTTTCGGGGAATACCCACGGCAGGATAAATGATCGGGTACGCTGTGTTCGGCGTGGTGACAGAGATAGGATTGAAATCGTTGGGTCTGGGCATCATGGATTTGTGCATGACTTGCCCAAATGATGTCGTAGGGGCCTAGATGTCGCGTCAAACGTTCGTGGTGCTTTGCTACATCACGTGGATCGGCCGCTGCGATCTTCCACCGCGTCGCAGTTTTGGACCATGGCATCAGCCCCGCATCGATCCAAAATTTTGGATCGTCGGGGCAGTACAAAGTCGTGTCGTATCCGCGCCGTGCAAAGCCATCCCCCGATTGCGCGG
>JALRIS010000060.1 GCA_023255335.1 Flavobacteriales bacterium | reverse complement strand
CAAGTAACACCGAATCGGTATTCACTTTCATGGCGCTCTTTTCGTTTTGTAAAGAAAATTGTTTGAAATGGAATGTGGACATGAATAATTTGTTTTCTTGTTTTCATCTGTCATTCCAAACTTGATTTGGAATCTAAAGTTCTACACTTTATTATCAGCTATAATATTCTACACTTAGAATAACACTAGATCCTGAAGCATACTTCGATAAACTCAGTACAAGAGTTCAGAATGACTGATGAAAATTAAATGAAAAAACAAACCAACATATCATTTTTTCTGCTAGGATTCATCCTACTCGCAATCTCCTGCAAAACACTGAAAACACAGGAAAAGGCAACAGAATCTAATTCTTTTATCTCTCAAGATAAGCTAGGCAACCTCTATCACATTTCGGACATGGAAATCGTGAAATTGTCGCCAAAAATGGATACGATTCAGACGAATTCTATTTTTAGCAACGGGGCAATTACTTCGCTCGATACCAGGAACCCTCTGCAACTGATGTTGTTCTATCAGCAGCAGCAAAAAGTGGTGTTGTTGGACAATACGCTTTCTCAAACCAATGAGATTAAGCTCAGTTTTTTTGAGTGGATAGATCTCGCTTGTATGTCCAACAGAGACAACGCATTTTGGTTGTACTCTATGACAACACAAACTCTTATAAAAACAGATAAAAACGGAAAAGTTATGAGCCGTTTTCAGAATATTGGTCAGTTGGTAAAGAGAGATATCAACCCAACTCAGTTGTTAGAATACGATAACTCCGTTTATTTGTTTGACCCAAACCAGGGATTGTTCGTGTTCGATTTGTTTGGCAATTATGTAAAACACCTCCAATTAGAAAATGCACAAAATGTAAAGTTTTATCAAAACAAGGTCTTTTTTAGAGTAAAAAACGACATTTTTAGCTATGATTTGGTGAGTTTTGATAAAAAGCTGGAATTTAGTTCAGTCGAAAATTTTGATGATTTTGAGATTGGAAAGAATGGGGTGTTGGTTCTGAAAGAGAAAAGTAGATTTTTTGAGTATCCCTAACATTAGTAGAGATTTTTTTGGAATTGTAAATTATAAATTATAAATTATAAATTATAAATTATAAATTGAGTCTATTATAACCAATGAATTAACTTTTTTACTCAATACAAGTCAATTATTTCTGAGCTAATTCCTTGCTTAGAAGAAAAAGCCAAAAGGGAAAAACCGTAAAGTTATTATTTTGTTTGTACGGAGTTCTTCTATGAGAAATGGAAGAGTCATATTGACAGGTAAATTCTCTCCCTCAAAAGAGTTTACAACTAAAACTTAAACTATCTAACATGAAAATTAAAATTTTAAAGTATTTGTTTTTAACTGCAATTTTGGGAATTGCATTGTGGTCTTGTAAAAAGGATGAATCAACCTCAAGCACAAATCCTATAACGTTCGAAAGTTCTCATTCCAATTCTGGGTTTGATAAAACTCAAAGGAGACTAAATAATAGCGAAATATACAATATAGGTGCTGATCATAATTTTTATTTGTCTCAGCTACTTGAAGGTGTAGTAGTCACTAGTCCAAATAGGTTTAGTGTTTTGAAGCAAAATATGGTTCAACTCGACCCAAACCTTGCTAATCACAATGAAGATCTAGATGTTTTTATTAATTACTCAAAAACGAATAGTGATTTGGTTGGTTTCAATTCTTTTGTCGATTTAAATTCGGATTATTTTAATGATCCAGCAAGTCTGAAAGCATATGTTTACAATTCAACTGTACTACTTTCAAATTGTTCAGATTATTCTTTGTTTGAATCTTTGTTAGTTCAATTGGAAACTTCTGCTCAGAGTGAATTAGAAGGAATAGATCTTGATACCTATCTGGTATTTGCATCCGTTTTTAAAAGCTCTGTTTCTTTCTGGACTTCAGATGAAAATGACTTTTTTGATTTCCCAAGTCAAAAAACCTTGGGAGAAAGAGTGGCGCAAGCGGATGGTCTTTCTGCTGCGGTAGGTTTTGTTACGTTAGCTTTTGTTACAGCTGGAGTTTCTGCAGCAACTGCCGCCACGGGTGGAACTGGTACTGTAGGAGCTATAGCAATTGTAGGAAGCTTGTTAGGTATTGGATTTAGCTCTGCCTGTTCTTCTGTGTTAGCAATTTTAATTTCTTAAAATGAAAAAATTAGCTTTAACATTGGTTTATCTCATTTTTATAATGACTGTTGTTTTGTTAGCATTGATTGTTATAGAACTAAGGCGCAATGGAATCTATACTATAGAAAATATAAAAGGTGATCTAAAACTTACATCAGTAATAGTTTTTCCTCAAGTCATAGTTTTAGCTCTTATCTTTTATTTTTTGAAGAGAAATGATTTGTTTTTCAAAAAATAAACTCTTACTTTTTAAAAGTGTTTGGATTGGTTTCTGAACACTTTTTTATTTCTGAATCTTTTTTACTCAATACAAGTCAATTATTTCTGAGCTAATTCCTTGCTTAGAAGAAAAAGCCAAAAGGGAAAACCGTAAAGTTATTAGTTTGTTTGTACGGAGTTCTTCTATAAGAAATGGAAGAGTCATATTGACAGGTAAATTCTCTCCCTCAAAAGAGTTTACAACTAAAACTTAAACTATCTAACATGAAAATTAAAATTTTAAAGTATTCGTTTTTAACTGCAATTTTGGGAATTGCATTATGGTCTTGTAATAAAATAGATTCAACCCCTGTTAGTAATGATTTAACTTCAGCTCAAAAACAAGAATTAGAAGCTGAATTCAAGAAGGGCTGGAAAGATATTGGAGAGATGGTTAATGGCTTGCCTACTTTGACTATTGACAAAGTACAAGCACTTGAAAATTACAACAACAATCTTTTTCAAATGTCTCATATAGAAGGAAATTTTAATGATGTCTCAATCGTTAAACTTGCAGATGGTTCTTTAGCTCTGGTGTTCGTAGGTGAGGTATATTCGTCATCATTTTATGTTCGGGCAGATCAGTCGGGCAGATTAAAAGCATTTTCGGGTACTAGTTGTACCACTTCAGACTGCTCGAGTGAATTATTGGGTTGTGTTGTAAAGTACGAAAGCGATTTGGCATATTGCAGTCCCTGTTCCAACGGAGGAACTTGTACAAAAACATCGAGCAGTTCTTCGCTCTTTTAATGGGTTAAATTATCAATTTGGTAGAAAAGTTGTGACGCATTAAGAAATCAATGTTTTTTAGTATTTTGGAGATGGATTCTTACATGCAGGAATCCTCGTTATACCGATTGATACATCGGTGTAATCCGTTAAAAATCAAATTGTTTTGATGCAAAAATTATTTCCTAAAACCAAATACATTTTTTTAATACCCAACCTTTGGGGAGTGACGCGATATGAGAATTGTAAGGGCCAGAGTTCTATCTGATTACCCAAGACTTGAACAAAAAAATCCCACTTTGAGAAATCAAAGTGGGATTTGTTAAGTTATTTTAATTAAGAAATCGCTTAAAAGCCGATATTTCGGCATAACCTACAGTATCAATTTTTGAAATCAGTTTGTGTGTATAAAACTGCGTAGTTTCACTTTAATTAAATGCAGGTATTCCGGTTATACCGATAATGAATTAAATGCAGTTTGGTAAAAACCAAACTACTTACATTCTATTTCGGCATTGCCAAGCAAGCTGTATCAGTTATTTAAAGGCTGGAATACCTGTGATATCCATTCCAGTAATTAGCAAATGAATGTCATGGGTTCCTTCGTAAGTCACTACCGATTCTAGGTTTGCCATGTGACGCATGATAGAATATTCGTTAGTAATTCCCATTGCTCCGTGAATTTGTCTTGCTTCTCGAGCTACATCCAATGCCATTGCTACATTGTTACGTTTTGCCATCGAGATTTGTGCTGTAGTAGCTTTTCCTTCGTTTTTCAATTGTCCAAGACGGAAAGTCAATAACTGTGCTTTAGTGATTTCTGTAATCATCTCGGCTAGTTTCTTTTGCATCAATTGGAAACTTGCAATCGGTTTTCCAAATTGAATTCTTTCTTTCGAATATCTCAAAGCAGAGTCGTAGCAATCCATAGCAGCTCCTATCGCTCCCCAAGCAATTCCGTAACGCGCAGAATCAAGGCAACCAAGTGGTGCGCCTAATCCATTTTTGTTGGGCAATAAGTTTTCTTTTGGCACTTTTACGTTGTCAAACAAAAGCTCTCCAGTAGCAGAAGCTCTCAACGAGAGTTTTCCGTGTGTTTCGGGAGTGGAAAATCCTTCCATTCCTCTTTCTACAATCAGTCCATGAATTCGTCCTTCCTCGTTTTTTGCCCAAACTACCGCCACATCACAGAAAGGGGCGTTTGAAATCCACATTTTGGCTCCATTCAATAAATAATGGTCGCCCATGTCTTTAAAATTGGTCAACATTCCTCCGGGATTACTTCCATGGTCTGGTTCAGTTAATCCAAAACTTCCCATCCACTCGCCCGTTGCCAATTTAGGAAGGTATTTTTTTCGTTGTTCTTCGTTTCCGTAAGCATAAATTGGGTACATCACCAACGAACTTTGAACCGAGGAAGTAGAACGCAATCCACTGTCGCATCTTTCAAGCTCCTGCATCAACAGTCCATAAGATATTTGATCCAATCCTGGTCCTCCGTATTCTTCAGGAATGTAAGGCCCGAAACCACCAATTGCTGCCAATCCTGGAATTACTTGCTTAGGAAATTCAGCTCTTTCGTAGTAATCTTCTATTATTGGACTTACTTCTTTTTTGATCCATTCACGTGCCGAATCACGAATCAATTTGTGTTCGTCAGTCAATAAATCATCTAAGTTGTAATAATCTGGCGCTTGAAATTGGTCAGTTCTCATAAATTTGTTTTTAACATTTAATTATCCAAAAGTATAAAAATATAGACTTATGTTTTGGTTTTATTCTCAAAGATTTTCGTTTTGAAAGCGAATGCTTTATTCTTCCGAATTATTTGAAGTAAGCCACACACTGCATTCTTACTATTTTTAGTTATATTCAAGAATGAAGAAAATGGGTGTTGTTATTTGTTTGGTTGCATTGACAAGCTGCACTGCGGCTGAAAAACTAATCTATGGAGTAAAATCTCCCAAACCAAGAACAACAAGTTATGTTCAAAAACATAGTCAAAAGCATGAGCTAAACCACTTTCCTCATTACACGCTCACTTACGAGGGGTTTTGCAATCTTTTTTCCAATTCCCAAAATTTGGGAGTGCAATCATCTATCAATCAAGTGGTTGTTTTTAATCAAGACGCACAATTGGTGACGCTCAGAGATAGCATGTCCTGTTCAAGTCAATTTATGGACTTAATCACGGGATATCAGGATTCTTCACTTACAAAGCGACACCCATACGTTTATTTCTCTGATGTATTTTGTGATACGTTGAGTCCATTAAATGAGGAGGCAAATCCGCTTACTTTTTCTGGAGACAAGTACTTATTTGTAATTACTTGGGCGAGCTTTGTGGGGAAACTGAATACAACTAGTACCAAACTTTGGGCTGATTCAATCTCAGGAATCGTTGCGAACTGAAAGGCAGAGGCTATTTTTGTAAATCTTGATTTGAAAGAGGGATGGGACATAGACATAGAATAAGAACGAAAACCGAGTCAATAGAATCCTTTTCGCAAAATTTACCTAATTTTATCGCACTTTTAAACGAAAAACAACATGGCAAATAAAATAATGGTACTTGGTTCGGGTGAACTTGGAAAAGAATTTGTAATTGCAGCCAAGCGAATGGGGCAAACGGTAATTGCGGTAGATAGTTATGAAAATGCTCCTGCGATGCAAGTAGCGGATTTGCACGAAGTAATTGACATGCTCGATGGAGACGAATTAGATCGGATCGTGGCTAAGCACACTCCCGATTATATTGTGCCAGAAATTGAGGCAATACGAACTGAACGTTTTTACGACTATGAAAAACAAGGAATAACCGTTGTGCCTAGTGCCAAAGCTGCTAATTACACCATGAATCGGAAAGAAATTCGTGATTTAGCTGCCCAGAAATTAGGATTGAAAACAGCAGCTTATTTTTATGCCACATCAGGTCAAGAGTTGAAAAGCGCTGTTGAAAAGTTAGGCATGCCTTGTGTAGTAAAACCATTGATGTCCTCCTCAGGAAAAGGACAATCGGTAATAAAAACGGTAGAAGACATTGAAAAAGCATGGAAATATGCGGTTCAGGGCTCTAGAGGAGATTTAATTGAAGTAATAGTGGAGGAGTTCGTTCCATTTGAGTCAGAAATTACTCTCCTCACGGTAACTCAAAGAAACGGAAATACACTATTTTGTCCACCAATTGGGCACGTCCAAGAACGAGGAGATTACCAACAAAGTTGGCAGCCTGCAGCGATAGAAGAATCTCTTTTGGAAACTGCTCAAAGAATGGCAGCCGAGGTTACTCAAGAGTTGGGAGGATCCGGCATTTGGGGGGTTGAGTTCTTTTTGACAAAAGACGAAGTTTATTTCTCGGAGCTATCTCCGAGACCACACGATACAGGAATGGTGACTTTGGCAAACACACAAAATTTCAATGAATTCGAATTGCATTTCAGGGCAATCATGGGAATTCCAATTCCAGAAATCAAACAATTGCAATCGGGGGTAAGCGCGGTGATTTTGGCAAAAGAGCACGGGGAAAATCCAGTGTATGAAGGGATTGAAGAACTGCTGACTCAACCTAACACCGACATCAAAATATTTGGAAAGCAAATAACTAGACCCTACAGAAGAATGGCAGTAGCTTTGGGGTACGATAAGTTGGGGTGTGACATGAACTCATTGATAGAAAAAACAAAACTATTAGCTTCACAAGTGAAGGTAGACTAGAAACTAGAAGTAAAGTTAATTTTGAGAAAAAGAGGGGTGAGTTTCATCTTTCTTTTTTTTGGAAGAATTTCACGATTTTTGGTTCGCAAAAAAGGGCGTTTTGGGTTAAATTTTTCTTTCAAAAATCAGTGAAAATTGGGTTGGGAACGGAAGCTCCATGAAACAGGGGAGTAAGATGAGTTATTAAAAATTGATTTTCAGTCACTTATGTAGATTTATTTGAGTTGAAATTTAGCCAATATTTATCCATAAAATTTAGGATTATTTAATCAAAAATGATTTAATTTTGTGGTTTAACTACTACCTCTTACTCATAAAAATACATTCCATGA
This sequence comes from Flavobacteriales bacterium, assembly GCA_023255335.1. Taxonomy (GTDB): domain Bacteria; phylum Bacteroidota; class Bacteroidia; order Flavobacteriales_D; family CAJJDF01; genus CAJJDF01. The sequence continues at coordinate 9,757 of JALRIS010000060.1, read as the reverse complement.
ATAAAGAATTGTTCGAAACCAGACACATCGGTACTTTAGGAAACGACAAAGAATTGATGTTGAAAGAAATTGGAGTTGATTCGGTCGAAACATTAGTAGATCAAACTATTCCGGCCGCAATTAGACTCAAGAAAAACTTGACGATTCCCCCAGCTTTGTCAGAATTTGAATTTTTGAATTTAGCCAAAGAAATTGGAGCTAAAAATAAAGTGTTTAGATCGTACATTGGAATGGGATATTACAATACTATTGTACCTCCAGTGATTCAAAGAAATGTACTCGAAAATCCGGGATGGTATACGGCTTACACACCTTACCAAGCTGAAATTGCTCAGGGAAGATTGGAGTCTTTGCTCAATTTCCAAACAATGGTGAGCGACCTCACAGGAATGAATATTGCCAATGCTTCGTTGCTAGATGAATCTACCGCTGCTGCCGAAGCAATGAGTATGCTGTTCAACACTCGAAAAAGAGATCAAGTGAAGAACAATGCAATCAAATTTTTTGTCTCCGAAGAATGTTTTCCTCAAACCATGGATGTTGTTAAAACAAGAGCCAAAGGCTTCGGAATAGAATTGATAGTGGGTAACCACAAGGAATTTACTCCTACCGAAGAGTTCTTTGGTGCTTTGGTGCAGTATCCAGCGGCCAACGGAGAAGTACATGATTATACCACATTGACTAAAGCGCTTCATGAAGTAAAAGCAAAAATTGTTGTCGCTGCAGATATCATGAGTTTGGCGCTTCTCACGCCACCAGGAGAATGGGGAGCAGATGTAGTGGTAGGAAATACACAGCGATTTGGTGTGCCAATGGGATTTGGTGGGCCGCATGCTGCTTACTTTGCTACAAGCGAAGAATACAAAAGAAATTTACCAGGAAGAATCATTGGAGTATCCAAAGACAGACATGGAAACAATGCGTTGAGAATGGCTCTTCAAACTCGTGAACAGCACATTAGAAGAGAAAAAGCTACTTCGAATATTTGTACAGCTCAAGCATTGCTAGCAAACATGGCGGCAATGTATGCCGTGTACCACGGACAAAAAGGAATTAAAAGAATCGCAACCACTATTCATTCGCTTACTAGCCACTTAGCGAAGGGATTAAAAGAAATGGGAGTGGAAGTAAAAACAACTAATTTCTTCGATACCATTACTGTTTCTACTTCTGCTTTGTCAAAGGTGAAGGAATTAGCATTGAAACAAGAAATAAACTTCTTTTACAAATCCGATTCTACACTTAAATTAAGCTTGGACGAAACAACCTCACTGAAAGATGTGAACGAAATTCTAGCGTTGTTTGCTCAAGCAACTGGAGCGGCTTCTTCGCAGATTGAAAAGGGAGAAGAAACGATTTCATTTGATTCTAAATTCAAGAGAAATACTGAGTTTTTAACTCACCCTGTTTTCAACATGTACCACACCGAAACAGATATGATGAGGTACATCAAGAAACTAGAGAATAGAGATATGTCTCTTACTCACTCGATGATTTCATTGGGATCGTGTACCATGAAATTGAACTCTGCGAGCGAATTAATGCCAATTACTTGGCCAGAGTTTGCCAATATTCATCCTTTTGTGCCGCAAGACCAAGCTCAAGGGTATCACCAAGTAATCAATGAGTTAGACGAAATGCTCTCTGAGATTACTGGATTTGATAAAGTATCTATGCAGCCCAACTCCGGAGCTCAAGGAGAATATGCCGGGCTTATGGTGATTAGAGCCTACCACGAAAGCAGAGGAGATTTTAACAGAAACATTATGATAATTCCTTCTTCTGCTCACGGAACAAATCCTGCTAGTGCGGTGATGGCTGGAATGAAAGTAGTGGTGACAAAATGTGACGAAAAAGGAAACATAGACGTAGAAGATCTTCGAATTAATGTAGAAAAGCACAGTGAAAACTTAGCGGGAGCGATGATTACTTATCCTTCTACTCACGGAGTTTTTGAGGCTTCAATTATTGAAATTACAGATTTGATTCACCAACACGGAGGACAAGTGTACATGGATGGAGCCAATATGAATGCGCAAGTAGGACTGACTTCTCCAGGAAATATTGGAGCAGATGTGTGTCACTTGAATTTACACAAGACTTTTGCAATTCCTCACGGAGGAGGAGGACCAGGAGTTGGGCCAATTGGTGTAGCTAAGCAACTATCTCCTTTCTTGCCAGGAAATCCGCTGATTGAAACAGGAGGAAATCAAGCAATTACTTCTATCTCTGGTGCGCCATTTGGAAGTGCCCTGATTCTTCTTATTTCTTACGCTTACATCAAAATGTTAGGTGAAGAAGGAATAAGAAAATCTACTGAGCATGCGATATTGAACGCAAATTATATCAAAGCTAGGTTAGAAAAGCACTACGGCATCCTGTACAAAGGAGAAAACGGAACAGTTGCGCACGAAATGATTTTGGATTGTAGAGCATTCAAAGCGGAACTGAATGTGGAAGTAGCGGATATAGCAAAAAGACTCATTGATTATGGATTCCACGCTCCAACAGTTTCTTTCCCGGTGGCAAGTACGCTTATGGTAGAGCCAACGGAAAGTGAATCGAAAGCAGAATTGGACAGATTCTGTGATGCCATGATCGCCATCAGGAATGAGATTAGAGAAATTGAAGAGGGAGTATACGATAAAGAGAATAACTTATTGAAAAACGCTCCACACATTTTGGCTGATGTAATGGAAGACAACTGGCCGTTTGCTTACCCAAAGAAACAGGCGATTATGCCATTGCCTTATTTGAATGAGTTCAAATTTTGGGCGCACGTGTCAAGAGTGGATCAAGGATATGGAGACAGAAATTTAATTTGTTCTTGTCCAAGTATCGAGGAATACGCGATGGAAGAGGCGTGATAGGGTGGTAAGGGCTTTGTAACGAGTTACTCACACAATTACTTGTGGTAATTCCGGGCCTGATCCAGAATCTGTCAGCTAGATAGCAATAAGTATAGGAATTAAAACCCTTTGAACTCTTGTAAAATGGATTCAAAGGGTTTTTTGGTTATATTTGGATAGAAAGAAAGGGAGGAAAATAGCCTTGGTGATTTCACTTATTTAGCGTGGATTTTGTAGTTATGTCTGCTCACAATTTATTTTTATCGGGTGGTATTCCTCTTGAAATTCATTCTATAACAGAAGAGATTACTTATAGGAACTTTATAGACGTCCTTTTTTAAGCGGTTTAAAAATTAGAAAATTAAATAAATCATGCCTCCAAAACCAACTACAATAAAAGAATACCTTGCGGGAATACCAGAAGACCGAAGAGCTGCTTTTGACAAGCTGCGAGCAACAATCTTAACGAACATACCAGAGGGATTTGAAGAAAGAATGAGTTACGGAATGATTGGGTATGTTGTGCCGCATTCCATTTTTCCTGCAGGATATCATTGCGATCCTAGTCTGCCTCTTCCTTTCATAAATATTGCCAACCAAAAGGGGTTTATTGCCCTTTATCACATGGGGATTTACGCAGATAAAGATATTCATCAATGGTTCGCAGAGGAGTACTCAAAAAGTTGTTCCTACAAATTGGACATGGGCAAAAGCTGTATTCGCTTCAAGAAAATGGAGGATATTCCGTATGAATTAGTTGGGAAATTAATGCGTAAATTTACCCCAAAGAGCTGGATAAAACTTTACCAAGATAATTTTGTCAAGAAGTAATCGTTTACTCTAAAATGAAATTGACCTATGAATCCAAAAAGAATTTCTGTTATTGCCGCAATTCTGGCTATGTTGTTTGTACTTAATGGCTGTAAAAAAAGTACGCAGCGTGGATTTTATCCACCTGTAGACGAATACATTAATATAACGTTAGTTTCTTACAATGCTCTCCAAGCCCCTGGGGGATGGGCCTACGTAAATGGAGGGCTTAAGGGAATTATTGTGTATGCCCGAGGCGGAAATGAATTTGTTGCTTTTGACAGAAATTGTACTGTAAATGAGGAAAACTCTTGCGGAAAAGCATCAGTTGCCACCGACAATATTACCGTAGTGTGTAGCTGTGATGGGAGTACGTACAATATTTTTGATGGATCTGTAACGAATGGTCCTGCCGAGCTGCCTCTAAAAGCCTACAATGTGTCTTTCAACTCTAGTAATAGTACGATTCGCATCTATAGCTAATCGACACTTTTGAGGTACCTGTTTTTGGAGCTAAATAAGAAGAAGTTTGTAAGAAAAGTAAAAAAGAACACTCCATCTTGAGTTTCTAGTGTGTCTTCAGAGAAAAACGATAAAATAGAAATACACAAACAGATGAGATAGAAATAGTTTCTCTGTTTGAATCCTATCCCAATAGGAAAAAGAAGACAGAAGAGGAAGAAAGCAAGCCCTACAATACCCACTGCGATTGCCGTAGATAAATATTGATTGTGAGAACGTAATTGGTATTTGGCTTCTAGGTTGGTTCCGCGGAGTTGATAGTGCTTTTCAAATACATCAGCAACATCTCCTGTGCCGTAACCAAACCAAGGTTTTTCTTTAATAATCTCTTTGCTTACTTTCCAATACTCCAATCGTTGTGCAAGAGAATTTCCACTTGCATTTACCCCAGCGAGGTAGCCATCCAGTTCAAACATAATTCTATGTAGGCGCGAAACTATATTGGTTCGTGCATGCAGGTAGTTTGGTATTCCAGCTTCAATGTTTTTGATGTCCCAGTCGGTTAATTGTCGCATCCCTTCCCTGTCTTTTTTCAGTCCTCTTGAGGTCAAGTACCGAATCAATATAAATTGGGCTCCATCGGTGCTGTCCGTAGGGTAAAAAGGTTGAGTAGAAATTCTACTCCATTCTTCCGTTAATTCTTTTTCGCACACAAAATCCTTGGCATAGTTTCCGTTATCAAAAAAATTGTAAAAGTAATTCTTGTCGTAGGGGTTGCCACTTTTAGTAAAAAGTGATGGTGCGGTTGTATCAATTTTTATAGTATGGTACGTAGAATATAAGTTTTGAATGACCAAAGTTCCCCCAATGAGGATGGGCGCTAACATAAAAAAACCGTAGAGATTCTTTTTCTTAAATAAGTAATACAGAGAAATGAAAAACAAGGTGATAAACCCTAAAACGAGCCCAGTTCCGGACTCCATAAACGAAAGGAAGTAGAGAAGAAAAAGACTAGAGGAAACACCAAAAATTTTGAAACCGAGAGAATGAGTAAAAAGTTTTGGGATTAAAAACAAACTCAGCACAATCATCAGTGATAATCGAATATGAGAAATGAATTGAGAGATATCTCGTAGCTCTAGGATTTCTTTTTTTGCGGGTAATAAGTTTTGGTACACCAAGAATCCATACACAGAACTAGCGATAACCGACAAAGTGAATAAGCGAACTATCAAGAAATAGTGAGATTTTTTTAACCGATGAGTGGTGCTCAATACAACTGGGAAAGCAAGTAGTGGGATTTTTATTCGCAGGTCTTTCAGCCCGTACTCCACATTATTACTGTGCAGCATGCCAATCACAAAAATGAGGTAGGCTCCCGTAAGAAAAACAGCTGTTTTGTTTCGAAAAAAAGAAGTAAATTTTTTCTTTAATCCTCCCTCAATAAACCAATTGACAATAAGCGAAATGGTTCCGAGACTCATCAGAAACTTGGAAAATGGCATACCAATGACAATCAAGCTCAAGCAGAACACATGAGTCCAATAGCCTGAAATAAAAGAGAAAAAAGTCGTTATTTTCTTCATGACATCATTTACTTGGCGCTAAAATCTTATTGTAGGTTGATTTATTGAGAAGCGTAGTAGTCGCCTCAGAAACAAATATATCTTGACTAATTTCTAATTCCATTTGGCCACGCTGGTAATAGTATCTTCCCACAATTTCACTTTCAATTAGTTCTTTTATTTCGGAGTTAAACTTAAGTAAATCTCTCTGTTTGTTTGGAGATAGTTTCTCTCTCAAAGCTTCATATTCTTCCTTCGAAGATTCAAAATATTGTTCACTTTCAGCGATTTCTTTCAGTTTTTCTAAAAATTGTTCCGAACCTGTGGAATACTCGAATTCTTGCGAACCCGCAAACTCAACAAACTCCTTGTATTCTTCTTCCGATAGTTTGAATTCCTTTGCAGAAACTATTGAAGGATGGGTGTAAAAGTATTTGGTTGCATAATCGAAAATAATGTTTTCTCTCATAAGTGCTGCAGACAGCGGAGAATAGGAATTATTTTTCACTTCTACATCAGGAAGAATCCCTCGTCCGTCAGTAACAGGTCTTCCGTTGGTAGTTTTGAAGGTGTGAACCAATGAATCCGAAATATTTTTTCCCTTACCAGAGATATTTCTATCGCTATAATCCAGTTTTTGAATACATCTTCCGCTCGGGGTGTAATACTTCGCTACTGTAAGTTTAATGATGGAGTTGTACTCCATATTTTTGGTTTGCTGCACCAATCCTTTCCCAAAGGATTGGTTTCCTACCACAACAGCTCTGTCTAAATCTTGTAGTGTGCCAGATACAATTTCTGAGGCCGAAGCCGACCCATTATCAATAAGGATAACAAGAGGGATTTTAGTATCCATCGCTTTGTTTCTGGCAAAATATTGCAGGTTGTTTTGCCTGTCTCTTCCTTTGGTTTTTACAACCAAGGTGCCTTGAGGAACGAATAAATTGACAATATTTACCGCCTCTCCCAAAAGTCCTCCAGGATTCCCCCTTAAATCCAAAATGAGACCTTCCAATTCATTTGAATCTTTCAGGGTTTTGAAAGCGGACGCAACCTCGGAGCTAGACGAACCAAGAAATTGCGTAAGTTTGATATAGCCAATTTTTTCCGTCACCATGTCATAGAATGGAACGGTGGGCATTTTTATTATTTCTCGAGTAACGGAGATATCCAGAGGGTTTTCCTCGTTGTTTCTTTCAATTTTTAGTGTTACCTCTGTGTCTTTAGCGCCCTTTAGCAAATCACTTACCTCCGAGGCCGATTTACCCTTTACCGAATTCCCATCAATTTTAATGATTTTGTCTCCTGCTCGCAAGCCAGCCTTTTGTGCAGGATAATTTTCATAAGGATTTGTTATAAGAATGTACTCATCTCTTTGCTGAATTAAGGAGCCAATTCCGCCATATTGCCCACTTTGCATCATTCTGTAATCTTCAATATTTGATTCAGGAATGTAATTGGTGTAGGGATCTAAGGATCGTAACATCGCATCGATTCCGATTTTCATTAACTCACCCGGATTTGTTTCATCTACAAAGTTGAGGTTGATATTTTTGTACACCTCACTAAAAATGGTAAGGTTTTTAGAAATTTCGAAATACTCATCGGTCGTTGTTTTTTCTTGGGCAAAGCAAGAAAACGAGAGCGAAATAAGCAGTAGGAGAAGGTTCTTTTTCATTATTCAATTATTTATGGAACAGGATCGTGACCGTGACTGCCCCAAGGATGACAACTTACAATTCTTTTTATGCCTAACCAACCGCCTTTTACCGGGCCATATTTTTTGAGTGCTTCAATGGTATAGCTAGAGCAACTCGGTGTATAACGACAAGTAGTCGGTAGCAAAGGAGAAATGAGATATTGATACACTCTTACTAGTAGGATAAAAGGCAAAGACAATATCTTTTTCATTATTATTTGGTTAAACGACTTAAAAGTACAATTATTTTCTCTTCTAAAAGTGAATAGGGAAGGGGTTTCTTTTCAAGATAAATAAAGCACAAAATCAGTTTTTTATTTCTCTTTTCGAGCCAGTCGTAAAGCGAACTTTTATTCAGTCGATAAGCCTCTTTTCCTTTGCGTTTCACTTTGTTTCTATTTACCGCGAGCTTTATTTTTCTTTTGCTCACACTAAACATTACTTGCGCTGGATACTTGGAGTCTATCTCTGCCTCTTTGGCGATCAACATCCAAGGGTATTCAGTGAATTTCAACTTGTCTTTTTCTTCAAAAAGTGAATCAATAAGAATCTTACTGCAAAGTCGTTCTTCTTTACAAAATGTGTTTTTCATCTTATTGAGTTTGTGAGTAGCATGGCAATAAAATTGCCAAAGAAAAAGCGTGCCAAAAAGACTATTCTGTTTTTCCGTCCATGTAATTTTCGATTGCTTTTTTCATGGAAGGAACTTTGGGCATAGGAGCTTGAACATCAATTCTCAAGTTCTTTTTCAACACCGCGTCAGCAGTTGATTGTCCCCATACTGCAATTCGTGTTTTGTTTTGTTTAAAGTCGGGAAAGTTGTGGTAAAGAGATTCGATACCAGAAGGACTAAAAAACACCAACAAGTCATAATTTACATCCGCTAAGTCAGATAAATCTGAAATTACTGTTTTATACATAATGGCTTCCGAAAAATTAATATCATTGTTCTTTAAGATAACCGAAATGCTACCGTTGTGCTGAGCAGATAATGGAAGAAGAAATTTTTCCGACTTGTTTTTTAATATTAAAGGCATCAAGTCATTGAAAACAGCTTTCCCAAAAGAAATTTTTCTTTTTCTGTACACAATATACTTTTGAAGGTATTTCGCGATACTTTCGTTGGTGCAAAAATATTTCATCGTATCTGGAACATCAAATCGCATTTCTTCGGCCATTCTAAAGTAATGGTCAACCGCACTTTTACTAGTCAAGATAATTGCTGTGTGGTCTTTTAGTTCCACTCTACTTTGTCTAAATTCTTGACCAGGAATTCCTTCTACATGAATAAAGTGTCTAAAATCAACCTTTATTTTTCTCTCCTCTGCCAAATCATAATAAGCAGATTTCTGTCCCTCTTCCGGCTTAGGTTGCGAAATCAAAATGCTCTTTATCTTTGTGTCTGTTTTAGCTACACTCATATCTCGGTATTTATAAGTACTTTAATAAAAATAATACGGGTATTAGTTCTAGGATGCAAAGGTATAAAATTATGTGAAAAACAGAAATATTTCCTAGTAAATATGCGCTACTACCGACCATATTTACTAACCAAACAAGGCAAAAAACAGCAATGTTCAGGAACCAAGTCGAGAACGGAAGGTAAAAGACCAAAAGTAGTCCAACAAAAAGGAGTAGAGCATTGAATTCATTGTAGGCTAGTCTATGCCTTAAGAAATCGGTGTCTTTGGAAAAATTAATAACGGTAAAGACATACAAAGCAATCAGTTGATGCACATACATCAAAAGGACGAATAGCATTCCTTTTCCTGCAGAGGCAACAGTAAAATAAGATTCTGCGGAGGTAAGGTAACCCATTCCTAGTCCACTAAGTATCACAAAACTTAGTTGTAACAATACACTACCGAAACTTGTAATTCCTGTCTGCAACAATGAGTCGAAATAAGTCGAATCAGAGAAGATTGTTGAAAGAAGATTTTTAAAAAAGGAATTTTTAGTGGTTTTAAGATAAATAAGCACTAAAGCTACTCCTACAAATACGTAGAATTCTACAGATGAATCGCGGTTAATAACCTGATTATGAAGTTCGATAGAGTTCAGAAATAGAGTCAAGTTGCTGGCTATTGTGAGTAAAAAATGAAGACGTAAAATTACTCTTAATAATCGGAGTAAACAAAAAACAATACGGAAGGCAAAAAAAAGGTTAAAAACCACAACTATATGAATTCTTTTGCCTTTTTTTGTAGGATAAATTAAAATTTAAAAGCGAATGTCAGCATCTAATTACCAAGCTCAAATTGATGGATAAAGGAAAACCACTTGGTAATTTTCAAATAACAATTTTTAGTAAAACTAGGGAAAATTTTACTCAAGAAATTATTAAAACGAAGCCAAATGGAGAAGGAAAAATA
>JALRIS010000052.1 GCA_023255335.1 Flavobacteriales bacterium | reverse complement strand
TACCAAGTTTGGCTCCTCCATTTAGTGCTTCTAAGGCACGATCGCTGAGTGAACCAAAACTCATGGCTGATATATTGTAAATACTAGCCGAATAGGGTTTTGCGCTATTTTCTTCACCTATAAGTACCCTTGAATCTATTGTGTTGTCGTGGTGAGATTTTGCGTACATCGAATGATTTATCCATTCGTACCCATCTTTGTAAGGATCCTCTTGGGTTCCAAAAGGTGAAGTATCTGAAACGTTCTTCGCTCTTCGGTATATAAGTGAACGGTCAATTCTATCAAATGGTCTTCCCTCTGTGTCTGTTTCAACAAAATATTGCATTATTTCAGGTCTTACACCTTCAAGAAGATACCGTAAATTTCCAATGACAGGAAAATTCCTACGGATTGCATGTTTTGTTTGGGTCATGTCGTAGATTCCTAGCATAATAAGAGGTGCCAGAATGACAAAAACCCACCAAATAGGTTGCACGAATAGTGAAAAAGAAGTTACTGAAATTACAAGAATCACAGAGATGAAGACGAAGGCTTTTCTTACCATGGTATTTGAATAGTTAGATAGTTTGTTTGTTTCGGTTTTGAATACTTAAAGCTTTTCACCACAAAACTTGCAATGAATCGCATCGTCAGCATGACCTTCTTTAGAACAAGAATTACAGCTTTTTGTATTCGTAAAATTATTTTTTTTGATTACACCAGCGGTAACCATTCCTGTGGGAACAGCTATGATGCCATATCCCAAAATCATTATTATAGAAGAGACAAATTGGCCTAACGGAGTAACTGGCGAAATATCTCCAAAACCGACCGTGGTGAGTGTAACGATTGCCCAATATATACTCCTTGGTATGCTTGAAAAGCCATTTTCTTTTCCTTCAATAACGTACATCAGGGAACCTAAAATCATTGCCATACAGAGGACAGCAACCAAAAACACAATAATCTTTTCTCGACTATCTCTCATCGCTTGCCCCAAAAATTTCGCTTCTTTCGTAAAATTTCCCAGTTTAAATATCTTGAAAAGCCTCAAAAATCGCAACACACGAAAGACTTGAAATACATGACCACCTCCTGGAATAACTAAAGAAATGTAAGTAGGTATGGTAGAAACAAAATCAATTACTCCGTAAAAGCTAAAAATATATCTCCAAGGTTTTTTTACTGAAATAATCCTCAAAATGTATTCTAAAGAAAATACTATCGTAAAAAACCATTCGATGCTATACAGAACTTGCTCAAATTCGTTGTGGATATGCACAACACTATCGAGCATTACGACCAATAAACTGACAAGAATAAAAACCAGTAAACCAATATCAAATGCTTTTCCTGCATTTGTGTCTGCTTCAAAAATTATTTCGTGTAGTTTCTCTCTCCATGCTTGCATACAACAAATATAAGAGTTTTATTCAATTGAAAAATGTGGGATGAAAGAGGAGTTTAGTCCATCTCCCGTTCTACGAGTCCTTTTCTAGCATTCTCATAATCAGGCTGTTTATACAATTGTTCTAGATGTTGTCTCTCTTCTCCAGTGAGTTTCATCTTGGAAAAAGTATACCAAAATGATTCTTTACTCATCGAATCCCAATGTAGCTCGTGATTTGTTTTTTTGTGCATTCCTAAAATGTTATAAAAACAGGTTGAAAAAAAGAAAAAAATCATAACGACTTTGATCATTTTTAGGTTGGAAATAAACTGAATTCCAGCAGCAAGTGGAAAAATCAACAAGGCATAAAACTCTATCATAGGCCTGGATCCGTAACTTCCTCCAAACCACCAACACCACCAAGAAGATAAAATGTAAACTGCGGCTGGAACGATAAAAAAAATAGCCCATTTCATTGGTTTCATTTTTTTTGGGAGAGTAAAAACAGCCAAAATCGCAAACACCATAATAGGAGTGTATAAAAGCCACCCATTTCGATATCCGAACAAAAACTCTAACAAATGTGGATTATCAAAAAAGAATCCTTCGTTTCGGTAACTCCAACGAATCCATCCACTGCCGTATGTTTTCCAAAAAAGCATTTGCAAAAAAATTGGGGCAAAAAATGAAATCAAAGAAACTAACAGTATCCCTGTGTTTGTTTTCATCCAGTTTCGATTTTCTTTCGAATAAAAAAAATATACCAACGGAAAAAAGGCAAATAAAATACTCGTAGGACGGATTAAAACACTCAATCCCATAGCAAGACCTATAAGAATTAGTGCATACTTGTTTTTTATTTCATTCCACTGAAGTGTAAAATAAATAACCACAGAATACAGAAAAAACAAGTAGGAATGGCTCATTTCACCTTCGCCCATGGTGTAATAAAATAAATTTGTGCTTACAAAAATGAGAAAAACGGAAAGAGAGGAAACCCAGGGTTTAAAAAATCGAAGCAGAGAGAGGTACAACAAATATAAGCCGATGGTAACATAAAAATAAGTCCCGATGCGAATGAAAATACTGTAAGGGAGAGAATATCCATCTGGCGGGTAATCGCTAATTGATGCTACTCCGTGACCTATTAAAAAAAACGGACTGTACATGAGAGACATACCCATAGTCATTTTGGGTAAGGAAATCCAATTTTCATCTTCCGTAAGCCAATACAACCTGTCGTTCTTAAACTTAAAGCTCAAATCCTTGTATACAAACAAGGCAGGTAAATAACAGTAATATTGATTTACGTCATTTCGATAAGTAAATTGATAAGGATATTCTTGATGAATTTTCCACGAGCTTGCGGTAAACCCAATAAGCAATGTTATCGCCAGAAAAGCGACTAAAAACCATTTGTGATGAAAAATTCGCATTATTTTTTGTTAAAGATAACAGAAATATGGCTCTCAACAATAAAAAAGGGAAGTTGTAGCAACTTCCCTTTTTTATTCATTTTAATTTTTATTTGGTTACCACATGATAGTGACATGGCCGGATTCGCTGAACACACCAAATCCTTCTTTCTCTTTATACGATACTTTCCAAATATAGATTCCTTGCGGAACTTTTTGACCTTTGTGACTTCCATCCCAACCTTCGTTGATGTCAGTAGTCTCAAATAACAATTCTCCCCATCTATTAAACACTTTGAAATTGTATCTTTTTGAATCATGACACAGAAGGAGTGGTTGTTCCGGAAATAACTCTTCCTGGGTAAGTGATGTCTAAGTACTGTTGGGAAATCCCAAAAAGGGAAGTGAATATAATTGACCAAACAATAAAAAAAAATGATTTTGTTCTCATACTAAATTTAATCTCCTATTTGCTAGGTGTTGTTAGTTTGTTTCTTTTTTTATTACTTGTTGGTGTTTAGCTCTCTCTAAAAAGCACGCCAATGTAGCTACTTACACAAGTCAAAATCTAGTTTGAGAGTTGGTCTTTGCTTTAAATGCAAAAAAAACGCTTTAAAGAACAGATTTGAGTCTGAATTAATATCTTTGCATGAATTATAACCCTGAAATCTACGATCAAAATGATTGAATTAAATGCCCTGAGAGCCCACCCAGAAGAGATTGTTAAGAGATTGTTAATTAAGAACTTCGATGCAAAAAACTTAGTATTTGACTTGCTTAATTTGGACAAACAAAAAAGAGAAATTCAAGTCGAAAATGACGCGCTTTTAAATAAACGAAATGTGCTTTCTAAGGAGATTGGAGAGTTATTTAAATCAGGAAAAGCGAATGAAGCGAACGAAAAAAAGCAAGAGTCGACTGAATTAAATGATAAAATTCATAGCTTGAAAGAAAAATTCAATGAATTGGACTCAAAAATTGAAGAAATCCTGTATCAATTGCCGAACGTACCTCATGAGGATGTACCCACTGGCAAAACTCCTGAAGACAATGTCACCGTTTTTGAATTCGGGGAACCAAAAAAAATGGACTCAAAAGCAAAACCGCATTGGGAACTGGCCAAAGAGCTTGACCTAATAGACTTTGACTTAGGAGTTAAAATTACTGGAGCAGGATTTCCCGTGTACAAAGGAAAGGGCGCTAAACTTCAAAGGGCTTTGATTAATTTTTTCTTGGATGAGGCCGAAAAAGCTGGATACAAAGAAGTTATTCCTCCTTTATTGGTAAACGAAGCCTCAGGATATGGAACTGGTCAACTTCCTGACAAAGAAGGACAGATGTACCATGCAACCGAAGATAATTTTTATCTAATTCCAACTGCCGAAGTTCCTGTTACCAATATTTTTAGAGATGTAATTGTAAAAAAGGAAGATTTTCCTCACAAACTAACTGCTTACACTCCGTGTTTTAGAAGAGAAGCAGGAAGTTATGGAAAAGATGTGAGAGGACTTAACAGATTGCATCAGTTTGACAAAGTTGAAATCGTTCAAGTTCAACATCCTTCCAATTCTTATGCAGCTCTCGAAGAAATGATTGACCACGTAAAAAATCTGTTAGAAAAACTGGAATTACCGTATCGAATTCTTAAACTATGTGGAGGCGACTTAGGATTCACGGCTGCCATTACTTATGATTTTGAAGTATATTCAGCAGCACAAGAAAAATGGCTGGAAGTAAGTTCTGTGTCGAACTTTGAAACTTACCAAGCAAACAGATTGAAATTAAGATTTAAAAATGAAGAAGGGAAAACACAGCTTGCTCATACCCTTAATGGAAGCGCACTAGCGTTGCCTAGAATTGTAGCTGCCCTACTCGAAAACAATCAAACAGCGGAGGGAATTCAAATTCCAAAGGCTTTAGTTCCATACACAAGATTTGAAACAATATAACTATGAAATCACTTTTCTATTTTTCTATAGCCCTTGTATTATTTAGTTGTTCTCAACCAACTGCCTCTACTTCTTTGTACAAAAAAGAAATTGCAGATTTGGATCAAACTTTTGCCACGATGGACTCCAATTATCAGCTATTCGAATCTGCCAAAGTAGATACCTTGACCCTAATTCGCGATTCTGCCAACAAAAAATACAGTAGAATAAAGTCAGTCTATCAGTCAGATTTTATAGATACTACGTTCGAAGAAATAATGTTGATTGCTAGAGGTCAGTTGGTAAAAAAACTGGCGAAAATCGAGGAAAACAGTTCGAAAATTGAAAACGAATATTCATACTCCACCAAGCAGTATAGAGATTTGAGAGAAAATCTTATACATGAGACTTTAGAAAAAGAGGAATCGCTTATTTTTTTTAGTGAAGAAAAAAATGCATTGATACTACTTAATGCCGAAATTGTTAACTTTAATGAATCTATTCAAAACACAATTTCGATTGCTGCTACAATTTTGCCGCAGTTAGATTCAATTATAGAAGTTCATGAGCCAAAACCTGAGTAAAAAATTCGTTCACTCGTTATTTTTAATAGCGCTCCTCACCTTTTGTGGGAGCACCGAGACATTTGGACAAAACTCAGATTTGCAAATGGCTCAATACTATTATGAAAACTCAGATTTTGAGAAAGCAAAACTCTATTTCGAAAAGTTGTACTCCCACTCCTCTACCCAAGAAGTGTACACTCAATATGTAAACACACTCGTGGAGGTAGGTGAATTGGATGAAGCAATAAAAATCACAAAAAAGAAAATCAAAACCGAAAAATTTGGTTCTTTTTACGCAATTAAACTCGGCTTTCTCTACGAACAACAAGGAGATGATAAAAAAGCGAAAAGCTATTACAAAGACTTAATAAACGAGTTGACTAAAAAAAATACCGTTAACGAGTTTGTTATTCTTTCCAATGAATTTGTTCGGGTACAAAAGTATGAGTATGCTATCCAGGTATTTGAGAGATGCGACAATGTTCACTCAAATTCCAATCACAAAATTTCTATTGCCAATCTTCATGGAATGCTTGGGAACTACGAACAAATGATTGATACTTATCTCGATCAGCTAACCCTTTCTTCGGCTGAACTTGTTCGTATAAAAATGCTCTTGCCTCGCTCCATTAATTTTACTGAAGATAAAGCGGTGGTGGATATTCTTAAAAAACAAACACTACGAAAAATACAGAAGCAACCAGAAAATGAATCTCTCTACGATTTATTAATTTGGATATATCAACAATCCAACGATTTTGAAACTGCATTTATCCATGTAAAAGCCTTGGACAAGAGAACGAAACAACAAGGAGAAAAGATTTACGAATTTGGACAAATGTGCGCTTCGAACAAAAACTATGAGTTGGCAATTGCGTCATTTGACTATTGCATACAACAATACGATTCTTACCTTTTTTCTCATATTGCCTCCAAGCAAGCAATTCTTGAGGCTCTTCAAAGCAAAATTTTTGCCAATGCAACTTATAAAAAAGAAGATCTTATCAACCTAAAAAACAGGTATCTATCTACACTTAAAAGCACAAATGACTTGGAAGACAAGTTTCCCCTAATAAAGGGACTCGCCTATCTCGAAGGATTTTATATCCACAACATCGATACGGCCGAAATTCTCTACAAACAATTGCTTTCTTTTCCGTCTATTTCTCCCTCTCAACTTGGTGAAGTGAAGATAGATCTTGCCGATATTTACATGCTCAAAAATGAAATCTGGGACGCCTCTTTGCTCTACATGCAAGTAGAAAAAAAATTCAAACATGACATTCTTGGCTCAAAAGCAAAATTTAAGAACGCAAAACTTTATTACTACACAGGAGATTTTGAATGGTCTCAAAATCAATTGGATGGACTAAAAGCTTCTACTTCCAAACTGATCTCCAATGACGCAATTGATTTATCTTTATTGATTACGGATAACTACAACATGGATACAACACCTGTAAACATGAAGCAATTCGCCCGTGGAGATTTGTTCATTTTTCAAAATCAATTCCAAGAAGCTCTTCTAGTATTTGACTCAATACTTAGTAGAAATCCTTCGCATAGCTTGGCTGACGAAATTGAATTTAAAAAATATGAGATAGCATTTAAAAAGCAAGAATTTTTATCTGCAAAGAAACACCTTGA
>JALRIS010000016.1 GCA_023255335.1 Flavobacteriales bacterium | reverse complement strand
TACAATCAAATCTGCGATAGATACTTGCTTTGCAGTAGATTGTGCATTGAATTCAGTTTGAATGTTTTCCAATACTTTCAATACTTTTTTTAGTTGGGTAGGATTGTTTACTTCCCAATCTTTTTGGGGAGCCAATCGTATTCTGGCTCCATTTGCACCACCTCGTCTGTCTGATTGGCGGTAAGTACTTGCCGATGCCCAGGCGGTGGTCACCATTTCGGTAATGGTAAGTCCCGAGTTTTCTATCTCAGTTTTCAATCCTTGGATGTCTTGTGCATTTATTATTTGGTAAGTTGCGGTGGGCACTGGATCTTGCCAAATCATGTCTTCGGTAGGTGCTTCTGGACCAATGTAAGCCGTTTTTGGTCCCATGTCTCTGTGGGTCAATTTGAACCAAGCTCTGGCAAATGCCTCATCAAATTTTTCTGGATTTTCGTAAAAATCTCTCGAAATCTTTTCATACACAGGATCAAATCTCAACGATAAATCGGTTGTGAGCATGGTAGGTTTGTGCTTTTTTTCTGGGTCAAATGCATCGGGCACCAGCATTTTGGAATCTTTGGCTTCCCACTGGTGAGCTCCTGCCGGACTTTTCACCAATTCCCATTCGTTTTCAAACAAATTCATAAAAAACAAATGGCTCCATTTTGTAGGAGTTTGTGTCCATATTACCTCCAATCCCGAGGTGATTTGGTCGGGTCCTTTTCCAGATTTGTAATCGCTTCTCCATCCCAATCCTTGCTCGGTAATGTCGGCTGCTTCTGGCTCTGGGCCTACATGCGAGGCTGGTCCTGCTCCGTGAGTTTTTCCTAGGGTGTGACCACCAGCAATAAGTGCTACCGTTTCTTCGTCATTCATTCCCATTCTCCCAAAAGTTTCTCTGATGTCTTTGGCTGCCAATACAGGATCTGGGTTTCCGTTGGGTCCTTCAGGATTTACGTATATCAATCCCATTTGTACGGCTGCTAGTGGGTTTTCGAGTTCTCTATCGCCCGAATATCGCTTGTCATCCAGCCATTTTTCTTCTTTTCCCCAATAGATGTCTTTGGCTGGTTCCCAAGTATCTACTCGTCCTCCCGAGAATCCAAAAGTTTTGAATCCCATAGATTCCAAGGCTACATTTCCGGTGAGTACCAACAAATCTGCCCAAGAGATTTGTTGCCCATATTTCTGTTTTATAGGCCAAAGCAATCTTCGTGCTTTGTCTAGATTAGCATTGTCTGGCCAGCTATTGAGCGGAGCAAATCGCTGTTGCCCAGCACGCGAGCCACCTCTTCCGTCAGCGGTTCGGTAGGTTCCTGCACTGTGCCAAGCCATTCGGATAAATAATCCTCCGTAGTTTCCGTAATCGGCTGGCCACCAGTCTTTGCTATCAGTCAGCGCGGCTTCTATGTCTTTTTTTAGTGCTTCATAATCCAAGGCTTTGAACGCTTCGGTATACTCAAAATTTTCTCCCAAGGGATTGGACAATTCTGAGTTTTGTCTCAAAATATCGAGGTTGAGCCTGTTTGGCCACCAGTCGTTGTTTTCGCTCACGCTTTTGTTCGATTTGCTTTTCATGGTTGCTCCTGTCATTCCATCGTATTCCGTATTTTTTTCACTACATGAAAAAAGCAATGCGCTGGAAACAAGTGCTAAACCTACTTGTTTTATATGTTTCATAGTTGTTTGTTGTTAAGGTTTATGCAAAACTAAGGGAATTGTTTTATTTATAAAAACGATAGTTTAGATTTTGATATTGATTTTATCAATAATTTCTGTATGTTTGTTCCATGACAATACAACAAATAAAATACGTACTTGCCGTAGCTAAATATGCTCACTTTGAAACAGCTGCCGAGTCTTGTTTTGTGACTCAATCTACGCTGAGCACTATGATAAATAAACTCGAAGACGAGTTGGGGATTTATATTTTTAATCGAAAAACAAAACCAGTGAGCATTACGAAAGAGGGAGAGGTGTTAATTGATAGAATGAGAATACTTTTCCATGAGTTTGAATCCCTCGAAAATACGGTTCAGGAAATGAAAGGAGAGTTGGTGGGAGAATTAAGGATTGGGATAATTCCTACTATTTCGCCTTATTTGTTGCCTTTGTTTCTGAAGACATTTGCAACTCGTTATCCAAAGGTGAAGATGATTGTGACAGAAACGACTACTGAGAATATTCAACGAGAACTAAAAGCGCGTAATTTGGATGTAGGAATTTTGGCTATTTCTATTGATGACAAAGAATTGGAAGAAAAAGCCTTGTACGAGGAACCGTTTTTTGTATTTGATTGTAAATCATCAAGTCCTCCTTCTATGGTTTCAATTGAGGAACTAGATTATTCTGATTTATGGTTTTTGGAAGAGGGACATTGCTTGCGCACACAAGTGCGTAAAATTTGTGATTTGTCTAACAAGGAGTCAGAAAAATCAATAAACATTGAGTTCAAGGCTGGATCAATTGATAGCCTAATGAGGTTTACCAAAGCGAATAAAGGGGTGACAATTCTTCCTTATTTGTCTGGGTTGGAGATTTCTGAAGATCAAAAGAAACACATAGTTCCGTTTTGCTCTCCTGTTCCGGTGAGAACAGTGGGATTTGCTGTTCACAAACATTTTGTAAGAAAAAAGTTGTTGGCTGAAATGGAGACTATTATTAAAAAAGTTGTTTTACCACAATTACCAAAAGTGGGAGAAGTTGAGGCTCTTGCCCCAATTTAATTGAGTAAAAATTGAGTCTATTTGAATAAGAAAAAAAACAGAGGGAAGAAAAAACACTTTACCCGGATAAACCGATAAAAAACTCTTAATTTCGCACCTAAAATTAAACGAAATGAATACCTACACCCCGCAAGAGATTAAAAAAGGAAATATCCTCGAAATTGAGATTGAAGACATGGCTTTTGGAGGTAAAGGATTGGCAAAACTCCAGGTAGGTGAGAGTAAAATAGTGATGTTTGTGCCAAATACAATTCCTGGGCAAAAGGTGAAAGCGAGAATATTTAAAAAGCGCAAAAAGCACTTGGAGGGTAAATTGATTGAAATTGTATCGCCATCTCCTGAGGAGGTAAAGATGGATTTTCAACCAATATCTGGAGCTCCTTATTTAACCTTGCCGGTGGAAAAGCAAAGGGAATACAAGCAGAGAACTACCATCGAACAATATAGGAGAATAGGAAAAGTTGCCAATATTGAAGAGTTGTTTGACACCTACATAGAGTCTCCAGCGAGCTTTCATTACCGAAATAAAATGGAGTACGCCTTTAGTACAATTCGTTACGACTTTAAACAACAAGAAACCCTGGACGATGAATTTGCTTTGGGTTTTAAGCGAAGAGGAACGTGGTGGATTGTGGAGAATTTGGATAAAGATTCTGGATTATTTGACGAAGAATTTGAAAACAAACTAAAAGAAGTTCGAGATTATCTTGAAAAAACTGGGTTGCCAGCATGGCATCCACCAAAAAAGCATGGATTTTACAGATATTTAACGGTAAGAAAATCTTTTGCCAATAATCAATTGCTATTGAATCTTACCACTTCGGCTACTGGATTGGTTCATTTTGATAAACAAGCTTTTGTAGATTTTGTCCTAGGATTATTTGGTAAAAGAGTGGCGGGAATTTTGCACACAATCAATGATAGTTTGGGAGAGCGATCTCACAATGATGAGAATGAATATGAAATGCTATTTGGAGAAAATTTGATACAAGAAAATTTGCTAGGACTATCTTTTGAAGTGAGTATGCAAAGTTTTTTTCAAACCAACCCAAAATCGGCAGAAAGATTGTATTCCAAAGTAATTGAGTATGTTATGGAAGGCACTGTCTATTCGGAAGAAGATACAGTGATGGACTTGTTTTGTGGAACGGGTACAATAGGACAGCTCATCTCGAAGAAAACAGGAGTGCAAGTAATTGGAGTTGATATTGTGTCTGAAGCAATAGAAAATGCGAAAGAGAATGCCAAAAGAAATAACGTGGAAACAGCAAAATGGTTTGCGGCAGATGTGGGTAAATTTTTGACCCAATATCCTCAATATGCGGGAAAAATAAAGACCATTGTGTTGGATCCTCCAAGAGGGGGAATAGCACCAAAGACGTTGTTGAAGGTTTCTCAAATTAATGCGCAGCGTATCGTCTATGTGTCTTGTAACCCAGCAACTCAATCTAGAGATATTGAGGTTCTTAAGGAAAATGGGTACGACATGATAAAAATTAGTTTTGTGGATCAATTTCCTCATACTGCGCACATTGAGGCAATTGCAATCTTCGAAAAAACAAAAAATTAGTTTATTAACAGAAATGTGTAAAAAAACAAGGAATTTATTAATTTTTGTTAAAAAAGAAATATAATGTCTTTTTTAGTAGAAAAATCCTCCCTATTTTTGTGACGTAAAGAAAAAAGAAGTAAAGAGAAAGAATGAGCACAATTTCAAAAATTATTGAAAGAGAAATATCTTCCTCCCCGTTTTTGGAGGAATCTATTGCAGAAGATTTAATAAACATTTCCTCATTAGCTAGAATGCTTCAGCCAAAGGTGGAAGAAGAATTGGGAAAATCTGTAAAGACTGGGGCCTTGGTAATGGCAATAAACAGAATGGAATTTGAGAAATTTAATTCCATTAATGGGAAAATAGAAAAATTCATGAATTCTTTGGGTGACATCATCATCCGAAGTAATTTGAATGACTATGCTTTTAAGAATTCGCCTACTTTGGCTACAGCTCAAATGAAATTATTAAAAGAGTCGAGCGATAAAGTGGATGGTTTTTGTACGGTTTCGCAAGGAGTTTACGAATCTAATATTGTGGTAATTAAATCATTATCTGCAAAGGTGGAGGAGTTGTTCAAAGACGAAACTCTTTTGTTCAAGATGGAAGATTTATCCTCGGTAACTCTTCGTTTGCCAGATTTTAATGTTCCTGGTGCCTATTACTTTCTTCTGAAAAAAATCGCTTGGGAGAACATTAATATTTTTGAAATTATTTCCACAACCAACGAAATTACGTTGGTCGTAAAAAATGAAGACATAGATAGAGTATTTTCTTTATTGATGTCATTCAAGAAAAAGTAACACATGTATTCACTCATAAAAAAAGAAGTTGGGAGTTTTTTTAGTTCTCTGGTTGGCTACATTACCATTGTTATATTTTTGCTATCCATTGGTTTGTTTATGTGGGTAATCCCTGGAGAAACTAACGTATTCGATTCTGGTTTTTCGGATTTGGGATTCTTATTTACGAATGCACCCGCCATTTTTTTATTCTTAATCCCCGCAATTGCGATGCGTCTGTTTGCGGAAGAACAAAGGATGCAAACCCTTGAATTGTTGTTTACCAAGCCTATTACCGATTTCCAAATCGTTTTGGCCAAATATTTTGCAGGAATCATTTTGTTGGTTCTTAGTTTATTGCCCACTTTGGTCTATTATTTTTCTGTGGTTCAATTAGGAAATCCAGTTGGAAATATTGACTCAGGAGGAACGATAGGTTCTTACATTGGTTTGTTTTTTTTAGGGGCTAGTTTTTTGTCAGTTGGCTTGTTTGCTTCGTCACTTTCAACCAACCAAATTGTCTCATTCTTGGTAGCAGTGGTGTTGTGTTTTATGGTATATCTTGGTTTTGATTTTATTGGAAACAATATCGAATCTGGCGAAACAGCCTATCTCGTCAAGAATTTTGGGATTGAAGAGCATTACTCATCCATTCAAAGAGGAGTAATAGATAGCAGAGATTTGTTGTACTTTATTAGTTTGATAGTAATCTTTTTGTTGGCTACCAAATTAAGTTTAAAACGAGGAAAATAATGAACGGAACAACAAAATTAGCGATACAAATTGTGTCAGTTGCCTTGGTAGTATTGCTGACAAATTATATTGGTTCCAAAAAATTTTTTCGAGTTGATTTGACAGAAGAAAAAATCCATTCTCTCTCCGAAAAAACGATAGATATATTGCGGAACGATTCTTTGATTCGCGATGAGTTGAGATTTGAAGTGTATTTGGAGGGAGACCTTCCACCAGAATTAAGAAAACTTCAATCCGCTCTCCAGGAGAAGTTGAGCGAATTAAAAGCGTTTGGAGGAGCAAATATCTATTATGAGTTTATCGATCCAGCAGAGGACGAAACAAGAAAAAATGAGGTGTATACCCAATTGTATGAGTTTGGTCTAAAGCCTACAAAAGTAACTTCCATCGTGGGTGGAACGAAAAAAGATAACTTGTTGTTTGGAGGAATTATTCTGCGAACTGTTGACAACAAAAATATTCCAATTCAAATTTTAGGTCCCAGTAACCTAGATCCCAATTCGGGCATTGCGATTCCGGTTCCCATAGAGTTGATACCCATAGAAAACTTAATTAATGAGTTGGAATACAAACTTTTAGAAGGGATATACAAAGCTGTAAGTCCAAATAGAAAGAAAATTGGATTCTTGCAAGGACACGGAGAACTTAGAGAAATTCAGAGGTATGACGTGACTTACGAACTATCCAAGTTTCATGCTGTGGAAGATGTGGAAATACAAGGAAGAATTAATGCTCTTAAATCTTTTGATGCGTTAGTAATTGCAAAACCAACAAAGCCCATTTCAGAAAAAGACAAATACATCATCGATCAGTTTATTATGAACGGTGGAAAAGTTGCTTGGCTAATAGATATGGTTGAGGTGGACATTGATTCCTTAAACATAAATGAAGAGACCTTTGGATTGGAGAGAAATCTAAACGACATTGATGCCCAATTATTTAACTATGGTGTTAGGTTCAACAAAAATCTTTTGATAGATGTTAATTCGGCCAAAATACCATTAGGAGGTAATTTGTATCCTTGGTATTACCATCCGGTAATGAGCTCATGGCGAATAAAAAACTCTGTAGTAGATAACCTCGACCCTATAAGATTGAAGTATGCTGGAACTCTAGATTTACTGAAAACCGAAAACATTGTGAAAACTCCGTTATTGAAGAGTTCTGAAAATGCGATGACCTACAAAGTTCCTGTTCGTATCAATTACCAAATGATCAATCTTAAACCGGAAGCTCTAAAATATAATTCTCAGCCGTATCAGGTCGTTGCAGCAATGCTTTCTGGAACATTTAAGTCAAGTTTTAGAAATAGATTGACGGATGCTTATTTTAAAAACACACCTATCAAACACAAAAATGAAAGCATACAAAACAAGATGCTCGTAATAAGTGATGGAGACATTATTCAGGGAGAAGTAGATTCTTTTCCTAATAATAAGGGAGACATGATTGTAAGACCAATGAATATTAACTATGATCGATACGATAGGGCTGCAACATTCGGTAACAAAGAGTTTTTTGTCAATGCCATGGAGGATTTAATGGGAATTGATGAATTAATTCCTCTGCGTAGCAAAACTATCACTTTACGTCCATTGGATAAGGCCAAAGTGAAAAGAGACAGATCTTTTTGGAAAGCAATCAACGTATTCGTTCCCATTTTTGTACTGGTGATTTTTGGGTTGTTTTACAACTATTTGCGGAGGAGAAAATTTGCCAGAACACGTCAGTAAACTTCATTATTTTTTCAAAATTTAGCCACAAAACAGAACAATTTAGGCTCGCTTTTCTTTCTAGAACTCTTCATTTGGGTTATATTTAACAAAATAGCCTTCGATGAATAAGCTTTTTCTCATTTTTTTACTATTCCCTTTTTTTCTTAATGCAGGAAATGATAATCTCCCGGTGGGAGGTAGGGCATCGGGAATGGGAAATACCGGCTTGTGTATTGCAGATGTTTGGGCTATTCGTTTCAATCAAGCTGCTTTAGCAGACCTTCGCTCTGTTAGTTTTGGCGTTTCTTATGAAAGTAGGTTTTTACTAAGATCTTTAGGTGTACAATCCTTGGCGGTAGCTATTCCAACAAAAAGAGGAACATTTGGTTTAAACTATACGGGTACGGGTGATCAATTGTATCTGGACTCAAAAATTGGCTTGGGGTACGGAATGAAACTTTCAGAGAAAATAAATCTAGGAATTCGGTTGAATTATCACTCGCTGCGATTGGGCAACAATTACGGAAGAACTCAAAACATAACGGCTGAGCTGAGCCTTTTGGCCAAACCTACTGACAAAATTCAAATAGGGTTTCATCTGTTTAACCCAACTCAAACCAAACTAAATGACTACCAAAACGAGGAGATTCCTGCCATTATGAATCTGGGAGTGTCCTATAAGTTTTCGGAGAAAGTGAGAGGAAATGTGGAAATTGAAAAAGACATCGAGCTTCCTTTTTCGGTAAAAATGGGTGTAGAATATTTTCCGGTCGATAACTTATACATTCGGGCAGGAATTAGTACCAATCCATCCATCCCTTCTATTGGTTTTGGTTTAGTGAAAGGTGAATTTAACCTCGATTTTTCTTCCGCATTTCACCCAGCTTTGGGGTTAACTCCCAGTTTGGGTCTAAGGTATTCGCTGTGAGGATGAAAAAAGAAATACTACTTTTGTTTCTGCTGATAAGTGCAAATCAAATCACGCTGGCTCAGACAAAATCCGAGGAGAAGAATGACATTATCGAAGAGCGAATAGAATACATAGGAGGTGACAATGAAAGCATTGACTATTCTACTTTGTTTGACAATCTCTATTACTACTACGATCACCCAGTCAATTTAAACAATACGAAACAAATTGAGGTGTTGTTGGAACTTGGTTTACTCTCGGAAGTGCAAGTGTTGAATATAAAAAAACACATCGAGACGACTGGCAAATTAATGACGATTTACGAATTGCAGTCGGTCGAAACTTTTGATTTACTGACAATCCGAAATATTTTGCCCTTTTCTTTTGTCTCGTCCGAATTATTCACGCCCAATGTATCGGTGAGAGAAATAATAAAAAATAGTTCCAACGAGCTCTACATCAGGAATATTCGTGATTTACAAGAAAAAAAAGGATATTCCCAGAAAGAACAAGAGAACGATACGCGCTATTTGGGGAGTCCCGATAAACTTTTTGTGCGATATCGCTTTAGGTATCTCAACAAGATTAGCGCAGGAATCACTGCCGAAAAAGACCAAGGAGAAGAGTTTTTTCGAGGAAGTCAATCTCAAGGATTTGATTATTATTCGGCACATTTTTTTCTCAAAGATTTTGGGAGACTGAAGGTACTGGCTTTGGGAGATTATCATTTTCAGGTTGGCCAAGGATTGACGCTGTGGAGTGGATTGGCTTTCGGGAAATCGGCAGACATCAGCACGGTGAAACGAAATGCAGTGGGAATAAGGCAATATGCCTCAGCTGATGAAAATAATTTTTTGCGAGGAGGAGCTGCTACATTTGAACTTTCAGAGAAGATTTATCTTTCAGCTTTTTATTCGCGGAAGAAAATTGATGCCAATATTACAGATACACTTGATAATGTTACCAATGAAGTTGCTTTTTCTTCCCTTCAAAACAGTGGATTTCATCGAACCATTGCAGAGTTTGAAAACAAAGATGCAATTTTGGAAACTCATTTTGGTGGTCGGTTAGAGTTTGTTTCTTCGGCTTTGAGAGTGGGTGCAACAGCCTTTGCGTCCAGATATGGGGGAGAATTTCAACGAAGATTAAGTTATTACAATCAGTTTGAGTTCTCGAATAATAAAAATTATGTGACAGGAATAGATTACAATTATGTCTATAGAAATTTTAATTTTTTTGGCGAATTTTCTCGCAGTGCAAATGGCGGAATCGCTTATGTAAATGGAGTGTTAGCCTCCTTAGATTCCCGATTTTCGATTTCGATTCTTCACCGAGACTATGGCACAGATTACCAAAATTTATTGAGTAATGGCTTGGCAGAAAGCAGTAACTCTTGGAATGAAAAAGGAATTTTTATGGGATTTGATGCTAAGTTAACCAAGTATTTTACCCTGACAGGTTCAATGGATTTTTTTACTTTTCCTTGGATGCGATTTCAAACTTATGCTCCCAATTCAACTGGCAGCGAATACATTACTCAGCTTCAGTATAGAAGGTCCAGAAACTTTGTGGCCTATATTCGTTACCGAAAGCAAGTACGCGAAGTAAATAACAATCAAATAGAATCAGCCACTTATGAGTTGGTAAACGAATCAAGGACCAACTATAGACTGAATGTGTCTATGAAAATTACCGATTATTTAAGTTTGAGAAATAGGGTAGAAGTTACCGAGTACCAGAAAGGAGAAATGAGCACAGAGTTTGGATTTTTGGCTTATCAAGATGTCGTGTTTAAACCAAAATCTAAGTCTTATTCGTTTACGGCAAGGTATGCCTTATTTGATGCTCAGTCATTCAATGCACGAATCTACGCCTACGAAAATGATGTCTTGTATTATTTTTATATACCCGCATATTACAGAGTGGGCTCCCGATTTTATTTAACCGCGCGTTATAAGTATCGTAAGAAATTTGATTTTTGGGTTCGTTACGGAGTTTGGAATTATAGAAATGAAGAGACCTTGCTCAGCGGTCTGGAAGAAATTCAGGGCAATATTAGATCTGACGTGAAGGTTGTCTTTCGGTATTTGTTCTAAAGGTTATTTTTTACAGAAATGTTAAGCTAATTTATTCTAATTTTATATCTCAAACTGAGCAAACAAAAAGCGTATGATTAAGAAAATTTTATATTATTTAAACCCTCGAACTTTTTTTCAAAGAAATGAGGAGGAGAACATAAATGCTTCTCACCAAACCATGCAAGGGATAAATAGATTATCTATTTACATGTTTTTGTTTTGTATTATTTTGATGATAATCAAATACTTGAAGTAACTTTTTACTCTGTAATCCCCATCTTTTTCATTAAAAACTCGGCATTCATGTTTGAACAAATACCTTCTTTTAGGGTGTAATCAAACACGAGTTGGTCTTGTTCGATTTCCACATCAAAATATTTGTTTTCAATATGATCAGGGAATTCTTCTTTCATAGCACAAAGAGATAAATCGTGAGTAGCGATAATTCCTGCAGCTTGATAGGTTAAGAGTTGTTTGATGAATTTTTTTGAGCCTTCCGCTTTGTCCTTTGAGTTTGTTCCTTTCAATATTTCATCCAAAATCACAAACAAGGTTTCTCCTTTTTTTAGCTTATCCACGATTGATTGAAGTCTTTTTAGTTCCGAATAAAAATAGGACTCGTTGTTCGACAGAGAATCTGTTGTTCTCATGCTCGAATATAAAGGTGTAGGTCTAAAAACAAATTGTTTTGCACAAACTGGGGCACCGCAGTTTGCCAATACTAAATTTACTCCAATAGCTCGCAAAAATGTACTTTTTCCTGCCATATTTGCACCTGTTATAATAACAAATTCCTGGAGATTCTGGATGTCAAAATCATTGGCAATTCGATTCCTTGAATGCATCAGAGGATGTGCCAATTCCTGTGATTTAAAAAGTATCTCCTGTGAGATTTGAGGGAGAGAAAAATTAGGATTATTAAACCAAAAGGTCGCAAAACTTGCATAAGTTTCAATTTCATGAGTCGCTTTAAACCACTTCGGCAGTTCATGTTCGTTTTTCTTTAGCCATTTTTTTAGTCTAAATAAGTACCGTAAATCCCATAAGAAAAGTGAATTTGCCAACAGTGCAAAGATCGGATTGCTGCGATTGTCAAATTGATTGGCGAGTTGTGCAAGTTCCGCTATTTTTTGCGATGCAGCAGAATTATTTGAAATAAGTGTTGACTGAATATCAAGTAAAATTTCCGAAGAAAAAATTTCGTTTTCTACTTCTGCCACCAAGAGAGTGTGTTGGTTCAGAATAGGTAAAAAGGTTGAGATTTTTACATGTTGGGTATTGATTATTTTTAGATGTCGCCCTGTAATACCTAGTGGAATTAGAGCTAGCAACAACACGAACAACCACGGAATCATGGCGTAATAAGCCAAAATGATTGACAAGGTCATTACAACGGGAATAAAAACAAAAAGCAGCCTCCAAATAGTCTCGTTTTCAAAAAGAGCTATTTCTTTATTCTTCCAAGAAGTAAGTATGTCGATTGATTTTTTGTCGGTGAAATACAATTTCCCTTTGGCTCTGAACTCCTCCCTCCATATTGGTTTCTCTTTTAATTCTTGAATAGCTCGCTGTCGCTCGAGAATTATTTTTTCGTTAGTAAATGGCTGAGAAAGTAAGTTGGCAAGCACCCAGGCAGAGGCAGAGGAACTAGTTCTATTAATTGTTTGAAACAAGGATTTTTCTCCGAAAATATCCAAATCATGCGTGAATTCATGGGAAGAATTTACAAATTCCTTCCCGTTTTGGAATGAACTATAATTTCCTTCTAGAGCTTGAATTTCTTCTTGGTTTGTTTCAATTTTTTTTTCAATTAATAACAGTTTCTCATTCTCTTTTCGGTTTTTTTGGACTAAAAATCCAAATATGAGCAAAAAAGGAATCTCTCCAAAGAGGAAATTACTCTGGTTTGTGGATAGAGCTAGGGTAATAAAGCAAAGAATTATAAGGAAGCTAACAATTCGTCCTAATAGAATTTTCTGCAGCTTCTTTTTTCGTAAGTTTTTAAGTTCAATCAGCGCCTTCATTCGCTGTTGATAATGTATGTGTGTTGAGGTTTTCATTCTCGTAAAGATGATATCCATCTATTGTTCAGAAAATTCGCTAGCGACTTTGCAGACAAATATAGAATGCCAGCTATCCGTTTGAATGAGGACGCTGTGCATTTATTACAGAATTATAATTGGCCAGGAAACATTCGCCA
>JALRIS010000239.1 GCA_023255335.1 Flavobacteriales bacterium | reverse complement strand
TTTGAATTTTTGTTCTATTTCTTCAATTTTCGCCACATTTCGCAGCACATTTGGGTTAGTTTTTCTGAATTCCGCTTCGTCAAAATCATCCCCAAAACGCTTCAATCCTTTGGCTACCTCTTTTTCTATTTTCTGTCTTATTTTTTCTACATGTTCCTCAATCAATACATCGGCACGGTATCGTTTTTTGGAGTCTTTGTTGTCTATCAAGGGGTCGTTGAACGCATCTACGTGTCCCGAGGCTTTCCAAGTAGTTGGGTGCATAAAAATTGCGGCATCTATTCCTACGATGTTTTCGTGCATTTGTACCATCGATTTCCACCAATATTCTTTGATGTTGTTTTTCAATTCCGAACCATTTTGTCCGTAATCGTAGGTGGCGCTGAGTCCATCATAAATTTCGGAAGAAGGGAAAATATAGCCGTATTCTTTGGCGTGAGAAATTACTTTTTTAAGCAAATCGTCAGACATGTATAAGTGTTTTTATAGTTCAAAAGTAAAATTAGTAGTTTTTACTAGGTTTCCATAAGAAAGAGGAACAAAAGAATAATTCAGCCAATCAAAATTCTCTTATCTTTGACAAATAACCCTTGGCTTTGAGTAAAGAAAGAATCATATTAGGAATAGACCCAGGAACTACCGTAATGGGGTACGGGATTATCAAGGTTGTGGGAAACAAAATGACCTTGCTGTCGTTTGGCGAAATTGTTTTGACAAAATACGACACCCACGCCCTCAAGCTCAAAAAGATTTTTGAACGAACCTTGGGCATCATCGATGAATATCACCCCGATGAATTGGCGATTGAGGCGCCCTTTTTTGGAAAAAACGTACAATCTATGCTCAAGCTAGGAAGAGCTCAGGGTGTAGCCATGGCGGCAGGATTGTATCGTGAGGTGCCAATCTCAGAGTATTTGCCCAAGAAAATAAAGCAATCTATCACCGGTAGTGGAAACGCTAGTAAAGAACAAGTGGCCGCAATGTTACAAAACTTACTTAAGATAAAAACCCTACCCAAACGGCTAGATGCTACCGATGGATTGGCGGCTGCGGTGTGTCATTATTTTCAGGGTGATAGTGACCAAAAAGGAGAAAGCTATACTGGCTGGAAGGCATTTGCAGCAAAGAACCCCAAAAGAATAAAGTAAGCAAAAAAAAGCCCCTTTTTGAGAAAGAGGCTTGTAATAAATTCTATTTTGTTGTTATTAGTCGAGGTCACCCACCAACCCTTCGGTAACGTTTATAAGGTGGTCACCTACTTTTTCCAAAGAATGAAAAATGTTGCTGTACAAAGTAGCAGTTACGGCATTGTATTCACCTGCTCCGATGTCCTGAAGATGCTGTTTACGGATTGCATTTCGATATTTATTTATTTCTTTCTCTTTCGCCAAGGCTTTTTCAATGGTTACGTTGCTGTAGTTTTCAGATAAGTTTTCCATCATAATGTCAAAAGCTTCATCAACCAAGCAGGCTAGTTTGACCAGTTTTTCTCTATTTTCTGGTTTGAAATAAATTTTCTTTTCGTGTTTAGATTCAATGGTCTTAGAAATTTGATAATAAATATCCCCAATCCTTTCCAGATCTCCAATGATACTTAGCATTCCTCTAATTCTGATAGAAGTGTCGGTACTCATCTCTCCTTGTGATACTTTTGCCAGGTAATCAGCTACTTCTAGTTCTATTCTGTCGGTAATTTCTTCGTATTTTTTTACCTTTTTGATGAGTTTTCCAATTTTTTTGTTCTCTTTTTCAACCAAAAGATTAGAAATAAACCCGTTCATTCTTTGTGCAATATGTCCAAATTTTTCAATTTCCTTCTTTGCCTCAGTAATAGATAAATCGGGAGTTGACATCATTCCGGCACTGATAAATTCTAGGTGAAACTCTTCGTCTTCTTCTCCTTTTGATTTTACAGTTCGTTCGGCCAAACCCACAAGTTGTGGAACGAAACCAATGAGTAACAAAACATTCAACAGGTTAAAAGTTGTATGAAAAATAGCAATACCTGTATTGTAAGAGTCTTTTTTGATGATTCCACCGCTTGTGTCGTATTCGGGTATTGGATTTCCGGCACCAGTAAATTCCATAAACCACACAATTCCGTCAATTAAGAAAGGCATGAGAATAACGGCCCAAGCTACACCGATAATGTTGAACATAGAATGAATTCGAGCAGAACGTTTTGCATGAACATTTCCTATCAAGGAGGCTAATTCTGCAGTAATGGTTGTCCCAATGTTTTCTCCCAATACCATGGCACAAGCTACTTCAAACGGGATAACTCCAGCCGCTACGAGAGTCATGGTAAGAGCCATGGCTGCAGAGGATGACTGAATAACTACGGTAACAATGGTTCCCAACCCTACGAACATCAATATACTCCAAAAACTACCTGTATTGTAATCGGCAAAGAACTGTACTAAGGGTGAGCTAGCATCCAGTCCTGGCACAGCCCCTTTTAATTCTCCGAGTCCCATGAACAAAAGTGCGAAACCAATGATGGCTCCTGCCCAAGCTTTCATTTTTGATTTTCCAAAAAACAAGAAGGGTGCGCCAATGGCAATGATAACCAACGCATAATTCGCCATGCTTACTTTGAACCCAAACAAGTTAATCAACCATGCGGTAATGGTGGTTCCAATGTTGGCGCCCATCATCACACCTGCAGATTGCATCAAGGTTAACAAACCTGCATTTACAAAACTCACTGTCATTACAGTAGTTACAGATGAAGATTGAACGATGGAAGTAATTCCAAACCCTGTCAACACTCCTTTGAACCTATTGGAAGTAATGGAAGCAAGCATTTTTCGGAGTCGAGATCCAGCGGCTTGTTGCAAGCCTTCGCTCATTATTTTCATCCCGTAAATGAACATTCCGAGAGCTCCAATCAACACCATTATTCTGAAGAGTCCCCAAGGTCGTTTTGTTTGAAACTTTTGTTTTTCAGAAAACACTTGTTTGTTACCTTTTTCTACTCCAATTTTGTAGACATGTTTTTCACCTCCTTTTAAGCCCTCCAACTTGTAATGTGTAGAAGTAAGAGGAATTTCGTGAATGGAATTCCAGTCAGAGTTGGCATATCCACTTTTGTGTCTTTTTGCTCCAATGTCGGTGTTCCATTTTATAACAACTGTATAACCTAATTCTTTTAATTGAACCATGGCATCGTAATCAATAGTCCATTTAAGGTCTGCCGAACCTTCTTTCTCTTTAGCATGGATGTTATGCAAAATATCAGCAGTAGGAGTATAGATATTTAAGGTCTCAAGAGGTTCTGAGTTTTCCGGAAGAAGGGTGTCAGTTGCATTTCCGATATTCCCCAGAAAAAGCGTTACGAATACAGAAAAGAACAAGGTGAAGTTTTTCATATAAAGTGAGGTGTAATATTTTTTTCAAAAGTAGCTTTATTGTATTAACTGGAAAGATTCTCAATATTAAGTTAATGTTAAATGTATATTAAGAAAGAGTCAATTGTTCAGCTTAAGTAAATTCAGTGTTAATTTTTATTAGTTTTGCCCTTAATTATTAACAATTAATTAATATGAGGTATCACAAAATAACCATTTTTATCTTTATTTTAAACAATATTCTTCTATCAAATGTCGGTTTCACTCAAATCCAAACAGGACCATTTGGAAAAGGAATAGATTTCATTGCAAAAGACTCTTCATTTACGATGAACGTAGGAATGCGTTTTCAGGCATTATATTCAAATAATTGGGATGTGATTAGTGATGATTTAGCCCGATTAGAAAACCACTCTTCCAACTTTTTATTGAGACGATCTCGATTGAAATTTAAAGGATACGCATTTTCCCCTAAGATTCAGTATAAAATAGAAATGGCTCTTACCAATAGGGATATGAGCGGGGGCGACTCACCGGAATATAGTAATGCCTCGCGTCTTATGCTTGATGCTGTAGTAAAATGGAATTTTGCGAAGAACATGTGGCTTTGGGCGGGTCAAACAAAGTTACCGGGTAATAGAGAGCGTGTTATTTCTTCTGCAAATATGCAAATGGTAGACCGAAGCAGGCTGAACAGTAGATTTAATATTGATCGAGATATGGGGATTCAATTGAGGCATAAATGGAAACTTGGCAAACAATTTCATATCGAAGAAGTATTCGCCTTTTCTCAGGGAGAAGGGAGGAATATTACAAGTGGAAATATAGGAGGATATGACTACACGTTTAAACTTGAAATTCAGCCCTTTGGAAAATTCAAGTCAAAAGGGGATTTTAGCGGTGGAGATTTAAAAAGGGAGAAAAAACCAAAACTAGGAATCGGCATTGCGTATGATGTAAACGATAGAGCTGGTCGAGATAGAGGACAATTAGGAAACTTCTTAGAAGTATCTTCTGCAAAACTAAAGACACTTAATACTTTTTTTGGAGATTTTATGTTCAAATACAAAGGTTTTTCTGTGATGGGTGAGTATGCTCATCGCGAGGTAGGAGGAGGCGATAACAGGGTATTTGACGAGAGTAATACTCAAGTAGGCACTTATTATACTGGTCAGGCAGTTAACCTACAAGCCGGATTGTTATTAAAAAACAACTTTGAACCTTCCATTCGTTATACTCATGTTGCACCCGTATCGAGCGCTAAAGAAAACGAGTACACTTTTGGCTTGTCAAAATATGTGGTGGGACATAAGTTAAAAATTCAAACAGATTTGAGCTACAGAGAGATCGAAGCGAAAGATGATTTGTTCTTTTATCGTCTTCAATTTGAATTACACTTTTAATTTTTAAGAGCTACACGAAAGCATGGAACAGCCGATTTTTTGCTTGGCCCAATCGGGTCGTTTTGCGTACCATTTTTCTTGATTTGGTTGATCAGTATATGGATTTTGTAACAAGGTAAACAATTCCTCTATAAGACTGTAATCTCCTACTTCTCCTTTCTCTATTGCCAGCTGAGCCATGTAATTCCTCAAAACGTACTTGGGATTTGTTTGTTTCATTTTGGATAAACGAGTCGTTTCATCGACTCCTTCTTGTTTCACTAATTTTTTATACTCTTTGAACCAGTTTTTCCATTTAGACATATGGGAGTTCAATTCTGTACCAGTGAGATAACTACTGAATTCAAGGATGTGTTTGAAATGATTCCATTTAAACGAACAAAAATTGCTTAGCTCTCTGAAGAATAAAGTCATATCTATTTCGGATACCCGTAAATTTTCTTCTAGAGAATAAAGGACTGTATCAGATACTAAATCGGGTGCATACAAGCCTAGCTTTTTGCACATCATTTCGTGGTTCTTGTGTGCAAATTGAACTTTGAATCCCGTTAAAATATCTTCGAGAGGTTCGGCCTCCCCAATGAGTGGATAAATGGCATTGGCGAGTTGAGTAAGGTTCCATAACGCAACATTCGGCTGGTTCCCGAATCGGTATCTTCTGTGTTGCGAATCTGTGGTGTTTGGCGTCCACCCTGGGTTATAATTTTCCAGCCACCCATAAGGCCCGTAGTCAATGGTAAGTCCCAATATGGATAAATTATCCGTATTCATTACACCGTGAACAAATCCTACTCGTTGCCAGTGAATAATCATATCGAGAGTTTTGGTTACCACCTCTTGGAAAAACGCAAGATAAGTTTCTTGGGACGGAGTTCCCAGACTCTTAAAGTGATGCTTTATGGTATAATCTAGTAATCGTTGTAGGTTTTCTTTGTCTTGACGAGCGGCAAAAATTTCGAAATTTCCAAAACGAATAAAACTAGGTGCGACTCGGCATACGATTGCTCCTTGTTCTTCTTGCACGTTACCATTATAGAGCATATCTCTTGGAACAAAATCTCCGGTTTTGACAAGAGAAAGTGCTCGAGTGGTGGGAATGCCAAGGTTGTGCATTGCTTCACTACACAAGTATTCACGGATGGAGGACCGCAGAACTGCCTTTCCATCTGCTTTTCGAGAATATGGAGTTGGACCAGCGCCTTTTAATTGAAGCGCAACTGGAGTATCGTGGATTTCTAGTTCCGCGATATTTATGGCTCTTCCATCTCCTAATTGACCAGCCCATTGACCAAATTGATGACCCCCATAACACATTGCGTATGGCTCAAATCCGTTGAATTTGCTCTCTCCAGACATTACTTGAAGAAAATCGTCTTTATCTATCTCCACTTTCCATTCATCTAGCAAAGGCTGAGAAAAGTGAATAAGTCTGGGTTTGGAGGGTGTAACCGGTTTTACATACGAAAAACAAGCACCTTCTACTTGCCTCGATTCATTTAAACGTGAAGAATCGGCAGGCAGGTATTTAGAAAAAGTAGGAACAAGGGGTAAACTTAATAAACTCCGCATGTTAAGCTTTTTTTTGTAGTTGCAACGAGGCCGAATTGATGCAATACCTCAGTCCACTTGGTTGAGGACCATCAGGAAACACATGACCTAAGTGGGCGTCACAAGTATTACAAACAACTTCTACTCTAATCATCCCAAAAGAGGTGTCTTTTATATAGCCAATGGCATTTTCTTTGATTGGCTGCGTAAAACTAGGCCATCCTGTTCCCGATTCAAATTTAATGGTGGAATCAAACAAAGGTGTTTGGCAACAGACACAGTTGTACTTTCCAGGGTCGTGTGCACTGCAAAATTCTCCCGATCCAGCAGGTTCAGTTCCTTTTTTGCGGGTAATTCTAAATTGCTCTGGAGTCAGTTGCTTTTTCCATTCTTCTTCCGATTTTTCCACTCTTTTTTCAGGTTCAGGAGAACCGTGATTGGCATATTTTATAATTGAATTCCAGTTTATCATGCGTTAGATATTTTACATGAAGATAATGATTTTATTCCCAATATGCAGGAAGAAAAAGAATACGAAATGGGCAGAATTAGCCTCTTATTTCTTGACACAATTCAATTAATACCCCATTCGTAGATTTAGGATGAAGAAATGCAACCAATTTGTTGTCAGCCCCCTTTTTTGGTTCTTTCGTGATGATTGTGAATCCCTCCTTTTCGAGTCTTTCAAGCTCTTCCTTAATATTAGTAACATCAAACGCAATGTGATGAATTCCTTCTCCTTTTTTTTCTATGAATTTGGCGATGGCACTTTCTGGATCAGTGGCTTGTAAAAGTTCTATTTTGGACTCGCCAGTTTCAAAAAAAGAGGTAATAACATGTTCAGATTTTACCTCCTCTTGCTTGTAAGGCTTTTTGTTGAAAAGAGCCGAAAACAACTTATTGGATTCTTGGATATTTTTTACCGCAATTCCTATGTGTTCAATTTTATTCATATTCATTCTATATTACCGTTTCGGGGTTTCGGTTTGGTTAAAAATTTTGTATTTTTATACTAATTCAATTATTCACAAAATTACAATTAAATTATGCTAAACAAAAGAGTAGAAGAAGCGTTAAATTCTCAATTAGTGGTGGAGGCATTTTCTTCCCATTACTATTTGGCTGTAGCTTCATGGGCTGAGGTAAATGGACTTAGCGGAACATCAGATTTTTTTTACGAACAATCAGACGAAGAGAGAATGCATATGCTCCGATTGGTTAAGTTTATAAACGAAAGAGGAGGTAAAGCGATTATTCCCCAAATAGATATGCCTACGAATGATTTTAAATCAATTAGGTATGTCTTTGAAGAGTTTTTGAAGCATGAATTGACAGTGTCTGCCAAAGTAAACGAAGTGGTGGGGATTTGTTACGAAGAAAAAGATTTTCCTACCATGAATTTTATGCAATGGTATGTTTCTGAACAGATAGAAGAAGAGGCAGTTGTAAGAACTATTATCGATCAATTAAATTTGATTGGGGACGACAAAAGTGGATTGTACCACTTTGATAGAGACCTAAAAAACATCAAAAACCCTCAAATTACAATCAATAATACCGCAGAATAAGTGCGCAAGACTAACTAAGTGAAAGAATGCGATGACGGGTTCATCGCATTTTTTTTGCAAAATTCAATCCAAAACCTCCTCTAAACCCATAATTATTTGTACTTTAAAAGAACAATCTAATTTGTTCAGATAAAACTCACCTATATTTCCAAATCTTATGATATTTTTAGACTCACAACTCTCACCAGCAGTAATTGTACTTCTTGTATTACTGGTAATTTTTATTATTCTTTCAATAGTCATTGTCCCCGAAAAATCGGCAAAAGTAATTCAACGTCTTGGAAAATTTAATCGAATAGCAGATTCGGGTCTTAGTTTTAAAATTCCCATTATTGACTCTGTCGCTGGAACGGTCAATTTACGAGTACTACAATTAGATGTACACGTAGAAACAAAAACCATGGACAATGTGTTTGTGGTAATGCAAGCCTCTGTTCAATACAAGGTAATTCCGAGCAAAACAAAAGAGTCATTTTACAGCTTAGACGATTCGTCAAGACAGATTTCTTCTTTTATTTTTGACGTGATTCGAGCAGAAGTTCCAAAGCTAGAATTGGACGAAGTTTTCTCGAGGAAAGACGATATTGCAAATGCCGTGAATCAAAGTCTTTCGGCCTCGATGGATGATTATGGTTTTGAAATAATTAAAACTCTTATTACCGATATAGATCCGGATAGAAATGTAAAAGAGTCGATGAACAGAATTAATGCAGCTAAGAGAGACAAGGAAGCAGCCTTGCAAGAAGCTGAAGCGACAAAAATTACTATCGTAAAAGAGGCAGAAGCCGATGCTGAAAGTAAAAGACTACAAGGGGAAGGAGTTGCTGCACAGCGGATAGCAATTGTAAAAGGATTTAAAGAATCGATAGAAGATTTCAAAGATTCGCTAGACGAAATAAACTCCACCGAAGTCATGCAATTTGTGCTGTTGACTCAATATTTTGACACCCTCAATAGTATTGGGACTAAAGAAGGAAACAATACTATTTTGGTGCCTCATTCTCCTGGAGGAATGAAAGATTTTCAGCAACAAATTATAGAAGGAACTTTTGTAGGACAAAAAATGTCGAAGGTAACACCAACAAAACCAAAGCAAAAGGATTCTTCTTCTTAAATTTGCAGAAAAATTGACGCTACCTCTCTCCTAATGAAATGGATCGACTTTTCAATATCATCTCACAGCTTATTTTGGGCAATTGTTCCTGATGTGAACTCTACCTCAGTGTTGCTTTATTGGCAAGTGGGTTGTCTTGTGTTGGCTGTTGCTTTTATTTATTTGTTTTTCCATGGTAGAAGACAAAAACGAAAAATAAGGTCTTTCATGGAAAGGCGCACCGCTACCATAATTTCGCAAAAAGAAAAAATAGAAGAACAAAAAGCTCTGCTCGAATATGAGCACGAAAAATCTGATGAGTTATTGAAAGACATTTTTCCTAATAAGATAGTGAAAGTGTTGAAAAATAAAGGAAAGATAGAACCCGAATATTACGAAGAAGCCTCGGTGCTATTTGCTGACTTTGTATCTTTTTCCAAAATCACGCCATTCCTTACTGCAAATCAACTAGTGGATACGCTAAACGTTTATTTCAAAAAATTTGACTCGGTCATTACAGAGAACAAAATGATTTTGATAAAAACCATTGGAGATAGCTATTTTGCTGTGGGAGGAGTGCCTAAGAAAAACAGAAAAAACCCAATTTACACCGTCTTGTCGGGACTCCAAATGCAGAACGAAGTAAGTAAAGTGAACTCAACTACCAACCTAAATTGGCAAATTAGAGTTGGAATTACAACTGGTGAACTGGCCGCAGGAGTATTAGATACAAAACGTCCTATGTTTGACGTTTGGGGCAGCTCTGTGAATGTGGCTAGCCGTCTTCAGGAAGCAGGATTACCAGGAAAAGTGAATATTTCAGAAACTACCTACCGCTTGGTTTACCCTTTTTTTGATTGTGAAGAAAGAGGAGAAATTGCTACAAAAAATATGGGGAATATACCCATGTACTTTGTGAGCAGAATAAAACCTGAACTATCGGCTGATGAAAAAGGACTGGTTCCTAATTCTTTGTTTTGGAAATATGCACGAAACATCAAAAATGCCAAGCCCGATTACATTTCATTGTTCAAGGACATGAAAGAAAAAATACGGAATGAACTACCCTCAGGAATTTATTATCACAATGAAAAACATGCGTTGAACATAATGAATGCTACAGAGTTTTTGGGGTTTGGAGAAGAAATTTACACAGAAGAAATTTTGCTATTAAAAACTGCAGCACTGCTCCACGATATCGGTTTTTTGGAGAGATATGAAAACAACGAAATTCTGGGTGCAGAATTTGCAAAAACTATCTTGCCTAAGTATAATTTTGATTCAGAACAAATAGAATTGATAGCCAGCTTAATTCTGGCGACAGAGCCCAGCAGAGAGCCCAAAACATTGCTGGAAGAAATAATGAAAGACGCTGATTTGGATTACTTAGGAAGAAATGACTTTAAGGAAATTAGCCATAAACTGATGAGAGAATACATCGAAAATGGCGTGATAAAAACACCGCTGGAGTTTCATAAAGCGCAAGTGAAATTTCTTAAAACCCATAAGTTTTATACCGATACGGCTAAATCTTCGAGGATAAAAAAGAAAAAAGAAAATATTGAGATTGCTCTAGCCTTATATAATTCGCAAACTTAATACTGCCGTATCGTCTGGATAAGGTTTCGAACCTTTGTATTCATCAATCGTTTCAAAAAGTGCTTTATTCATTGCTTTCATGTTCAAGTAGGAATTTTCTACCACCGCTTGCGCCAATCTTTCAGATTGAAACTGAATGTTGTCCTCGTTCTCCACTTCCACCATTCCATCCGTGTAGCACATTATTACCGTGTTCGGTTCGATGGTTAATTCTCCCACCTGAATACTAGGAAGCTCTTCAAATATGCCTAGGGCAATACATCCTGTATTTAGTTCAGTTACATTTTTTTTATGAACCAATATAGGGTAGTTGTGTCCAGCGTTTATATATTTTAACATACGATTATGCTCGGTGTAATACCCAATAAAGAAGGCAATGAATTTTTCTCCTTTTGCTGCTGACAATACGCTTGAATTCAGTTCTTTTACTAATTCTTCAATCGTGAGATTGTTGTGATTTTATTTGACATTTGCTCGCAGAGTGGCTTGAAAATTTGACATCAGCATTGCTGCAGACATCCCTTTACCAGAAACATCAGCAATACAAAAAACATATTCGTTTTTATTGATTGGAATGAAATCGTAATAGTCTCCACTCACCATTTCTTTGGCGAGATAGGTAGCCGAGATATCAATGTATTGGTTGGAAGGTAAGTTATTGGGGAGCAATAATTTTTGCATCAATACCGCCAATTTCATGTCCTTTTCTTTCAGCTTTTTTTTCAACAGCTCTTTTGCGAGAGTTTTGGATTCTATCGCCACCGAGACAACGTTTGCAATTGTCTGAATAAACCAGATAAAGGAAGTCATATCGTCTTCCTTTATTCCTCCTATCAGCAAATAAGAAAGTGGTTTTCCTTTATGAAAAACAGGCATAATCAAATCAAACTCCTTGAATTTTTCAATGTTGGTATCTTCCGAAAGAGTCGTTTGTGTTACAGAGAGCATTTTGGTTTTATTGAAACCCGTGCAATCTTGATCTATTCCAAAACTCAGGATACACTTCCAATCATCTCTATTATTGATAAAAGCAAGCTTAGAAACCCCGATGTAGTAACGCATTACATTTTCAAACTGATCCAAAAGATCACTAATCTTGTAATTTTTGTTTACTGAGTTGGTTATCTCCAGAAGGGCATTTAATTTTTGCCTTTCTATCGCCAATTCGTTATCGAGGTTTGTTATCATAATTCTGTTTTAGAATTTTAACAGAAATGTAACAATTTACCTGGTCAAAAACAATATTCGTTTTCGTCTATTATTTTAAGTGCAATTTTTTGGTAACAAGATTTAATATTGATGGGTTCGTGTTTCGTAAATCTCTTCAATCCCATCAACATCATTTTGAGTTCATCTCCTTCTGCAAAAGAATTTAATGCATCAGTAGCCGCTTTATTTATTCGGTGCGAGGCTTCGTAAAAGAAGGCTTGGACCATGGCAATTTGTTCTTGGCAGGCATCTTCTCCTTTCATCGCTACTAATTTTTCTACTCGTAGCATAATCGATTCTGCCAAGTAGGTGTCAATCACCATGTCGGCATTGGCCATCAATACTTCTTGTTCTTTTGCCAAGGTTGCCATCAGCTTTTGAACAGCCG
Organism: Flavobacteriales bacterium; assembly: GCA_023255335.1. Taxonomy (GTDB): domain Bacteria; phylum Bacteroidota; class Bacteroidia; order Flavobacteriales_D; family CAJJDF01; genus CAJJDF01. Next base: position 1,917 of record JALRIS010000239.1, on the reverse strand, counting down.
AACCAGCTACCATCAAGATGGCTTTTTTGAATCCCGCCAATGATTTCTTTTGTGCGGCAAATAATCCTTCTTCGCCTTCTTCAAAACTTGGAACCGACATCAGTTCGTTTGCTACTTTCATGGCAGGTCCCATCAAATCTATTTCGCCTTTCATCCCTTTTTTCAGAATCATGTTGACTAGTAGCAGTCTGTTGATTTCGTTGGTTCCTTCAAAAATTTTGTTGATACGAGCGTCTCGGTAAGCTCTTTCTACCAAAGTCTCGGCAGAATATCCCATTCCTCCATGAATTTGCACTCCTTCGTCTACCACAAAGTCCAAACACTCAGACCCTACTACTTTCAGCAATGCACATTCGGGAGCAAACTGCTCAATTCCTTTTAAGGTTGCTTGTTCTTTCGCCATTCCTCCGTCAACTAATGCTTTGATGGCATCGTCTATGTTTTGAGCTGCTCGGTAGTTTGCCGATTCGCTGGCAAAAATAGAAACCGCCATTTTTCCCAACTTATTTCTGATTGCTCCATATTTGGCAATGGGCCGTCCAAATTGCTCTCTCTCGTTGGCATACTTTACAGATTCTGTTACAATTTCTTTGGCCGCTCCCGTGGTTCCGATTGATAATTTTATTCGCCCAATATTTAGGATATTCAAGGCTATTTTGAATCCGTTTTCTCTTTCTGAAAGCATGTTTTCAACGGGCACTTTTACGTTGTTGTAAAACACCTGACGAGTAGACGAACCTTTGATTCCCATCTTTTTTTCTTCGGCATTGAGTGTGATTCCTTCGCTGTCGGCTTCTATCAAAAAGGCTGTTAGTTTTTCATCGTCATCAATTTTGGCAAATACTGTGTGCAAATTAGAGAATCCGGCATTGGTAATCCACATTTTTTGCCCCGTAATCAAGTAGTGTTTTCCATCTTCAGAGAGTACGGCTTTTGTCTTTCCAGAATTGGCATCACTTCCTGAGCTTGGCTCGGTCAAGCAGTAAGAAGCTTTCCAATCTCCCGAAGCTAATTTTGGGATGTATTTGGCTTTTTGTTCGGCATTTCCATAATACAAAAGTGGCAAAGTACCAATTCCGGTGTGAGCACCGTAAGCCACCGAGAAAGAGTAACTTCCTCCTAGCGCTTCGGTTGCGAGCATGCTGGTTTTAAAATCCATGCCCATTCCACCCAATTCCTCAGGAATCGAGATTGACAACAGGCCCAGTTCTCCCGCTTTGTCCATCAAGGCAGGCATAAAACCTTCTTCCATACTATCCATTCTGTCCAAATGAGGCATAATTTCGGTTTTGATAAAATCCTTGCACATTTCGGCTAGCATTTTTTGCTCCTCCGTCCACTCTTCTGGGATAAATACTTCGCTTGCTTTTGTGTCTCTGATGATAAATTCACCTCCTTTTATTGCTTCCATTTTTTTTAGATTTTTAGTCGTAAGTATTAAGTCTTTAGTCTGTTTTGTCGTTATTTTTTCATAGTATCCTAAACTAAGGACTAACTACTGTTATCTAACGACTGAGTTGCTTACAACAACTCATATATCCCCGCAGCTCCTTGTCCAGTTCCTACACACATAGTTACTGCGCCATATTTCTGCCCTCTTTTTCTCATTTCGTTAAACAATTGAACAGATAATTTTGCTCCCGTGCATCCAAGTGGATGACCAAGCGCAATGGCTCCTCCGTTTACGTTTACGATGTCAGGATTCAATCCTAGTTCGTTCATCACCGCCACAGATTGCGAGGCAAAAGCTTCGTTTAGTTCCACTTGTTCAATATCATTTAGTGTAAGTCCCGCTTGATTTAGTGCTTTCGGCATGGCATACAAAGGTCCCATTCCCATTATTCTTGGTTCTAATCCTGCTATCGAGTACGACATTAATCTTGCGATAGGCGTTAAGTTATTTTCTTTCAAAAATTT
>JALRIS010000202.1 GCA_023255335.1 Flavobacteriales bacterium | reverse complement strand
TCATTTGAAAATATCCTAAAACAGCCTGTTCCCGTTTTTTCTAGAAAAATAGTACCAATTGAATTAGATTCCTGCCTACGCAAGAATGACAATGAAAATTTTTAACTTTGAAACTCATTAAATTAAAAGTAAAGAATGGATTTTTCTACGGATATAAAAATAAGAGGATTTCACATTGATGTATTTGGGCACATGAACAATGCCCGGTATCTAGAATTAATGGAAGAAGCAAGGTGGAGATACATTGATGCAACAAATTTTCAGGAATACTTAACAAAAAACAATTGGGGATTTGCCGTGGTGAACATCAACATCTCCTACAAGCGACCCGCTCATAACGGAGATGTGTTAACCTTTAGCCAAACGATAAAAAGAATGGGAAATTCGAGCATGACGATAGATCAAGTGATGACCAAAAAATCTACTGGTGAATTGGTGGCGAGTGCGGAAGTTACCTTTGTGGTGTTGGATTTGGCTACTCACCGTCCCGCTAGAATTACGGATGAAATAAAAGACGCTTTTTCTACTCCTAAGTCTTGATCTCGATACAATTCCTAACAAATAGGAATCATTCAATCTGGCAGATTTCTGACATAAAATGTCTCCTGATAAATGTCATTCCCGCGAAGGCGGGAATCTAAATAACGAGAATCAAACCAGTGAATAAGATTCCTGCCTTCGCAGGAATGACGATTCAAATAAAATGAATACCTGAACAAAATTCCTGCCTTCGCAGGAAGGACAATTCAAATAAAATGAATAGATGAATATCAAATTAATAGTAGTAGGCAAAACAGATAAATCGTATTTCGATGAAGCGGAAAACGAATATTTAGGAAGATTAAAACATTACATCAAAGTGAATTATATCACAATTCCTGAGCTTAAAAAGACGAAAAACTTATCGCCTGCGCAAATTTGTGACAAAGAAGGAGAATTAATTCTGAAACACCTCAATCCGACTGATGAAGTATGGTTGATGGACGAAAAAGGAAAACAAAAAACCTCGGTTCAATTTGCTGATTTTTTACAAAAAAAAATGAACCAAGGAATCAAAGATTTGGTATTTGTGATTGGCGGAGCTTATGGATTTTCTGAAGAACTTTACAGAAAATTCCCAAGTAAGTTCAGTCTTTCCAATATGACTTTCTCGCACCAAATGATTCGTACTTTTTTACTGGAACAAATCTACAGAGGGATGACAATATTAAAAGGTCAACCCTATCACAATGAGGGCTAATTATTGAATACATAAAAAAATCTCCCAAATGTAAAACTCTGGGAGATTAGAAATAAATGAGTACGGTTTTTGCCTTCAGGAGAATAACAATAAAAAAGATAATTAATTATTTCCCAAAATTAAAGGCATTCCTTCTTTTCCACTTCCAATCACTACGACTTTGGCATTCTTAGATTTGGATAATTCGAGCGTAGCTTGAATACCTTTTTCTTTTAAGATATTGTCGGTAAGTGAAGCATTCAATATTCGGTTTGCCTCAGCCTTTCCAGTTGCGTCAATTTTTTGTCTTTGCGCCTCTTTTTCGGCTTTTTCGAGTCGAAATTCGTATTCCAGTGACTCTTGCTCTTGAGATAATTTTCTTTCAATCGCGTCTTTAATTTTTTGCGGTAAAGTAACATCTCTTACAAGTACCGCGTTTAGCTGAACGTGTTGTTTTTCTACCTTTAGTTTTGTTTCTTCAAAAATTTCATTTTGGATCGCATCTCTCTTACTCGAATAAAGTTGTTCTGGCGTGTAACGACCAATAACACTTCTTGCCACTGCCCGGATTTCTGGAATAATTACCGTAGTTCGGTATTCTTCTCCTTTGGTTTTGTGAAGTATTCCTAATTCAGAGGTTTTGGGTTGATACAAAACTGATACATCGAGTGTAATCACCAATCCGTTAGAAGAAAGTACTTCCATCCCTTTTTCGAAAATCTCTTGTTGTTTGGTGTTGTATTTGTACACTTTGTTCCAGGGAGCTACAAAATGAAATCCTTCGCCCAGTGGGGGTTGATCGGTAACAACTCCGCCCCCAAATGTTTTGAAAAGCACACCCGCTTTACCGTATTCAATATTGATAGAAGATTTCCAAATTACGATGAGTAAAATAACCGAAATTATTATTCCTCCTACTCCAAAAATTCCTCCTTTACTTAGTTTTGGTATTTCAAAGTCTTGTTGTGCCATTTTTTTTAATTGATTATGAATAATTGATAATGCTTAAAGATAGTGAGAAATGTTCTTTAAAGTAAATAAATTGCGAATTGATTCTCCTATGAACACATCCCTCGTATTCTCTTCTCAAAAGGGTAAAATCTTTATAAAAAACTCTTCTCAGATTCTGTCTTGAATTCTCGGCACCAAAATAATATTGGATATGAGTTGAAACAAAAAAGTCCTTAATCAACCGATTAAGGACTTTCTACTACAATCTGAAAACTAAGATCAAAATACTCACCTTAGTCTCTCAACAATTTCTTGTATTTCACCCTAGTTGGAACAGTATTTCCAAGACGTTTAAGTTTGTTTTCTTCGTATTCTTGGTAAGTTCCTTCAAAGAAATACACTTCCGAGTCGTTTTCAAAGGCAAGAATATGCGTACAAATTCTTTCGAGGAACCACCTGTCGTGAGAAATAATAACGGCACAACCTGCAAAGTTTTGAATTCCTTCTTCGAGCGCTCTCAGGGTATTTACATCCAAATCGTTGGTTGGCTCATCTAGCAGCAATACGTTGGCTTCCGTCTTGAGAGTCATTGCCAAGTGCAATCGGTTTCTTTCTCCACCTGATAACACTTTTATCTTTTTGCTCTGTGAGTTTCCTCCAAAATTAAATCGAGAAATATAGGCTCTAGCATTTATTTTTTCTCCACCAATCTCAATGTTATCGGCTCCTTGCGAAACTACTTCGTAGAGTGTTTTTTCTGGATCTAGGTCTTTGTGTTTTTGGTCTACATAGCCAATTTTTACTGTCTCCCCTACTTTGAACTCTCCGCCATCTGGGATTTCTTCGCCCATGATCATTTTAAATATCGTGGTTTTTCCTGCTCCGTTTGGCCCAATAACTCCTACAATTCCTGCGGGCGGTAGTTTAAAATTCAAATTCTCATAAAGCACTTTGTCGCCAAACGCTTTACTCACGTTTATGGCTTCAATCACTTCGTTTCCTAGCCTTGGCCCGTTAGGAATTGGTAGCTCCAGTTTTTCTTCTTTTTCCGAAGATTTTTGGCTCAGCATTTTTTCGTAATTAGCAATACGAGCCTTGTTTTTGGCTCTTCTTCCTTTTGGGTTTTGATTTACCCACTCAAGCTCTCGCTGCAGGTGCTTTTGTCGTTTACTTTCGCTTTTTTCTTCTTGTTGCAGTCGTTTGAGTTTTTGGTCCATCCACGAAGAATAGTTTCCTTTCCATGGAATTCCTTTTCCTCTATCCAATTCAAGAATCCATCCAGCGATATTATCCAAGAAAAATCTATCGTGGGTTACCGCAATCACGGTTCCAGCATATTGATTTAGGTGTTGTTCGAGCCATTGCACCGATTCGGTATCGAGGTGATTGGTAGGCTCATCCAGTAGCAATACATCAGGGTTTTGGAGCAACAATCTACACAAGGCTACCCTTCGAAGCTCTCCTCCCGACAGATTTTCGATAGGAGTATCTCCTTCTGGAGTTCTCAGAGCCCCCATGGCCATTTCTAGTTTGCTATCAATGTCCCAAGCATCTAATTGGTCAATTTGGTTTTGAACTTCTCCTTGCCTGTCTATCAAAGCTTGCATTTTGTCTGGGTCGTTCATGATTTCTTCGTCCATGAACTTGTTGTTTATTTCCTCGTACTCCGCCAAAATATCCATGGTACTTTGTACTCCTTCTTTCACTATTTCTTTCACCGTTTTGGTAGGATCTAGCTTGGGTTCTTGTGGCAAATATCCCACGGTGTACCCTTCCTGGAAAATCACTTCCCCTTGGTAATCTTTGTCGATCCCCGCAATAATTTTCATCACGGTAGATTTACCAGCTCCATTGAGCCCCAAAATACCAATCTTGGCTCCATAAAAGAAAGAAAGGTAAATATCTTTGAGGATGTGCTGTCCCGATGGAGTGGTTTTGTTCACTCGGTCCATCGAGAATATTATTTTTTTATCGTCTGACATTGTTTGTATAAATTAGTAGTTAGTGCTTAGTAGTTAGTCTTTAGTAGCATACAAAACTTTGTTTTGTTAAAGAGTGCTAAGATAGTGAAGTTGCAATTGAATTGAAAACGGAAATTAAAATATTACCAAGTTATAGAATTCCCTTTTTTTCTGATCTCCTTTTCTATTTTTCGTTTCGATAATTTTACTAATTAATCTAGGATATAATTGGTATCAATTTGATGACTCACAGTATCTCCATTGGGACAAAAGGTTTCAAAGTCCTAGCGCAGGTAATGGATAGAAAAACAAATGGGTGAAAAAAATATAGTTTTGAATCATGTCTTATTACTGTTCGCTAATTATAAAAACAATGAAATTTTCATTGAATTGACATATAAGAAATTGAATGTTATGAAATGTAAACAAAAAAGGTTAACTTAAAATCGTATTTAAAATACTTTCGTTGTTATGAAGAATGTTCTCCTTTTTATTCTTTTCGTCCCTTTCTTCTCTTTTTTTGGTGAGAGCCAACTAGTGTTAGTCACGGAGATGGAAGATTCGCTTCTCGGAAAAATCGATTGGAAACGAGATTCTGTCTGGATTATTAATCAACTCACTCTTGAAAAAGAAAAGTTAGGAACCAAAGAGTTGGTCCGGTATCGCTTGGTAAAAATTGGCAGCGAAAATTTTTATGAAGGACCTTTTTACACCGAAAAACAAGACACGATGTACTCCAATAAATCGCATTATGGAGATTCTCTTGTGGTGCTTCGTGGAATGAAATTCTACACTTACATCGGCAATTCTTCTTGGGGATATTACACAACGTATCACCTCCTTAAAATAAAATCTGAGTTCCCTCTTAAACTTTCTAAAGATATTCTGGATCAATTAAAAACCAGAACAGAGAACACCTGCGAGCATGGCTGGGATCAGTTGCGTGGTCAGGCTTGTCCCCAATGTTTGTCAAGGCATATCCGAAAACAAGATTCTAGTACAACAACGAAAGAATAAAAATCATAAAAAAAACTCCTTCTTGAAACAAAGAAGGAGTTTTAGAATAAAAACGTTAGTCAGCCTATTTTACAATTAATTTCTTAATTGTTTGTCCTCTTCTCGTATTCACTCTCACGAGATAAATACCCGATTCCAAATTCTGACTATCCAATACCACTTTATTGAGTCCATTGGTGGAAGTTGAGGCAATGAGCTTTCCATTCACATTAAACAACTCAATAACTCCTTCTAGCTGAACTTCTGGAAAATTCACAAATACTCTACCGCTGGTTGGGTTTGGAAATAAGTTAAAGTCAACTGTAAAGGCAAGTTCGGCAACTCCAACAGAATTATGAGAAATCACGGTTACGGTGAATCCACTTCTTAAGATTCCAGTAGAGTCCACGGTAATTGTATCGTGATAAAAGTTGGAACATCCCGAAAGCGTATCGTAAATATGCAGGGTTACTTGGTAGGTTCCTGGAGAGGCATAACTGTGTGTAGGATATTGAGTAAATGCCACGGAGCCATCACCAAAATTCCATGTATATCCGATGGCTGTTCCTGCCCCGTAAGACGAATCTACCAACACCACTTGGCCGGGTGTAGTTTGTGTTGGGTAAAAATAAGCCCTACAATTTGAATCAATCAAAACGCAAGCAGAGGTGTCTCTGCAAGAGGGCGTTCCCGAAATTACAACTGAATAATCTGTCGTGAAGTGGGTTGGTGTAAAGGTTTGACTCGTGGCACCCGGAATAGGCACAAAACCTCCTGGTCCAGTGGCAGTGCAATTGGAGTACCACTGGTAATTCATCCCAGAAATTCCGGCATGGAGCGTATGTCCACTCAGATAGATGGAATCTTGACATTGAGTGATTCCAAAAAAAGGAAAAAACGCGATTAGAATAAGTGTAGAAAGAAATTTCATAAGTCGATGTATATTTTTTTATTAAAGATACTGATTTTCAATTAAATAAAAAAAATGACTATCGCATGTTGTTCAAATAATCTAAGACTTTTTGGTCTTTCTCGTTGGTTTTTAAGTTTTTCAATTCGGTGTCGATAGCAATTAGCTGTCTGCTGAACTCACTTACTTGTCTTTCAATTTTAGACTTTTTGGTGGTCTCCTCGGTCAGTGTCAGTTCCGTTTTTAGCTCTTCTATTCTATTCGAAATTCGGTTTTTACCTGTCATCAGTCCTTGATAACCAAGCATCTTCATCCACCATGCTGAGGAACTAGCTGCTACAGTCTGATACAGAGAAATAGATTTTTCGATTTCCGTTTCATCTAATTTAGAAAGAAAGTTGGCGTATTGGCTCAGCATCCCGTATTTGGCAAACCCGCTTGAAGATTCAACAGCTTGTAGAAAAAAATCATGATTGGTTTTGTCGCCATGCTCAGCATATAACCCTGCAATTATTTCTTTCACTGCTTGGCTTTTCTCACTTTCCAGATTCTTTGCTAATTTCAGAGCCTTGGTGGGATTTTGAGAGGCCAAACCATCTAGGCAAGCTCCAATAACTTGATACGAGCTATCGTTCATACCTCGCTCCAATAACACTTCGTGCGATTCGCTGCCTCCTTCGTATTCACTCAGCGCTAGGAAAGCATTTCTTCTTACCGATGAATTAGAATCATTAGTTAGTCGAACCAACTTAGTTTTCAGGGAAGATTGATACATGGAATGCACCTCATTTAAGTGCGCCATTCCCATATTCTTAAACTCATAAAACTCCTGTGACAATAAGTTAAAAATAGCCTCTACTCCTTCCTTGCTTTTGTCGTTTTTTACTCGTTCTAATGCTTCTTTTTTATCCAAGTAAAGAGGAGCGTTAGTGAGTTGATAAATCCATTGTGACATAGACTTATCCTCTGTTTTCTTGCACAAAATAACTTTCTCTGCGTCAAAATTTACCAACAAGGGTACTTCCGTTTCAAACTCGAATGATTGTTTTTTTTGATTGACGAAAATTGACTTTCTCTCCTTGCCTTTAGCGGTGTAAACATCCACTTCAATAGGTAATTGAAATACCGGGAATTGAGAAAAATTTTGTGTTTGCTCTACCGTCAATATCAGCTTTTTTGTTTCTTCCTCGTAAGTGTGCGAATAATGAAGTGTGGGGTGCCCCTTATCAAAAT
>JALRIS010000191.1 GCA_023255335.1 Flavobacteriales bacterium | reverse complement strand
AATTTTTTTCATGTTTTTAGTTATTTGTTAATATTCTGTAGGTCTAAATTTAACAAAAATTTATCAGAATTATTTAAAGGTTGTTCTTTTTTATTTATCGGTGTAACTTTTTTTTATTTGGCACGTCTATTGAATAGAATGTAGTAGGAATTAAAAACCCCAGAATTATGATGTCTCTCAGAATAAAATACGAACTAGCTCGCGATAGAGCCATAGAATTGATGAACCGAGGAATGATTAAGGAATACCTCGAACAATTATCTTATTTAAATACACTAAAACGACAATTAATTACGTTATCTAATTAAAGCGAATAATAGCTTTTGGAGTGTTTTTAATAGTTTCACTCCAAAATAAGTCACGGTGGTTCGTGACGATAGTTAATAATTCCCGAAATATTCGGGGTTAATAAGGAAAAGGGATTTCATTTTGAATGGAATCCTTTTTCTTTTGTTTGAAATCTCGCTTTCTTACAAATTTTCTAAATTATCGTCCCAATTTTTGGGTTGTGGGTCGTGAATTTTTCCTAATGATTTTGCCACAAGCATCGAAACGGTTGCATCACCTGTCACATTGACTGTTGTTCTCAACATATCTAGTGGTCTGTCTACCGCAAAAATGAGTGTTAGTCCTATGGCAATTTGTTCTGCAGAAAATTTTCCTACTGCTTGTAGCACAATTACCAACATTACCATTCCGGCACCGGGAACGGCCGCAGATCCAATAGAAGCCATGAGTGCTGTAAGAACGATGGTTAATTGGTCGGTCATTGTTAGGTCAACTCCCAGCGCTTGTGCAATAAATACTGCTGCTACTGCTTGGTACAAGCTAGTTCCATCCATATTGATAGTGGCTCCTACCGGAAGCACAAAACTAGATACTTCTTTGTCAACTCCCATGTGTTCTTCTACTCGCTCCATGGTTACAGGTAAAGTTGCTGCGGAGCTACTGGTCGTAAAAGCCAATAATTGGGCTGGCGCCAATTGTTTTAAGAACCAAAACGGATTTTTCTTCACAATGAGCGAAACAAGAAGTAGATAGAAACTAATCATTAACAACAAGCCTACAATCACTGTAACAGAGTAAATAAGCAAGGCTTCAATTATTTCCCAGCTTTCTGCCGAAACAATTACCGTGGCAAGTAGGGCAAAAACAGCCACGGGTGCAGTAATCATTATCAGATCAACCATTTTGAGTACCACATCATTCAATCCGTCAAAAAAATCTTTGATAGGTTTTGCACTTTTTTCTGGGATCAACAGCATAGAAATTCCAAAAAAGATCACAAAAAAGATTACCTGTAGCATGTTGCCATTGTCTCCCAAAGCTTTGAATAAGTTACTGGGAATCATTTCCACAATAAAATCTAACGGGCCACTTTCTTTTTGGGAAGCGGCTGTAGATAGTTTAGAGGTAATTCCCGAATTTCCTTTGTAGGTTTCTTCCAATTGAGCCACTGTTTCTTCAGAAATTCCTGAACCCGGTTGGATTAAATTAACAATAACTAAACCGAAAGAAATTGCTACTACCGTGGTTCCAATATAAATAAGAATAGAGCGCCCTCCAATTTTTGCAAACTTCGAGATGTCTTTTAAATCGGAG
>JALRIS010000181.1 GCA_023255335.1 Flavobacteriales bacterium | reverse complement strand
CCGGCATTCGTCAGCCCAAACATTTGGCTGACCAGTTTGGAGTGATTCAAACGGACCCGAAGAATCCCGCCAAGATTGCTTACGGTAATTTGATCCATAACATACTTGCTCAAGTAACGAGTAAAAAAGATATTTCGGATGCCGTAAATATGTTTGCAGAACAAGGAATGATTGCTCACCATGAAATTGAATTTTATGAAAATGAAATATCTGAAATTATTTCTATCGAGCCCGTTAGTGACTGGTTTAAAGAGAACACAACAGTTGCCAATGAGAGAGAAATAATTGCCAAAGACGGCAATTTGTACCGACCCGATAAAGTAATCATGCTAGAGAATAAAACAATTGTCCTTGATTTCAAAACTGGAAAGAAACGAAAATCTTATATCGATCAACTTACCAATTACGGTAACTTACTCACTGACATGAATTACCCAAATGTTGAAAAATACATCCTCTTCACAAAAGAAAGAGAACTTATACCAGTATGATCAAATTAATCACCATGAACAAAACACTACTTATTTTCCTGACTTGTTTGCCTATGTGGTTATCTGCTCAACAGATGGAGTCCCAGGAGTCGTTTCCTATAATCACTTTTTTGAATCGAACTATAGACTACGACACGATTGAAAGATATTCTAACGGACATCGCACTTTTACTTTTTACAATACGGGTACTGCGCCACTCGTTGTAAGTCGAGTAAAATCAGGATGCAGCTGCACGGTAGCCAGTTATACAAAAGATACACTTTTGCCGGGTGAACGAGGACAAATATCAGCCAAGTACAACACTAAAAAGCCCGGAAAATTTGAACGGGAACTAGTGGTTTACTCCAACGCAAAAGACTTCAGTTTAACCGAAATTTGGATAAAAGGGTATGTCTTAGATACCAAACTACATTATGGAATCGAAAAAAAATAAGTGAAATGACAGTAATCTTTGAAATAAAACCTTTTTCCGAACTATCCTTAGATGAATTACATGATTGTGTATCGTTGCGAATGGAAGTATTTGCCGTAGAACAAAATGCTCCCTACAATGATTTGGATGGGTACGATAAAAAAGCATTTCATTTAATTGGAAAAAATAAACAGGACACAATTATTTCGACAGCCCGTATTTTGGTCCCGGGAGCCAAATTTCCAGAAGCCTCTTTCGGAAGAGTGGTATTGGACAAAAAATACCGAGGCAATGGGTTGGGACATGAAATGATTCATCAAATGAATCAGTTTATTTCGCGAACTTTTCCGTCAGTACCAACCAAAATTTCGGCAATGCTCTACCTCAAAGAATTTTACGAATCTCATGGATTTGAGCAAACTAGCGATACTTATCTCGATTGCGGGATCGAACACATTGACATGATAAAACCCTAAAATAAACTCTGTTGGGCTTCTTGAGAAATGGCTACTAACTCTATTTCTGGTTTTTTAAAATGTTCGAAATCATCTCCTGCCAACCAATCTTGTTCGTTTTGTTCGGTTAAGATTATGGGCATTCTTTTTTTTATGTTATGAATTTCTGCCATTAGTTCGTTGGCTTCTGTGGTAACAATGCTATAAGAGTCAACCACTTCTGCCGTATTTGGGTTGGTCCAAGACGAATAAATTCCTGCAAAAGCAAACAATTCCTCCCCAGGAATAGTGATCAAAAACTTCTCTTTGTTTTTTCCTTTGGAATCGTGCCAAGTCCACTCATAAAAGCCATTGGCAATTACCAAACATCTTTTTTGTGCCGATTCTGCATACGAGGGTTTATCCAGAATTGTTTCTATTCGGGCATTGAGCGTATGGGCTCTTATTTTGGCATCGTCTGCAAAACTAGGAATAAGTCCCCAATGGTAGAACTGGACTGTCTTTGGCTCAGCATTGGTGATGATTGGAGTTTTGGGAAAAGAAAATCCACTAATTTGTTTGTTTGGTTGTAACTTTCCTTTCACAGCCATGTCGGCTGCAAATCTTTTCTCAATTTCGGAGGCTTTTCGGGTGAGTTTGGTGTTGTAGCACATGGATTATTATTGTTTGATTCAGCTGACCAATAATATAATAAAGCAACCAACAAAACAAGAGGATGGTGAAAGTATTGGAATAATGTTTAACTGATAATCACCCCTGTAATCCCCTCGAGGAGATAATTCTCTGAAAAATCTCTCGTTACTTTATTTTCTGAGACTATCACAAACGTGATTTTATCTCCAAAGAATCTTTCACTAACTTCTTCCTTCAAGAGGATAATTTCTGAGAATAAAAATATTCAAAATCAACTAATCTCAATGTTATTTATGATTCTCGATGTTAGATTCCAGCCTTCGCGGGAATGACCCGAACGGATTATATCAACCCCAAAATCTCGTCTTCTATTTCCTTGCTGTCCCATATTTCTTCAATGTCGGGTTTGTCCATTACTTTTTTCATCAAGGCGTCTTGCTCCATTCCTTTTTTCCAAGCTTCGGAATATCGGATATTGCTGAATGATACTTGGCTATACAACGGCATCCATTTGTCGGGGTGAGCTGCAGAGAATTTTGCCTCTATCTTTTTCTGTAGCAAGAATTTAGGATCTGCCACGTAATCGCGCATCACATGGTAGTTGTGCACCGACAAATCTTGCAAGGCATCGCCATCTGGTTTTCTTTCTTCGTATTCTTTGAATACTGCCTCCCAGTTTTCGTTGCCTGCCTGTCCCTTTGACTGGTGCTTTTTCATCAAATTGTACATCACGTAGCAATCTTCAAAACTTGCATTCATCCCTTGTCCGTAAAATGGCACTGTGGCATGAGCAGCATCTCCTATCAACGCCATTTTTCCGCTTGTCCATGGTTTGCATCGGATAATCGACAAAGAAGAAAGCGGATGTTCGTGCCAGTTCTCCACCAAATTTGGCATCATGTCATAAAAATCTGGGAAAGTCGTTTTGAAAAAATTCTTTACGTCTTCGTCCGTTTTTATGGATTCGAAGGAATTTTCTCCCTCAAATGGCATAAACAAAGTACAGGTAAAACTTCCATCTTCATTAGGCAAAGCAATCAACATAAATCGTCCTCTTGGCCAAATGTGCAACGCATTTTTATCTATGCGGTAATCTCCATTTTCGTCTGGCGGCAAGAGCAATTCTTTGTAGCCATCGTCAATGTAGTCTTGCATGTAATCAAACCTGTTTTGTTTCTGAAAAGCATTGTACCTCACAGCCGAAAAAGCTCCATCTGCAGCAAAAACTACGTCTGCACTGTCCTCAAAAATTTCTCCAGTTTCGTACGATTCCAGTTTTACGGTTCCTGCTTTAGTATCTGCATCAATACATTTAGTGTTATAATGAATAGTTGCGCCTCCTTTTTTCTCTGCTATTTCCATCATCATGGCATTGAGGTGTCCTCTCGATACCGAATAAATTGCTTCGCCCTCTTTTCCGTATGGTTGGTAAGTGAGTTCACCATCCAAACTATGCATGATTCTTCCTGGCATCGGAATCGCCAATTCTTCCACATCTTTATCAATTCCTGCGGCTTTCAAGGCTGTCCATCCTCTTACCGATAGTGCTAAGTTGATTGATTTTCCTGCCGAAATCTCTGCCTGACGAATGTCTGGTCTTCTTTCGTAAATCGTTACTTTGTATCCTTCTTTTGCAAGGTAAACTGCCCACAAAGATCCTGCGAGCCCTGCTCCTACTATGATTGCTTTTTTTTCTTTTGCCATTTTTTATTCTTAAGTCAGCCTTCAAGACATTTTGAACAAGTTCAAAACCCTCAGGCTTCAGATTAACTTATTAACACACCTCTTTAATTCTCCTTCCCGATTTTTCGGGAGAGAGATTCTTTGTAAAATATTCTCTGCAAGATTCTGAATCAAATTCAGAATGACACATGAAAACAAATAACTATATCAATAAAGCATCCAACTTCGTGCTTCAAACTTCCAACTTCTTTACTGAATCGATTCCTTCAAAATCTGTCCAAATTTCCAGCAATCTTCGTAGCTATTGTACAAAGGGGCTGGGGCGATTCGTATTACATTTGGCTCTCGCCAATCGGCAATTACGTTTTTCTCTGTTAAGGTATCAAATAATTTCTTGCCTTGCCCTTTTGCGGCTATAGAAAGTTGTGCTCCTCGCTTAGTTTTTTCCGTTGGGGTAATCAATTCAAAATCTACCTTTTCGGATTTGATGTCGTTGATGATAAATTCTAAATACCCCGTCAAATCATCTCTCTTTTTGCCAATTGCTTCCATTCCGGCTTCTTCAAATAAATCCAAACTTGCATTGAGTGGAGCCATTAGCATCACTGGCGCATTACTGTGTTGCCAACCTTCGGCAGTTGGGATTGGGTCAAATCCTTTTTCCATCAAAAAACGGGTTTCTTTGTCTTGTCCCCACCAACCACCAAAACGAACCAACTCTTTGTTGGTCGCGTGACGCTCGTGAATAAAAATTCCCGAAACTCCTCCTGGTCCTGAGTTTAAATATTTGTACGTACACCAAGCTGCAAAATCTACATTCCAATCGTGCAATTGAAGATTGATATTCCCTGCAGCATGTGCCAAATCAAATCCTACCTTGGCTCCTACTTCGTGACCAGCAGCCGCAATGGTTTTCATGTCGAACAATTGTCCCGTGTAGTAATTTACTCCGCCAATCATTACCAATGCCAATTCGTCTCCGGTTTCCTCAATAGCTTTTAAAATATCTTCTTCGTTTATTAATTCTTCGCCTTTTCTTGGTGAAATTTCAATTATTTCGGTATCGGGATTTAGGTTGTGATGCCTCACGTGAGTTTCCAAAATATACTGATCGCTTGGAAATGCTTTTGCTTCGCAAATGATTTTTTTTCTTTTCCCTTCTGGGCGATAAAACGAAACCATCAATAAATGGACATTTGTACTCAAACTTCCCATCACCACCGTTTCTAGTGGTTTTGCTCCTACTACTTTTGCCATTTTTTCGGTAAGCAGTTCGTGGTAGCTAAACCAAGGATTTCTTCCATGAAAATGTCCTTCTACTCCCCATTGCGCCCAGTCTTCCAGCTCTATATTGATGTATTCCTTTGCGGCCTTTGGTTGCAACCCAAGAGAATTTCCTGTGAAGTACACAGTAGGTTTTCCGTTTATAATTGGATGATGAAATCGATTTCTAAACGATTTTAATTCGTCTTGTTCGTCTTTTTGCTTGGCAAACTCTACGGTGTTTTGGTACATTTTATTGTTTTTTATTCAGTCATAAAAGTACAAAAATGGAATGGGAAATATTAAATCAACTCTTTATAAATATTCATCACCTCGACAGCTTGTTTTTCGGAGGTAAATCTCTTGGCGTATTCTAGTCCTTTTTGTTTCATTTCGAGCTGCAACTTAGAATCTTCAATTACTCTGTCGATCTCAATAGCAAGTTGGTCAGCATCTTGAGGATCGACATAAATGGAATTTGGCCCGCCCGCCTCTTCGAGGCAACTACCAGTTGCTGCAATAACAGGAACCTGACTATACAAAGCCTCTAAAACCGGAATACCAAACCCCTCAAAAAAAGAGGGATACACAAATAAGTTTGCCGATTGATAAATTGACGGTAAATCAAGAAAGTTCACATTCTGCAGCAGCGCAACCTGACTTCCCAAATCATATTCATTTATTTTTTCGATAACTTGTTTGGTGTAATCTGTTTGTTTTCCAACCGCCACGAGAGGCAATTGGGTATTCGATTTACCAATTGCTTCTACCAAAGCAACAAGATTCTTTCTTTTTTCTATGGTTCCCACAAACAAAATATAGTTTTCTGGCAAATTATACTTCTTTCGAACAAGTTCTTTGTACCTGTAATCCGATTGGTGACCAAAAGAGGTAGCACAAGTTTGATACACAACTCTTATTTTCTCTTCGGGAACTTTCAAAAATTCCATCAAATCCCTTTTCGTTTGCTCACTGATTGCAATAATTACATCAGAGTGGGTACAAGCGTATTCCACCTTTTTTTTATAAATCCCTCTATCAATTCTTCCATAATTCTCGGGATACCGCAAGAAAATTAAATCATGTATCGTGGTTACATATTTTATTTTACTGAGTTTATTTTTTTTGGGTATTTCATGACTTAACCCATGAAAAAGCTGCACACCATTTCTGATCAATTCTTTTTCTAATCGTACCGAACGCCAATAGCTTTTGAACTTTTTGTACAAGCCTTTTGGCTTAACAATGGTACTCGATGTGTGAGACTTCAGAAACCTTGTTTTAAGGTCAATTTCTCCTTCCGGGGTGTACAGAAAATACTCGTTATCTTCCTCCAATTCTAGTATTCCCTTTACCAAGTCGCGACTATA
>JALRIS010000111.1 GCA_023255335.1 Flavobacteriales bacterium | reverse complement strand
TTGGTATTGGTAATAAAAATCTTTTCTTTTTCGGATTCAATCACACCTGTGTCGCCCACTTGTCCTCCTCCTTCGGCATAAAATGGCGTGAAATTGAACACCAACTGGTAAAATTCCTTTTTGTTGGCAACTACTTTTCGGTATCGGGTGATGTACACACTTGCCTCTGTGGCATCGTATCCAATAAACTCCTGCACTTCGTCTTCCTTGAGCACTACCCAATCGGAGGTATCTACTTTACTCGCTTTCTTGCTTCGGTCTTTTTGTTCTTGAAGGCAAGATTCAAATTCTTTTTCGCTCACTTGGTAGCCGTTTTCATTGGCTATCAACGCAGTCAAATCAAACGGAAACCCAAAGGTGTCGTACAGTTCAAAAGTGTCTTTTCCTTCTATTTTTTTGGTCGATTTGTTGGCTTCCATCAAATCATCCATTCGTTTTATTCCCTGCTCGAGTGTTCGGTAAAAAGAAATTTCTTCTTCCAAAATTACTTTGGTACACAGCTCTTTTTGGGCAATCAATTCGGGGAAAGCCTCGCCCATTTCGGTTGCCAATACCTCTACCAATGTATGAAAAAATGGTTCTTTCAACTCCAATACTTGATATCCATAACGTACCGCTCTCCGGAGGATTCTACGAATTACATACCCTGCTCCCGTATTGGAGGGCAACTGCCCATCGGCAATGGCAAAAGCCAAGGTTCGGATGTGATCGGCTATCACCCTTACGGCAATGTTGGTTTTGGTTTGTTCCTCTGAGTGACCTTCACCGGCTTTGTATTGTTTGCCTGCAATTTTTTCTATTTCCTTTATCAATGGTGAAAACACATCGGTGTCGTAATTGGACTTTTTGCCTTGCAAAGCCATCACCAATCGCTCAAATCCCATTCCGGTATCTACGTGCTGAGCAGGAAGTGGATGCAACGAACCGTCTTTGATACGATTGTACTGCATAAATACCAAATTCCAAATCTCTACCACCTGCGGATGGTCTTGGTTTACCAATTCTCTTCCTCCTAGTTTGTCAATCTCGGCTTGGTCACGCAAATCTACGTGAATTTCGGAGCAAGGTCCGCAAGGTCCTACTTCGCCCATTTCCCAAAAATTGTCTTTTTTGTCTGCCAAGATGATTCTATCCTGGTCAATAATGTTGCTCCAAATGTCTTTGGCTTCTTGGTCCAATGCTGTTCCATCTTCTTTGTCTCCCTCAAATACAGTTACGTACAACCTTTCTTTGTCTAGTTTGTACACTTCTGTGAGTAATTCCCACGCCCATTCGATGGCTTCTTTTTTGAAATAATCGCCAAACGACCAGTTTCCCAACATCTCAAACATGGTGTGGTGGTAGGTATCAACTCCTACTTCCTCCAAATCGTTGTGTTTACCAGAAACTCTCAAGCATTTTTGTGAATTGGCAACACGGGCATCCACAATTTCTTTGTTGCCCAAAAACAAATCTTTGAACTGATTCATCCCGGCATTGTTGAACATAAGAGTAGGGTCATTCTTTACCACGATTGGGGCAGAATGAACTATTTTATGTTGCTTAGATTCGAAAAAATCCTTGTATTGTTGGCGTATCTCTTTTGAGGTCATTTTGATCATTTACTTGTAATGAACAAAAATAAGATAATTGCTGTAAATAAGAGTTTAGAACTTAAATTTTAAACCTAACAAGGAAGAGTAGACGAAAAAATAAGTACAAGGATATGGCTAAACCTAGAATCGATAATGAATACCAACGTTTAGGGCTGAATAAAAATTAAAAGTGTCTCCTCCTCTTCTCTCTACCAAATGCTCCTTGTAGAGTTCTGATTTGTAATAATAATTTTCTTTTAGAATAAGTTGCAATTCACTAGCAAAAGTCAAAAATGAGGTGAAATAAAACTGCTGTGAAATATTAAGCTTGAAACCCAACCTCAGATTTACACCTCCAGTTACATAATCAAAAACAGTATTGAGTTCATTTAAATTCTCCCATGGATTTTCATTGTTCGCTGCACCATAATCAAAATAAGTGAATCCATTCTCCTCCAAGGTGTCGATTCCCGCTTCGATGATGTTTTGGTAGGTCTCATATCTTCTGTGACCTACTGTGGCATCTATTCCCCAAATCAAGTTTAATTTCCAAACAGAAAAAGACTTTTCCACTCCTATCTCTAACTTCTGATAGTTTCCGAATCCGCCTCCATTTCTAGAAATACCAATCATTGGAAATGTCGTGTCATTGGTATTAAAAAACTTATAATCATTTGATCCATAATACCAGTAATTTTCCGTTTCGCCCAGGTTAAAATTTGCCCTTAGATTATACTTAGAATCTTGTGAGAATTTTCGATAAGTAATACCAAAATTTGGATTTCCACCCTGCAATCCCAAATCCAATCCAATTGAATTTTTTTTATAGTTTTCATCTACTTGAGAATATCCCAATTGAGAAATAGTAAAAACTAAGGCAAACACAATTATTTTTTTCATTTTTAAGTACATTTAAAGAGTTAAGGTCACATAACGACTTTTTGTATTAGTTATTACACAAAACAAAATTAAATGAAAATAGTTCTATTTTATCTCTCAACCCTACTTATTCTCGCCTCTTGCGCCTCTTCTCGATTTGTAGAGCCACTGGCAAAAGGAGAGCAAGTGATTGGATTAGATATCGGTGGACCCACCATAAAATTTGGCGGAGCAACAATCCCTATACCGCTAAGTTCAGTAGTATATGCTCGAGGAATTGACACGAATATCACGGTATTTGGTAGTGTTCATTTCACCTCTCTTTTATTCGGAAACATTCAAACAGATCTTGGAGCAACCTATCGATTTTTTGAATCTAAAAATTCTTTCTTACCGTCTTTGAGTTCATCTGTAAACGCAAATGCAATTTATGACATGAATGATTCCAAATTTAAATTTTGGCCGCAGCTCGACTTAAATGCTTATTGGAATTTTGGAGAAAAAGACCATTATGTTTATGCAGGAATTTCAAATTGGTGGGAACTGGCTGAATTTCGTTCTCAAGAAAGGCCACAGCTCGACAGATGGTTGGTGAATCCACAAATTGGACTAGTACTGAAATCAAAAAAATGGTGGTACAGCATAGAAACTAAATTCCTAGCACCAAGTCATAACAACGTAAATTTATTTGTTCCCTATTTTTCCTTTTTAGGAGAAAATGGTGCAAGCGGTATTTACTTTGGAATTGGGAGAAAATTTTAATCATACAAAAAACTATACTCATGAAATACTTTATCTACGCTCTTGCTTTAACATGGTTTACCTCCTGTTTCAAAATGGATGATCTTCCCTTTCTAGGAGAAAAAATTTCGGACTATCAATTTGAAAACTACCAAGGAGAAAAGGAAATTGAATTACCTGATTCGTACAACATTCCAGACAGTAATATTCATCTATTTACCGTAAATTCCAAACTACCAAACGAAACGGAGGGAGAGACGATTTACGCAGTGTATATTGGAAACCTAAATACTATTCAACTAGATACGGTGATAGTATATTGCCATGGCCAATCAAGACACATGGATGCTTATTGGGAGCGTGCCAAACTTCTGGCAAATACGGGAGAAAAAAATAGGTTTGGGGTTCTTATGATGGATTACAGAGGTTACGGACTATCCACTGGAAAATCCACTGAAGAAAGTCTGTACCAAGATGTGAGAAGTTGCTTAGATTGGCTTAACTTAAAAGGTGTTTCTAGCCAAAGGGTTGTGATGTACGGGTACAGTTTGGGAACGATTCCGGCTGTTGATTTGTCCGCATTCTATACAGTTGCTTCGCCCAACAAACTGATCTTGGAGGCTCCTATGGCCTCAGTAGAAAACCTCACTGAAGAAGCTCTCTTGCTAGACGTTTCGTCTACTTTTTTCACTAGTTTGAAATTTGACAACGTAGAAAAAATAAAATCAGTTTCTCAACCGCTATTGTGGCTTCACGGAATCCAAGATGATTACTTATCTATTTCCAATGGAGAGGCAATTTTCGAACAGTACGGAGGAGGCTATAAAGAAGCACATCGGGTCCCCGGAGCTAACCACACAGATATTCCTTTGATACTCGGATTTGGGCAGTATAGTAGCACTATTCTTAATTTCATAACAAATTAAAAATTAGCAAGATAAAACCAATATTTCCTGGAACTGAATAATTCATCGCACGATTGTAACAACCGATTTGTTTTTTATCTAATTTCGCCCACTTTTATTTAAAATAACAAATGATACATCCTAAAACAGAATTGCGCTACATTAGCAAAGAAGTAGGATACGGAGTGGTCGCCACCGAGTTTATTCCTGCCGGAACTATTACTTGGATTCAAGACAAATTGGATAGAGAATTTAGTCTTTCTGACATTCAAGCGATGAAACCAATTTACCAAGAAATACTCGATTTTTTTACTTTCAGAAACAACAAAGGCAACTTTGTATTGTGCTGGGACAATGGACGATATGTCAATCATAGTTTTAATTCTAATTGCTTATCAACCGCTTACGATTTTGAAATCGCCATTCGCGACATTCAGCCAGGAGAGCAATTAACAGATGACTATGGCTACCTCAACATTTCATACCCATTTAGGGGCATAGATGAAGGAACGAAAAGAAAAGTAGTATATCCTGATGACTTGGTGAAATATTACAAAGTGTGGGATAAAAAAATAGAAAAAGTATTCCCTCATATTATTGAGCTTAACCAACCCCTCGTTTCTTTGATTGAGGAAGAAAAATGGGAAAGAATTAACAACATCATTGAGAATAAACTACCGATAGATTCAATCCTGAACATTTATTATCCAAAGAGCAAACAAGAAAGTTAACTATGGTTCTATCTATCCCTTTTGAAGAGTTTTCGAGTGATCAAATTGAAGATTTTGCGAATAATGAATATCTCATTATTGATGACTTTTTGCCCCAAGATATGGCGGAAAAACTATTAAAAGAATTGAAATTTTGGCGAAAGAAAAACAAATTCAAAAAGGGTGGTATTGGAAAATCCTTGTCTCACAAAGTAGCAGAAGAGGTAAGACGAGATGAAATAAAATGGATACAAAAAGATTCTTGCTTGCCACATACGGCAGCTTATATGGAGTATTTGGACAAATTGAGTGCTACCCTCAACAGAAATTTTTTTTTAAGCCTCAAAGACATGGAAGCGATGTATGCTATTTATGAAAAAGGGGCTTTTTACAAAACACACCGTGACCGTTTTCATTCTCAACCTCATCGGGTAATTTCTGTGGTTCTGTACCTAAACCCAAACTGGAAACCTACGCATGGAGGCGAACTTGTTATTCATACAGAAGGAACAAAAAAAACAGGTTCAATTTCAATTGAACCTGTTTATAATAGATTAGCTTTATTCAGAAGTGAATTGCTACATGAAGTCATTCCATGCCACAAAACAAGATATAGCGTAACCACTTGGCTAAAAGATCAGCTAAATGAAGTTACGTTCGTAGCTATTTAATACCCCGCAACAAAACTAGAGTCGGTTAAGGTGAGAAGAAATGCTTTCAAATCTGCCTTTTCCTGTGGGGTAAGTTGAACACCTCCATCACTCACTTTTTTTAGTAATGGCGAAACTGTCGGAGAAGCTTTTAGCCCTGTACTGTAATGATCTATCACCTCATCCAGAGTTTGAAATCTTCCATCATGCATATAGGGAGCCGTAAAAGCCAAGTTTCTTAAACTAGGTGTTTTAAACTTTCCATTATCTGCAGGATTCCCGGTGATATCACCAAGTCCATTGTCAGTAAACGAAGCATCTAGTCCGTTGTTATGAAATAAATTGTCCGTCCAGAGCGGATTTGTTATGTCTCCGTGGCAATGGAAACAATCTGCCCCAGATTCACTCATGAACAAGTTATACCCCGATAATTCTGACGGTGTCAATGGAATTAGTCTCTGGGTATATTTATCAAATCTTGAATTTCCAGAAATTAAGGTTCTCTCATACTGAGCAATAGCTTTTACCGCCAACGTAGAGTCTATCGTAGAGGTTCCAAAAGCCGCACGAAACATGCTTGGATAAGTTGGATCGGCTTGCAATTTTGCCACCACATTGGCCCACGTATCATGCATTTCTATTGGGTTCGTAACAGGCTCTAGCGCTTGCTCTTCGAGTCCTTGTGCTCGTCCATCCCAAAAAAAATTTTTATTGAAATTCCAAGCTAAATTGAAAATGGGCATCGCATTTCTGGTCCCTGCTATTCCGTCAATACCTACACTAAATCGATTCGTATCATCGAAAGACTGAGAGGGTAAATGACAACTTGCACAAGCTTGCGTGAGATCATTGGATAAGGTTTTGTCAAAAAAAAGTTTTTTGCCCAATCTCACCCCTTCTACCGTAGTGGGATTATCTGCAGGGATCGATGGCGGAGGCAAAAACCTACTGAAAGTGGCAGGAATATTTAATGCCAAAGGAGTGGGTCCTGAACTTGAAGAAGTATAATCACAAGTTCCATCATCTACTTTGGCTTTCGCATCGAAATTATCCGCCAATTCATCTGTACAACCTTCTCTTCGACAAGAAGACAAACAAAGAGCCAGTCCAATAAATACACCTAGTATTTTTATTCCTTTCATTCTCTTTTCAATTCTTACAGTTCCGGTGCAATAGTTCCTAATGCAAAAACAGATTTTCCGTTCTTATTCATCATTTTTTGAGCAGTATAGTTCGGCATTAACATCATGTGATATTGGTTCAAATCCCACAATACTGGATTCTTGAACCACTCCTCAATATTCATATCGATATCAATATTTAATCTCTCACCAGACTTTACTTCAAATCCACCATTGTAATCCCACAATCTCACTCTAAAATGATTTGCTTCATGAACTCGTGATCCATTTTCCATTTTGGAGGCTGTTCCGTTATGGTAAGCAAATCCCTTCATCGACCCTGTATTATCTTGAAACATTCCTTCAAATTTAAGAAAGTGATAACCTCCTCCAATCATCATTGGCCAAGACCAAGATACAGCATTAAGGTCGGTGTAAGCACCATCTCTGTTGTCTTCTTCATCAAAACCAAAGGTCATCGATATTCCAGAGTATTTACCCTCAGGAACTCGAACTCCGGGAGTGTAAAATCTTGTTAGTGGTTTGTCTATATCCACAAAGTTGTATCCGCCCAAATCAACTTCACTTCCATCTGTCCTGTGCAAAGTGATGTTCGATACTAAGTATTGTAGTTTAGAAATAGTATGGATATTTCCTTTTTCGTTGGTATATTGTGTGGTAGCTAAATCCGAAGTCAATACTTCAGATCCGTTATATTTTTGCTTGAAAATAAAGCTTACTTCTGTTTCAGCCTCAACTTGTTTTGGTTCTATTGGTTCTTCTTCTTTACAAGAAAATAGAAAAGTTGTCATTGCTAAAAGACAAATAGAAAATTTTAATGTTGTTTTCATTTGTTATAGGTTAAATTGGTTTTTAAATATAGTTTAATTATTTCTGTGTTTTTAAATTTATTTCATAGAACACCTTCTTTTCTTCATAAAGTATTCTGTCTGATTAGGTTTTGAGATTAATTAAATAAATAATGAATCCCGAGTTGAATCCTGTTTTGGTATACAATTGAAGTGTTCCGTTTAACTGGTTTACGAGTGTTTGTTGAAATAGTAGTTCTAGTTGTATTCTGTTTATAAACAACTGAGTACCAATCGTACCAAATACTAACGATCCGCCCGTATTATTCTCGTATTTTCCATGTTCTATATCTGTGGATCCATGCTCATAATAGGTTCCCAAATAAGGAAGGAAAGTTAGGTTCTTCAACTTTTTAGCATAAAATAGATTCAATGTAGTGTTCAAGGTATTTCCAAACATATAATCCGCTTGTTCATTGTATGTGTTTAGTTTATAGTTGGAAGAAAGGAGTAATCCCACTTTTTTATATTTTATGAGGTAATCCATGGCAAACAAGAAGTCAAAGGTTCCTGTACCTAACTGAATGTCGTGTTGAACTCGAGTTCCTTGATACTCAAAATCAAACCTACCAAGTGGTAATTTTACTCCACCCCCAATGGTCCATCTGTGATTCACTTCATTCGCTTCTACTTTATTGGTTCGTACAATGTTGTACTTAGCCATTATAAATGGATCTCCTACACCGTCAATTACAAATTGTCTCTGGTCATTAATAATTCTTTCATTCCGTATGAAAGGAAATGAACCAATTACTCTCCAGCGATCAGAAAAATTGTAAACACCCCTTACCTCCATCACCGAGTAGGTTTCCGTGTGTTCCTGGCTTTCCATCTCTGGGAGTAAAATCACTCCACTATGCCTATTTCCACTTATGGCAGTAGTTGCCTTGTAGGTCAAAGACGAGAAAGTCTTGGTAGCATACCGATTTCGATATAAAAGTGAAATTCTATTTTTAGTGTCATCTGGAGTTAGACTAACTGTCATGTTACGAATATCGCATGACAGTCCATTGAACGCTAACAAAAGCATCCAAACAACAACTGATTTTTTCATGTTGACTATGAATTTTATCTTAATAAAATAGAACCATTGATTTTCAATGGCTAGCTAGAAATATTAAGACAAAATGGGGGGCCTGAAAAGAGAAGGATAAAATCCCTCACTATTTAATTGAATCAATTGATTATTATGTTCTTCGGGTTCTAGACCAGTAGAAAAACATAAGATTTCAATTGGCTCGAGGTAAATACTTGTAATATGAGATTCAATCGTTAGTTCAAAATTTTCCTTTTGTGATTTAGTTACTTCAACAACTGCCAGAGATTTCTTTAATTGACATTTTCCATTACAAGTTGATTCCTCTATCTCTTTCTCAACACATAAATTAGCCGCAATGAACTCTTGATTGATTTTGAAATGCGTAAAAATAAAGGAGGGAATAAGAATGTTGACAACAAATAGAACACCAAAAAACAGCGCTAATAATTTATGTACAGTCCTATTATTCACTCTTACTTGTTTACAACAAATCTAATAGTTTTTGGGGAAGAAAAATATGACCTCAGACATAAAAGATACACACCTTCCTCAATTTCTGGATGGAGAGGCTTATTCAATAACTGACTCTCTTCCGAGATCATCAAACTTGAAGATTCAATTAATTTTCCCTCTACACTATAAATCTCTAACGCATATTCCCCTCTTACAAACCCCGTTAGTCTTAAGTTTATATTTCCACTTGTTGGGTTTGGAAACAATTCTAGTTTGCTATCGTCCGCCTCAAACTGAGGAATGGAAGTAAGAGAACAAGCTCCAGAAGTTCTTATTTCATATCCTGCTTTTCTTACATTCAATCGGTTACCAGAGACGGTAATACCTTGAAGCGAAAGCAAAGAGTCACCAAAATTCATCAATGTATTCTTGATTACCAGCGCCATTGAATCTGGTCTTGCCTTGTATTCGGAGGCAAAATTGGCACATCCAATAGAATGCATAAGTGCAATTGCTCCTGCCACTTGTGGAGTAGACATTGAAGTTCCACTTCTATTTCCGTAAGAATTGCCTGGCAACGTAGAATAAATACTTGTTCCTGGAGCACCAATATCTATATGAGTAGCTCCAAATCCTGCCGTTACTTTCGTGTCGTTTCTGTCTGTGTTTGTGACCGAGATCAAATAATCGCTTGAACAGGTAGTTGGGATATCACCACTAGCATCAACATTTATATTGCTATTAGAAGTTGCCCCACAATTCAATATTCCATAGGCTCCTAATGAGTCATAAAAAGCACACCATAGTGGAAAACTAGCAGCATTTGCGTAATCTATACCAAAACTTGAGTTCGTAGCAACTACAAAAGCTCCTTTGGCTCCGGAGGTTTCATCGTACAACTTTCTCATCTTAAGTACATAATCGTAGGCTTTGAGTACCACTGATTCTAGTGCTACTCCGCTCTGAACAGGTAATATTTTTACCCCCCAATTCACTCCCACACCGCCTAATCCGTTGTTTGCTTTAGCTCCTGAAATTCCGGAAACATGTGTGCCGTGAGAATTGGACGAAACAGCTCCTGAATCTAAGTAGGCATTCCATCCTTGAACATCGTCTATAAATCCGTTTCCGTCATCATCAATTTGATTATTTGGAATTTCTTGATAGTTCTTGAAGAAATTAATGTCATTGTGTGCTAAGAAGAACCCATCGTCAATCACTGCTACCACTAATGTGTCTCCCAAAGCGGACAAATTACTATGAGAGATTCCCCATGCCTCTGTTGAGGACATATCTGCCCCTACCTGACCTCCAAACTGCCCAATATTATTATGATGCCATTGGTTTCCAAAACCGGGATCTGTAGGTGTCGTGTCTCCTCTTAGCACCACATTGTTATGATTTGGTTGCGCTACTAAAACTTGTGGATAACTAAAAGCTAGCTCTTGAAAATTGGCTACTTCGATATTCGAAAAAGAAACCAACCACACATTTAATTCCTTAGAAATCGATTCTTTTACTTGTGTGTTGTAGGAAGGATAATCTTGAGTAAACTCTTCTAAAAAGTGAGAAATATTTGCCTCTTTATTCAGCATAACCAATAACTCACCACTCTCATAAGTTGTTTCCTGAGATAATATCAGGAAGGAATTAATCAAAAGGAGAAAGGGTAGTATTTTGTTTAACATATTCATTATAAGTCGTAATCGTCTATATTTTCAAAGCTTCCAAATTCGTCTTCTATGTCACCGTATAAGTCCTCGTCATCTTCCATCATAAAGTCCAAATCATCCACCATTTCTATTTGTTTTGAGTCTTCAGCTGGGGCATCGCCATACACGAGTTCGGTTAATGGATACTTTTTAGAGGTATCAAGTGGATTGATTTCCACTAATTCTACAAAAAAACACCACATGGATAAAAAGTCATAGACATAGAGTAGTTTTTGATTTACTACATCTACTTTCTCTGCGATAGGTGTAGATTCCATTTCAACGAAGTCGTCACTTTCTCCGGTCATGTCCATCAGTCCGATTTCTTGTCCTTTGTCCCAATCTTCATTACTCAAGTAAAAAGAGGCTACTTGATCTCCTTTGAAATCGAAAGCCTCGTTTATTGCCTCATGCAGCTTATCAAATGTAAAGGAACTATCTATTGCTATGTCTCTAAAAGCGTTCTCTTCCTCTAAAGTATCAATTAAAACTCTGAATTTGTATTCTTTCATTGTTAAGATTCTCAAATTATATACGTGTCTATGTTAAAATAGTTGTGAAAATTATTGACTAATTGCTGACGCTACTTTCTCCACAATTCCAATGGTTACTTCTGCCATTTTGTTCTTCTTTTCGTCTAAAGTTGGATTTACTTCTACCGTTTCAAAACAAACTAATTTGTCACTCGCACAAAGTGTTTGAAGGAGTTCTGTAACGTGATCTACTTTTAGCCCATTGGGCACTGGAGTTCCAGTTCCGTGCGATGTTTCAATAGGATCCATACTATCTACATCAAAAGATACGTACAGTAAATCACACTCAGATAATCTTTCCAAAATTTCTTCTCCTACTCTTTTCCCTCCTTTCTCTTCTACTTCCGCTACTTCAAAATTTTTGATTCCTTTTTCCTTTATTAAAAAATCCTCAGGTTTTTCGGTATCTCTAACACCCACAAACACCAAATCGTCTGTGTGCAGTGCTTTGCCAGACATGCTTTTTATCTTTTCCCAATAATGAAAAGCTTTGGGAGAGATGTCTCTCACTTTACATTCTTCGTTATCAATATTGCAAGCCATGGCCAATGGCATTCCATGAACATTTCCTGTAGGAGAAGTATAGGGCGAATGTAAATCTCCATGAGCGTCTACCCAAACAACTCCCAGTCTTTTGTTGGGGTGGGCTTGCTGAATACCCGCAATGGTTGCAGCAGCGGTTGAATGATCTCCTGCCAATACAAAGGGGAACTCACCTCGCTCTATCGTAGATTTTATTTGACTGACTATCAATTCAAACTGCTTTACAATAAACTCAATTCGGATAGCGCCAGGCGTATCACTTGGAGAAAAAATATGCTCGTTAAAATTAGGGACAGATTCAGAGCTGTAAGTCGTGAAAAATTTAGAATTCTTATTATAAGCTGCTGTTTTCAGTGCACCAACCCCCAAACTGGCCCCTCTGGTTCCAGCTCCGAGTTCGGATGTTACTTCTACTAATTTAATGTTTTTTTTCATAATTTGTTATTTAAAAACCCTATTAAAGCGAGTGTTACAAGTGTAAATGTGACGATCAATAAAAGAATCTTTATGGTGGGATTACTAAAGAAAGGTTTTCTGAACTTGGACCAAGTCTCAATATATAATTCCATACTTTTTGTTCGATTACTTTGAAGAACTGCAAAATGATAAAGCGTCTTTTGTTGTCTATTCACATCAGTATCCGTTTCGTAGTTAATCGATGCTTCTTTTAACTTCTCCTCAAAATAAGTCGCCATATCTTTTCTTCTCAATGTATAAATGAGATAATTAGGGTCTGTGGGATGCTCGTAATAATGATAACTTGGAAAAATATGATACATAGCTTACTTCCATTTAGTTACATATTCAATAGGCTTCCTTTGGCCTTTGGGCCAGTCAATTGCGGGATATCCCATGTAAAAAAGTCCCAAACATTTTTCTCCTTCTTTCAACTCAAGAAAACTGTTCATTTCTTGGGTATACATCAATTTAGGAGTAGACCAAAACCCACCTATTCCGTAGGCTGTGCAAGTAAGATACATATTTTGGATAGCACAAGCAACCGCCTCTACCTCTTCTATTTCACTAATTTTTTTATTCACATCGGGAGTCATAGTAACCGCGATTACTACTGGAGATTGCAAAGGGCGATTCTTTAATTTATTGAACTTTATTTCGTTGAAAGCCTCACCTTGATATTGCTCTGCATACAAGCCCGAAAGAAACGAAGACAATTCATTTCTCGACTCGTTCATAAAAACTTGAAATCTCCATGGTTGAGTTTTCCCATGTGTAGGAGCCCAAATTGCATTATTTAAGACATCCTCCACTATTTCTTTATGAATCTTTCTTTCGGTATATTGCTCAGGATAGATGGTTCTTCTATTCTTAATTACTTCCGTAATTTCGCTCAAGTTATATTTCACTGTTCTTAGTTCTGATATTAGAGAGTAAAATTACGGAAATGGGAAGGATTTGTCAAAAGGAATCGGAACTATTCCATTAGTTCCATAATAATCGAAGATAGGCCCCAAAACTTGGTACAAATCTCTTTGCTCTTTCTATATTTTGGTATAAATACAGAGTTCCTTCCGTTAGGTTATCCACATACTGACTGTTCTTTGTAAGTCGACCTTCAATTCCGAGGGCAATAGTAAATTTTTCGTTCAACAAGAATGTTAGTCCGTTGTCAAAGAAAAATCCGTATCCAAATCCATCTACTCGCTGTAGTGACAATCCCGCATTTTGTATACGTGTAATGTCATAACTTGCAGAACGAATTACCAATTCTTGGTTTTCTAATTGAATGTAATTGAATCCTAGTCCAGGGGCCAGGTAATAAGTTAGTTTTGGTTGTATTTCTATGTTCTTTTGAACCCCTAATTTATACCCAAATCTTCTCTCCCTCGCATTTACTTGGGCTCTTTCAAATTCACCCGTAAAATTTCTTGGGTTATCCAATTCGATAATCAAGGGAGTTGAAAAACGAATTATAGAAAGGTCAAACTTCATAATTACAGACCAAGAAGAAGAAACATCAAAACCTAGATATACCCCCGAAAAAAAAGAAGCTGGATACTGATTATTTCCCGAATACTCCCAACCTTTGATTGGATAACCAAACTGATTTTGGAGTTTTTGACTAATCTGAGGATTTGTTAAAACTCTGGAAACACCGAATGGATGAGAACCATCTAAAAATTGAGCGTATTGATTATTGGGAAGGTCCATTCCTAAATCAATGGCAAATCTAAATTTCTTTAACTCTGTCTCTTCTTGACTAAAAACAGTGGAGAAACAAGCCAAAAACAAAAGAAAAAGTGTCGCTTTTAGTGTGTTCATAACTCCTAAAATTACAAAATCTATTGCTTTGTAACACGCTTTTTTTTATTAAGTTTGTTAGGTAACCGAAATCTATTTATTATGAAAAAACTACTCCCCATGCTACTGCTAGCCGTGTCAGTCACGAGTTGCGCAACAATTTTACGAAAAGATACACTTCAAGAAGTGAACTTTACCACCAATCCGCCCAATGCGGATATTTTTGTGGATGGTAAAAAAATTGGGACCTCTCCCCTTGCCATTCCGCTTGAAACCACAGAAGAACACTCAATTGAATATCGATTAAACGGGTACCCTACAACTTCCTATACCATCAAAGGAGATGTATTGCCAAAATACGTTGTAGGGGACATCTTTCTTGGTGGAGGTGCTTTAGGCTGGATTCCGGTATTGGTTGATAACCACACAAATAAATGGCGAGGATTTGACCAATACGAAATTGATCAATACACCAATTTTGGTTATAAACTCCCTATCAAAGACAAAGATGGTGATGGTATTGCTGATGACAAAGACGATTGTCCAACTGTGATGGGACTTGCCGCATTTAATGGATGCCCAGACTCCGATGGCGATGGTATTAAAGACAGTGAAGACGTTTGTCCGTCAACTCCAGGGCTTGCCAAATTTAAAGGATGTGCTGATACCGATGGAGATGGCGTTCCCGACAACTTAGACAAGTGTCCGGGGGAAGCAGGAACTGTGGTGGGATGCCCTAAAAAAGCCGATGACAAAGATGGTGATGGCGTAGAAGATAGCAAAGATGAGTGTCCAGAAAAGGCTGGTTTAGCCAAATATAACGGATGTCCAGATACGGATGGAGATGGAATATCTGATAACAAAGACAAATGTCCAGAAGTAGCAGGAATTGCGAAAAACAACGGGTGTCCAGAAATAAATGAAGAAGATAAAAAAGTACTGACCGAAGCAATGGAAGGACTATTCTTTAAATCTGGCTCTTCCATTATTGAAAGAAAATCATACCCAGTACTAGATAATGTTGCCAAAATAATGTTGGCTCACCCCGAGTACAAATTAGAAATTAGTGGATACACCGACAATACAGGTAAAGCATCTAGCAACTTAAAACTATCAAAAGCTAGAGCGGCAGCCGCAAAAGCCTACTTCATTAAAGATGGCGTGAACGGTTCACGAATGACCTCTGAAGGTTACGGAATTGAAAATCCTAGAGCAACAAACGAAACAGCCGAAGGAAGGGCTCTAAACAGAAGAGTGGAGTTCAAAGTGAAGTTTTAATAAAACACTTCTTCCTAACCCAAAGCCTTTCGATTCATCGAAAGGCTTTTTTATTGGATAAATAATTTATAACCTACTCCCCTAATATTTGAAATTTTTATCGATTCATCTGCCTCTAATTTCTTTCTCAGCTTGAATATGTATACGTCCAAGGTGCGTCCTACATAATTTCCTTCATCATTCCATATCTTATTAAGAATTGTTTCTCGCTTTACCGTTTTATTTTGATTTTCAAGTAGTAATACCAACAATTCACTTTCCTTGGCCGATAATTCAACTTCTTCCCCCTTCAAGCTTAATTTCATAGCTCGAGAATCAAACTTATACTTACCAATTTTTAGTGGTTTTTGAATTTGTGAAATCTTTTTCCTTGTTACAAATAACAAAGTAATAGCTAAGAGAACAAGAATTGCCATGTACCATTTTGACAACTCTGGTGTTGAATTCTCTGAATTAGATAATGATGAACGTTCAATCAAAGTAAAATAAAAAATATAACAATCCCAAGGTAAGGTTCGTTGTTTACAAGCAAACTCATCATCCAAAATTTTTGTTTTGGCCAAGTAACTATGAACCACCTCGCCATTACTACATTGTTCAATTTCTAGTAAATAGGATTCTTCAACACTGTATTTCTCAAGAATCTTTATCACAGAATAAATAACTAAATCTGGTTCCATTGAAAATTGTCTATCGAATTCAACACTATATCTTTCGCCTTCCTTTTTTACCGGTAAAATCCTCGATGTACTGTCATTCAACTGCAGCAAAAAATCATTCCCAATTTCACGAAGCATATGAAATCTCTGTTGTTCTGACGATTGAGAATACAGTCGACTAAAATACGCAACGAAAACAAAGACTAAAAGAAGTACAATTTTCATTTTTTTTGCCATGAGTCAAATCTATTTTAATAATTATTAGAAAAAAACTAATAAGCTATAATTTACAGGTATTTTACATTAATTTACACAGAAAACTGTTCCTCATGACATAGAGTTTATACTTTCATGTTATAACCAAACTAATTTCTATGACTATCAAACCCATTAAAATTTTATTTTCACTGTTGTTGACTACTCATTTCGGATGTTCTCAGCCATCAGAAAATCAGAAAGACAATCTGTTAAACTATCAGCAGAAAGACGATACAAAGTTTGTAAAAAAAACTCATAGATATGGCGGCTGGTACTGTCCTGATAATTTATTTGGATTTCCTGCTATTGATATTTCTAATTGGAATACAGTTCCTGTGATTCGTAATCGATTTCCAAGTAGGGAAGAAACACAAACGCAAGCCTCGCTCATTTTTGTAGATACTCTAGAATATCCAAACTCTGGTATACTCGATCTTAATTTGCCAAAACTAGCGCAACATTACAATAGACATACCAATAGGTATGAATACGTCATTGTTATTCAGGCATTTCGAATAAATAATGATTCTATTGTGGGATTTAGATATTTAAATGGAGGCAATGGTAGCGCTCATATATCCGAAGTTACACTCTTAAAAGAAACTGAAATTGCTAACATTTATGAGTCTAAATTTGTTTCAATTGAACTTAAAATCAAAGGAACAGTAGAAAAAGTATGGAAAGTAATGACAGATAAAAACTATTCAAACACATTCACATCTATAAAAGAAAAAGAATATAATATTCCAGAAAACTGGCGTGATTCCACCAATTTTAACTACTACTATGCCAATTCTGGAAAAAGTTTGTCGCGCTTCGCTCAAAAACATTTCGGAAACTTTTATTTGCAGAATGATTATGCGCATTTGAACTACTCTGAAAAAATAATTCTGAAATCTAATATTTCAGACGGCTCTTGTACTGTAAAAGTTGTTATTGGCCCCTTTCTGAGTGATGTTGACTCCCAGAGAAAAACAATCAAAAATTGGATCGAAACTGTAAAATTTATGAGTGAAATCACAAAATTCTGATTTAAAAAAAAAGAGTCTCAATAAAAAATTGAGACTCACTAAAATTTAAAGGTAATTGAAACCTTATGCAGTCACTGCATCGGCTTTTGGTGCTGCCGCCATTATTTCTTCGTTTGCTGCTGACTCAAACTTTTTAAAGTTGTCTACAAATTTACTTGCTAAACTACTCGCTTTGGCATCGTAGGCAGCTTTATCAGCCCATGTGTTTGTTGGGTGTAGCATTTCAGTTGGCACATTCTCGCATTCGTTAGGCATTGCCAAACCAAATACTTCATGAGTTGTGTACTCTACCGAATCTAATTTCCCTTCCAGTGCAGCAGTTATCATTGCTCTCGTATACTTCAATTTAATTCTACTTCCCACTCCGTATTCTCCACCAGACCATCCTGTGTTGATTAACCAAACTTTTACGTTTGATTCGGCTATTTTTTCACCAAGCATTTCTGCATACTTCGTTGGGTGTAAAGGTAAAAAAGGAGCTCCAAAACATGCTGAAAACACAGTTTGAGGTTCAGTAACCCCTGCTTCTGTTCCTGCTACCTTTGCCGTATATCCAGAGATAAAATGATACATGGCTTGTCCTGGTGTTAACTTTGAGATTGGAGGTAGTACTCCGAATGCATCTGCCGTTAAGAAAAATATATTTTTGGGTATTCCTCCTTTGGAAGGCACCATGATGTTATCTATATGGTGAATTGGGTAAGATACTCTTGTATTTTGAGTAATACTAGTATCGCTATAATCTGGTGTCGATGTTCCCTCTTTGAAACCAATATTTTCGAGAATCGCACCAAATTTAATCGCGTTGTAAATTTGTGGTTCTTGCTCTTCTGTCAAGTCAATCGTTTTGGCATAACAACCTCCTTCAAAATTAAAAACACTGTCTTTGGACCAACCGTGCTCATCATCTCCAATTAATCTTCTGTTTGGATCCGAAGAAAGAGTTGTTTTCCCTGTTCCGGATAATCCGAAAAAAACAGAGGTGTCTCCGTCTTTCCCAACATTCGCTGAACAATGCATTGACAATGTATTTTTTTCGTGAGGCAGCACGTAATTCAAAACGGAAAATATTCCTTTTTTTATTTCACCCGTGTATCCAGTTCCACCAATGATGATTCTCTTTTTGGTAAAGTTAATCACTGCAAAATTGTGTTGTCTTGTGCCATCTTCTTCCGCCACGGCCATAAATCCTGGTGCACACACTACGTGCCATTCAGGAGTAAAGTTTTCTAATTCAGACTTCTCTGGTCTCAAAAACATGTTACTTGCGAACATATTTGACCAAGGAAATTCGGTGATTACTCTCAAGTTTAATCTGTAATCTTCATCCGCACAAGCGTAAGCATCTCTTACGTACACATCTCTTCCTGTGAGGTATGCGGTAATTTTACCATATAGCTTGTCGAAGTTTTCCGGAGTAAATTTGATATTGATATCACCCCACCATACCGAGTCTTCAGTATTTTCATCACATACAACAAATCTGTCTTTTGGTGATCTTCCAGTAAACTCACCTGTATTAATAACAAGTGCTCCAGTGTCTGACAACACCCCTTGTCCACGGAGGATGGTTTCTTCAGTTAAATCGGCAGGAGTTAGATTCCAGAATGCGGTATCTATATTTCCAAGTCCAAGTTCTTTTAAATTTGAGGTCTTAGGTACTAATCCTAATTGGTCCATGAGTATTTTTTTACAATGATGACTACAAAATTAAGTCTATTTCTTGGAAATAGACTTTTTTCAAGTATTGTTTTTCCACAAATATTACTAGTTTTCCACTTTTGACAAAAAGCCTAATTCTATCCTTTGTGAGTCTTTAGAAGTTTCAATACAAAGAGAATTAGTGCCGCAATCATAAGAGTTCCTCCCACTGGTGTAATGGGTCCGAGGACTCTTGTGAAGGAAGAAGCAGGAAATAAATTCAATAGGTAAATAGAAAAACTAAACAAGCATCCACCAATGAAAAATAAGTTTCCTACTCGCTTTATTGGAAAATTAAATTTTGATTCATTCAAACCTAAAATCAGCAAAAAGAAACCTGTGTAAAATTGATATTTCACTCCTGTTTCAAATGACTTCATTTGATCAAGGGAAAAAGAATCACGTAAAGTATGTGCCAAAAAAGCTCCAAGCACTATGGCAAGTGTGATGAGCAATACTCCACGAATGACAATTGTCTTTTGCATACTTTTCTAGGCTTGAGTAGTTGGTCCTCCAAAATTCATTGGAATTCCTCCACCTTGATTTCCGTTTTCTATGTCTTTGATTGCACCGTGTTGGCTTTCGTATTTTCCAATGTTATCCACCAAAGCTTTCATTAATCTTTTTGCATGTTGGGGGGTTAGTAAAATCCTAGATTTTACTTTTGCTTTAGGAGTACCAGGCATCATGCGCACAAAGTCCACGACAAATTCGGCTGGCGAATGAGTAATAATAGCTAGATTGGAATATATTCCATCTGCAATCTCTTCTGATAATTCGATATTAATTTGGTTAGGGTCTTGGTTTTGTTCTTCCATAATTTGATTTTCTTGAGATAAAGGTAAAAAAAATGCCTTCCCGAATCAGCGAGAAGGCATTAAAATTTAAGTTGGTTGCAATTAAGCTTCGGTAGTTGATTCTTCCACTACTTCTTCAGCTGTTTCTGAAGACTCGTTGAGCGCAGTAGAAACTACTTCCATGTTGTCGTATTTTCTCATACCTGTACCTGCTGGTATTAAGTGTCCTACGATTACATTTTCTTTCAATCCTTTTAAGTAATCTACTTTTCCTTTTACAGCTGCTTCGTTCAATACCTTGGTAGTTTCCTGGAAGGAAGCTGCAGACATAAAACTATCAGTTTGTAATGACGATCTAGTAATACCTTGAAGCATTGGTCGAGAAGTTGCAGCAACTGCATCTCTAGCCGTAACCAATTGAGCATCTTTCCTTTTTAGGTTGGAGTTCTCGTCTCTTAGCTTTCTTGCTGTAATTATTTGACCTGGTTTCAATACTTCAGAATCTCCTGCATCTTCCACAACCTTCATTCCCCAAATTCTGTCGTTTTCTTCTAGGAACTTAATTTTATCAGCAGCCTGTTTTTCTAAGAATTTCGTATCTCCTGCATCGATGATTTCAACTTTTCTCATCATTTGCCTTACGATAACCTCAAAGTGCTTATCATTAATTTTTACCCCTTGCAATCTATATACCTCCTGAACTTCGTTCACAATATACTCTTGCACGGCAGTAGGTCCCTTGATTTCAAGGATACTCTTTGGTGTAATCGCTCCATCAGATAACTGCATTCCTGCTCTTACGAAGTCATTTTCTTGTACTAAGATGTGCTTAGATAATGAAACTGCATACTTCTTCACGATACCAGTTCTTGATTCAATGATGATTTCTCTTTTTCCTCTCTTTATTTTACCAAATGAGACGATTCCATCAATTTCAGAAACGACAGCTGGATTGGAAGGGTTACGTGCTTCAAATAATTCCGTAATTCTTGGTAGACCTCCCGTAATATCTCCCGTTTTACCAGAAACTCTAGGGATTTTTACAAGAATACGTCCTGCTTCTATTTTTTCATTGTCATCAACATTAATAATCGCTCCTACTGGAATGTTATAACTCTTGATGATGTTTTTCTTTGAATCCATGATTCTAATCACAGGAGTTTTCTTCTTGTCTTTAGAGTCCGTAATTACTTTATCAGCAAATCCAGTTTGTTCATCTACTTCCTCACGGTAAGTAATTCCTTCTTCAATGTTTTCAAAAGAAATAGAACCTTTCGATTCCGAAATGATAACCGCGTTGTATGGATCCCAAGTACAAATAACATCACCTTTCTGAACTGTACTTCCATTGGCAGTTTTCAAGAAAGATCCGTAAGGAATGTTGTTAGTAGCTAACGTCACACCTGTTTTAGGATCTACAATTTTCATTTCTGCCGAACGACCGATTACAACGGTCACATCATTTCCGTCTTTGTCTTTGGTGTCAATGGTCTTCAATTCATCAATATCAAGTTTCCCTTCATATTTTGCCTGAAGACTATTCTCATCCGCAATGTTTGAGGCAGTACCCCCAACATGGAATGTTCTTAATGTCAACTGTGTTCCTGGTTCTCCAATGGACTGCGCAGCAATTACTCCTACTGTTTCACCTACTTTTACCATTCGAGAGGTAGATAAGTTACGACCATAACATTTTGCACAAACTCCTCTTTTGAGTTCACAAGTAAGTACAGATCTTACTTCTACTTCATCAATATCTGCTTCTACAATGGCTGTTGCAATTTCTTCGGAAATTTCATCACCTTCTACTACGAGTACTTCTTCGGTTTTTGGATGTTTTAATGTAAATACACTTACTCTACCAACAATCCGGTTGTACAACGATTCTATTTCTTCGTCATTCTTTTTCAACGAAGTAACGGTGATTCCCCTCAATGTTCCGCAATCTTCATCATTGATGATTACATCTTGCGATACATCTACAAGTCTTCTTGTCAAGTATCCTGCATCGGCCGTTTTCAAGGCAGTATCCGCAAGACCTTTACGTGCTCCGTGAGTGGAAATAAAGTACTCAA
Organism: Flavobacteriales bacterium; assembly: GCA_023255335.1. Lineage (GTDB taxonomy): Bacteria > Bacteroidota > Bacteroidia > Flavobacteriales_D > CAJJDF01 > CAJJDF01. The sequence goes on along the minus strand of JALRIS010000111.1, from coordinate 6,245 downwards.
GTACTGAAAGCCCTTCTTTAAAGTTAGACAAAATTGGGTTCTCAATAATTTGCTGACTCGTGGCACCAGATTTTTGTGGTTTTGCCATCAATCCCCTCATTCCTGATAATTGACGTATTTGCTCTTTAGACCCCCTTGCTCCAGAATCAAACATCATGTAAATAGAGTTGAATCCTTGCATATCGTTCTTTAATTGATCCATTAGGATATGAGTCAATCTTGAGTTTGTATGCGTCCAAATATCAATAATTTGGTTATATCGCTCATTATTCGTGATAAGTCCCATGTTGTAATTTTCCATTACATCGGTTACTTCATCTTGAGCTTTGTTTACTAATATATCTTTTTCTACTGGAATGATAATATCATCAAGGTTAAAGGACAATCCACCTTTGAAGGCATTGGTGTATCCCATTTCTTTGATGTCGTCCAAGAATTCTGCAGTTTTGGAAACTCCACAAATCTTAAGAACTCTTCCAATTATATCTCTCAACGACTTTTTTGTTAATACATCATTGATGTATCCTACTTCTTTTGGAACTAAGTCATTGAACAATACTCTACCGCAAGTAGTTTCAATTAGTTTGGTAACCGCCTGACCTTTTTCCATGTCATGAGTTCTCACCTTAATTGTTGCGTGCAAGTCTAATTTCTTTTCGTTGTAAGCAATTACTACTTCTTCTGGCGAATAAAAGATTTTGTCCTCTCCTTTTACTATTTCCTCTTCAGTCGATCGTTTTTGTTTTGTAATGTAGTACAATCCTAACACCATATCCTGAGAAGGTACCGTAATTGGCGCTCCGTTTGCAGGGTTCAAAATGTTGTGAGAAGCAAGCATTAATAATTGTGCTTCTAGAATTGCTGCATTAGAAAGAGGCAAGTGCACCGCCATTTGATCTCCATCAAAATCTGCATTAAATGCTGTACAAACCAGTGGGTGTAATCTAATTGCCTTTCCTTCAATCAATTTTGGTTGGAAGGCTTGGATACCCAATCGGTGAAGAGTTGGGGCCCTGTTTAGTAGCACAGGATGGTTCTTCAATACATTTTCCAAAATATCCCAAACTACAGGATCTTTTGCGTCCACAATTTTCTTAGCCGACTTTACTGTTTTTACAATTCCTCTTTCAATCATTTTTCTGATAACAAAAGGCTTGTAAAGCTCTGCAGCCATATCTTTCGGTATACCACACTCGTGCAACTTCAAGTTAGGTCCTACCACAATTACCGATCTTGCAGAATAATCTACCCTTTTACCAAGTAGGTTTTGTCTGAATCGACCTGATTTTCCTTTTAATGAATCTGAAAGTGACTTCAAAGGTCTATTTCCGTCCGCTTTTACCGCACTTGATTTTCTAGAGTTGTCAAACAAAGAATCAACGGATTCTTGTAGCATTCTCTTTTCGTTTCTCAAAATTACCTCTGGTGCTTTGATTTCAATCAATCTCTTCAGACGGTTGTTTCTGATAATTACTCTTCTGTACAAGTCATTTAAATCTGAAGTAGCAAATCTACCTCCATCCAATGGCACAAGTGGTCTCAATTCCGGTGGAATTACAGGAACAACTTTTACAATCATCCATTCAGGTCGGTTTTCTACCGCTCTGTTTACAGAGTTTCTCATCCCTTCCACCACTTGCAATCTCTTTAGCGCCTCTGCCTTTCTTTGTTGAGATGTTTCTGTGTTAGCTTGATGTCTTAGGTTGTAAGATAATTCATCTAGATCTAAGCCTTTCAATAAATCATAAAGAGCTTCAGCTCCCATCTTAGCGATGAATTTATTTGGGTCAGAATCATCTAAATACAAACTTTCTTTCGGTTGTTTTTCGAGAATATCTAAATATTCCTCTTCCGTAAGGAAGTCCATGAATTGAACTGGCTCACCTTCAGCGTTTATAGTTCCGGCAGCCTGAATCACTACGTATCTTTCATAGTAGATAATTTGGTTCAATTTTTTTGTTGGCAATCCTAAAAGGTATCCAATTTTATTAGGTAACGATTTAAAATACCAAATATGAGCAACTGGCACAACTAATTGGATGTGCCCAGTTCTCGTTCTTCTAACTTTCTTTTCTGTTACTTCTACTCCACATCTATCACATACAATTCCTTTGTATCTGATTCTTTTGTATTTTCCACAGTAACATTCGTAATCCTTTACTGGACCAAAAATTCTCTCACAAAACAATCCATCTCTTTCTGGTTTGTAGGTTCTGTAATTGATAGTTTCTGGCTTCAGTACTTCACCATGAGAACTCTCCAAAATAGTTTCTGGAGAAGATAGACTAATGGTTATTTTGTTGAACTTTTGAGGTTCTTGCTGGTTATTTTTCCTGTATGACATAGGTTACAGTTATTTTAAAATGTGTAATAAAAATTAATCTAAAGTAAGGGTCAATCCTAAACCTTTCAACTCATGCATAAGTACATTGAATGATTCTGGGATTCCTGGCTCAGGTATGTTGTCACCTTTTACAATGGCTTCATACGTTTTCATTCTTCCGTAAACATCATCAGATTTTACTGTTAATATTTCTCTCAAAATGTGAGCTGCTCCAAATGCTTCAAGAGCCCATACCTCCATTTCTCCAAATCTTTGACCTCCAAACTGCGCCTTACCTCCAAGCGGTTGTTGCGTAATTAATGAGTATGGTCCAATAGATCTTGCATGCATCTTATCGTCAACCATGTGACTTAACTTCAGCATGTAGATAATTCCGACAGTGGCTGGTTGATCGAATCGTTCACCAGAACCTCCATCATACAAATAAGTTTTTCCAAATCTTGGAACACCTGCTTCGTCCGTGAAGCTATTAATCTGGTCAATTGTTGCTCCGTCAAAAATAGGAGTTGCGAATTTTTTACCAAGTTTTTCACCTGCCCATCCTAGTACAGTTTCATAAATCTGTCCGAGGTTCATCCTTGAAGGTACACCCAATGGATTAAGTACAATATCTACTGGAGTTCCGTCATCCAAGAATGGCATATCTTCATCTCTTACAATTCTTGATACAATTCCCTTGTTTCCGTGACGTCCTGCCATCTTATCTCCAACTTTTAGTTTTCTCTTTTTGGCTATATATACCTTGGCAAGCTTTACAATTCCATTTGGAAGTTCATCCCCAACGGTTACTTTAAATTGTTTTCTCTTGTAAGCTCCAAGTAAATCATTGGCTTTGATACTAAAGTTGTGTAATAATTTAGCAATGTTTGCATTGATCTCCTCATCGGTAGTCCAATTTTCTGAACTAATGATGGTGAAGTCGATTTTTTCAAGATTCTTAGCAGTAATCTTAATTCCTTTTTTGATTATTTCCTCTTTGTAGTTATTGAATATACCAGCACTCTTGTTAGTACCAATTAATTTCAATAATTTTTCTATCAATACATTTTTTAAAGATGCATAATCTTTGTTGTATTCTGCTTCTACTTCCAATAAAAGGGCTTTGTCTGCAGCTCTAGATTTTCTATCTTTCACTGAACGAGCAAACAATTTCTTATTTACTACAACTCCTCTTAATGACGGGGAAGCTTTTAGCGATGCATCTTTCACATCTCCTGCTTTGTCTCCAAAGATAGCTCTTAACAACTTTTCTTCTGGCGAAGGATCAGACTCACCTTTTGGAGTAATCTTTCCAATCAAAATATCCCCTTCTTTTATCTCTGCTCCTTCTCTTATGATTCCGTTTTCATCTAAGTTCTTAGTAGCTTCCTCACTTACATTTGGAATATCAGAGGTCAATTCCTCCAATCCTCTTTTAGTATCTCTTACTTCTAGGGTATATTCATCTATATGAAGAGAGGTAAAAACATCATCTCTTACTACTCTTTCAGAGATTACGATAGCATCCTCAAAGTTGTACCCTTTCCATGGCATAAACGCCACTTTCAAGTTTTGACCTATTGCCAATTCTCCTTTTTGTGTTGCATATCCTTCCGATAGAATTTGACCCTTTTTCACTTTTTCACCCACCTTTACTAGAGGCTTCAGGTTGATACAAGTGTTTTGGTTTGTTTTCTGAAATTTAATAAGATTGTACTCCTTTTTATCTCCATCAAACGAAACTAATTTTTCAGTTTCAGTTCTATCGTACTCAATGATAATCTTTTCAGCATCCACATAATCTACAACACCATCTCCTTCTGCATTGATTAATGTTCTTGAGTCTCTTGCTACCAGTCCTTCAATTCCAGTTCCCACAATTGGTGAATTTGGAACCAATAAAGGTACCGCTTGACGTTGCATGTTAGATCCCATCAAGGCTCTGTTGGCATCATCATGCTCCAAGAATGGAATCAGAGACGCTGCGATTGAAGCAATCTGGTTGGCACCCACATCCATGTATTTCAATGTACTTGGGTCTACCAATGGAAAATCACCTTCAAGTCTCGCCTTAACTTCATCCGTTTTAAAGTTTCCTTTCTTATCTATTTCAGTATTTAGTTGGGCGATAATCGTATTATCTTCCTCCTCTGCACTTAAATATACAGGTCCTTTCTCAAGTTGAACTTTTCCTTTCTCAATTTCCCAGTAAGGAGTTTCGATAAATCCAAGTTTATTTATTTTTGCATACACACACAACGAAGAAATAAGACCAATGTTCGGTCCTTCAGGTGTTTCTATCGTACACAACCTTCCGTAGTGTGTATAGTGAACATCTCTTACCTCAAATCCTGCTCTTTCTCTAGAAAGACCTCCAGGCCCAAGGGCAGACAATCTTCTTTTGTGCGTAACCTCGGCCAATGGATTTGTTTGATCCATAAATTGAGATAACTGATTCGTTCCAAAGAATGAATTAATTACTGAGGACAATGCTTTCGCATTAATCAAATCAGCTGGTGTAAAGACTTCATTGTCTCTCACGTTCATTCTTTCACGGATTGTTCTGGACATACGTGCCAGCCCTACTCCAAATTGGTTGTACAATTGCTCTCCAACTGTTCTCACACGTCTATTACTCAAGTGATCAATGTCATCAATTTCTGCTTTTGCATTAATCAACTCTATCAAATACTTAATAATATTAATGATATCTTCTCTTGTAAGAACTCTCTGGTCCATTCCAAGGTCAGTACCCAATTTTTTGTTAATTCTGTATCGACCTACTTCTCCTAAATCATACCTCGCTTCTGAGAAAAATAATTTATCAATTACTCCTCTGGCAGTATCAATGTCTGGTGGTTCAGCATTTCTTAGTTGTCTATAGATATGCTCTACCGCTTCTTTTTCTGAGTTAGAAGTATCTTTTTGTAAAGTATTATAGATAATTGAGAAGTTAGAAGCCGTAATATCTTCTTTGTTAATAATTATTTTCTTAACACCTTCTTCGATAATTAAATCAATATTTTCTTCGGTTAGAACAATGTCTCGGTCTAATACCACTTCATTTCTCTCAATAGATACTACTTCACCTGTATCTTCATCAACGAAATCCTCTACCCAAGTTTTCAGAACTCTTGCGGCCAATTTAGAACCTACCAGTTTCTTTTTAGATGATTTACTAACACTTACTTCGTGAGCAAGGTCAAAAATTTCAAGGATATCTTTATCCGTTTCGAAACCTATCGCTCTTAACAAAGTTGTTACAGGAAGCTTTTTCTTTCTGTCTATGTAGGCATATAAAATATCGTTGATATCTGTTGCAAATTCAATCCAAGAACCTTTAAAAGGAATTACTCTTGCTGAATATAGTTTGGTACCATTTGCGTGAGTACTATGTCCAAAGAAAACACCTGGAGATCTGTGAAGTTGCGATACAATCACACGTTCAGCACCATTTATAATAAATGATCCTTTTGGAGACATGTAAGGAATAGTTCCTAGGTATACATCCTGAACTATCGTTTCAAAATCCTCATGTTCTGGATCAGTACAGTAAAGTTTTAATTTTGCTTTGAGAGGAACACTGTAGGTTAATCCTCTATCGATACACTCAGTGATTGAGTAACGTGGTGGATCCACGAAGTAATCGATGAATTCCAATACGAATTGATTTCTCGTATCTGTTATTGGAAAATTTTCACTAAACACCTTAAATAGACCTTCGTCTGCTCTTCTGTCTGGTGCCGTTTCTAGTTGAAAAAAGTTTGTAAATGATTCCAATTGAATTTCTAAGAAATCCGGGTAATCAAATTTATTGTGATTAGAAGAGAAGTTTACTCTTATTGGGTCGAACTTTATATTAGCCATGTAAAATTGTTGATTTAAATCCTTTTATTCTAAATCTTGCTGATTAAACTCTTAG
>JALRIS010000107.1 GCA_023255335.1 Flavobacteriales bacterium | reverse complement strand
GGTTGTTTCTTTCTATCACCTCATTCTCAACTTGTTTACTAATTTGACTCTCACTAAAATTTGTTCTACTCTTCTTTCGAATATCTTGTATGTCTTGCATGAGATCCTTAATCGCTTGATTTGATTCATCAATCACTGGTTCAGGAGGTTCCAGAAGTTGTTCAATTTCTTCTGGTTCTCGAAAGTCTAGTTCAAGAATGGCAGCCTCATTGAGAATTGGGAATTCAGTTTGGAGAGTAGAAAGATTAACATAAAGAAAAGCCATCATATGTAATACAATGGTAATAAGAATTGCATACAATGTAGTTGACTGTATTTTTTGATTTTTTTTCTTCATTCAAGAGTAAAGATAATAGAAAAAAAGACCTTAAAAAGCGATAAATCCCTTTTTAAAATATTGGTTTAACAATACATTTTTTAGTAAGTTTGTTTTGTATTAACATAAAACAATGAATTGATGGATGATGTAATGAACAGAGATGAGATTTATTCTAATGCAGTAAGAGCAGGGAAGAGAACTTATTTTTTTGATGTAAAAGCTACAAGAGGTAATGACTTGTACGTGACTATCACAGAAAGTAAAAAGAAGTACAAAGACGATGGAGAATTCTTTTTCGAAAAACACAAATTGTTCTTGTACAAAGAAGATTTTGAAAAATTCAAAAACGGATTTGAAGACGTATTGTCAAAAATCGAAGAATTGAGAGCTACTGGAAATTATAAGGAAGACAATCCAGAAGATTATTCATCGGATGTGAAATTCGAAGATTTGTAACAAAAACTTGTAAACACCGTTTGACAGAGTCTCCTAATAAGGGAGGCTCTTTTATTATGCCCTAAAAGAGGAGAGTGCCGGCTTGTGTTCAATGATTTCCGCCACCTTTAGTGTATGCAATACGTTTTCCAATAATTTATCTGAAATATCATCATTCGTACTCCATTCTGTGGCATGGAACCAAGCTTCTACGTCTTCAATCTTTTGGTGATACCTCTCACTTACTTCTTTGATAGCAGTGGGAGAGGTCATAAATTGCTTGGTGGTGAAATAGATAACTTTTTTCAACCTCTCGATAGATTCGTGGGCACGCTCCAAGACAGAGTTTGTAGCGGCCATCATAAAACACGGCCAAGGTGTCACATAATCTCCCAAATGCTTCAGTAAACCGCTATCCACATAAGGTTTGGTGGTGTATTTTTCCCAATAAAAAGCATCGGTAGCATTTGTAGCTAACGATTCTAGAGCGCCATCCAAATTTTTTATTACTTCAAACTGACTATGCTTCAGTTTTATTTTTTTGGAATTGGCATCTACAATAGGCATTAAGTGAGAACCAGACCCAAATCTACTGATGGCATATTGCTTGTCATAGATTTCGCCATAATGGGTAACAGAGTTGTGTATTCCTGTGTACACTCCCCAAATAAGTGGAGTGTTCAGGTACTTTCCTATTAATTTAGCCGGATTTCCATTTACAATATCTGCGATAATTCCCTCTGTCAACAAAATGCACACATCAATTTCATTCTCTCTCAAAGCTCGCGTCATTTGACCGGTGCCCCCTTTAAAAACTGTCCATTCTACTTCAATTCCCTCCTTTTCAAACAATCCGTTTTCTAGAGCTAAATGCCAAGGTAAATTAAAGTGTTCGGGAACACCGCCAACTCTTATTTTGGTGAGACTACTCAATGATCTGTGTTATTTAGGAAATTTCATTTTGTATTTCACCGGAACAATTCCCTTACTAATATCAATTAATTTTCTTTTGTTCAGTCTTCTTTTCATAGGCGAAAGGTAGTCGGTAAATAGTTTTCCTTCTATATGATCGTATTCGTGCTGAACCACTCGTGCGGCAAGTCCGGTAAATTCTTCTTCTACGAGTTCCCAATTTTCATTGTAGTACGAGAGCACTACCTTGTCTTTTCTCCACACTTCTTCTCTTATTCCAGGAATACTAAGACATCCCTCTTCAAACCCCCATTCCTCTCCGTGTTCTTCTTCGATGATAGGGTTGATAAAAACGCGTTTAAAATCTTTCAAAAATTCATTTTCTTTTTCTTCCTCCTCATTTTCGGCTTCGTCTTCCGCAAAAGGAGAAGCATCAACAATAAATAAACGAAGCGCTTTTCCTATCTGAGGAGCAGCAAGACCCACACCGTGAGAACCATACATTGTTTCAAACATATTGTCGATTAATGTCTTTATTTCTTCGTTTAATTCCTCAATTTCTTCTGTTTCTTTGCGTAAAATAGGATGTCCGTATGCGTAAATTGGTAATATCATGTTTATTATTTTAAATAAGAATAGGAGAGAGAGTCCAAATAGCTTTGAAGAATTATTGTTGCACTAACCTTGTCTACCATTTTTTTATCTCGTCTGTCTTTTTTTTTCATTCCTCCTTCAAACATAGCTTTTTTGGCCAGCTTTGAGGTAAATCGTTCGTCTACTCTTTCAATGTTTAACTGTGGATACAACTTGGCTAATTTTTTTGCTAAAGTATCGGAAGGTTTTGTGGCATCGGTGGGTAGGTTTTGCAAATTCATTGGTTTTCCCACCACTATTGTTTCTAACTCTTCTTCCTCCATTAGTTTGGTAAGGAAAGTATATATCTCATTGCTAGCAACGGTTGTAAGTCCGGTTGCAAATATTTTGGAACTATCGGTGATAGCGATTCCCGTCCTTTTCATTCCATAATCAATGGCAAGTATCTTTCCCATGCACAAAAGTAATAGTTTTTAAGTAATGATTTTAACGAATCCCTATCTTTAAACATTAATTTGAGGATAGAGTTAATCAAAAATGAGTGTAGATGAATAAAATAGGAATATTTACATCAGGAGGAGATTCCCCTGGAATGAATGCATGTATAAGAGCGGTGGTAAGAACTGCCGTATTTCACGGAGTAGAAGTTGTGGGTATTCAACGCGGATATAATGGACTTGTCGAGGCAGATTTTGTGCCGTTAGAATCACATTCAGTCGCAAATATTATTCAACGAGGGGGCACCATTCTTAAGTCAGCAAGAAGTACAAGTTTTCTGACAAGAGAAGGGAGAAAAAAGGCATTTGAGAACATGAAAAAAGCCAACATTGAGGGCATCATTGCCATAGGAGGTGATGGAACTTTTACTGGAGCTAGTGTGTTTAATTTGGAATATAGTATCCCGTTTATAGGGGTTCCAGGAACAATTGACAATGATTTGTTTGGGACAGACAACACCATCGGTTATGATACAGCCCTAAATACGGTGATAGAAGCGGTGGATAAAATTAGAGACACGGCAAGTTCTCACAATAGGTTGTTTTTCATCGAAGTGATGGGGAAAGATGCAGGTTTTATAGCCCTTAGAAGTGGAATTGCAACAGGTGCCGAAGCAGTATTAGTTCCAGAAACCAAAACATACATTGATCAATTGATAGTAAAATTGGAACAAGGAAGAAGAAAGAGTAAATCAAGTGGGATTGTGATTGTGGCTGAAGGAGATGACGAAGGAGGAGCTTATGAAATCGCAGCCAAAGTGAAACAAAAATTTGATTTTTATGATACTCGAGTGGTGGTTTTAGGACATATTCAGCGAGGTGGATCGCCTTCTGCTCGGGATAGAGTGCTGGCAAGCCAACTAGGAAATGCTGCAGTAGAAAAATTACTAAAAGGAGAGAGTAACAAAATGGTGGGAATGGTCAATAATAAGATTACCCTTACCGATTTTGATAAGGCCATCAAACACACAAAAGAACTTAATCCAAGCCTAGTTGGTTTAGTGGAGGTGTTGTCTATTTGAGAACACCACCGCCTTTCAGTTCATCTATATCCTTCACCGATTTGTTTTGAAGTTTAGAGACAAATTTTACAAATTTTTCAATGTCTTTGGTGGTAGTGGCAATCCCAAACGATACGCGTGTCGCTCCCCTCATTCTCCCAATTTGTTGAGACATGTACTTCAAATATCCCGTGGTGGAATCAAATTCTTTTTCTTTTCTACTCGTGAAATATTGAGTCATTTCTTCGTTAGAAATGCAATGGTTTATCTCATCAATTCCTGGATTACAAAAACAGCCAGAACGAATTGAGATTAATTCCTTGTTTGCCTGGTGTTCCACCCAATCAAATGGAAAAGTATTTCCTTCTGGATCTTGAAAATTTAATATAACAGTTCCACCTCTTTGGTCAGTGTCTTGAGGACCAAATAATCTTACAACCGAAGTCCCATTACTATGCTTTTTGTTGGCCATTTCCTGAAGGAACAATCCCGTTAACTCAACTATTCTGGTTCTAATTCTTTCAATACCAATAGATTCAATAAAATCGAGACCTAATTTTACTGCCGGTATATCCAAATAGTTTAAGGTACCATTTTCAAATCTTTCGTGATTGGCAATTAGTAGGTGGTTACTTTCTTTTACCGATACGTAATCCACTGTGCCGCCAGCAAACCAGTGTTTTTTTAACTTTGGGAAAGAATCTTTCTTTACCAATAAACATCCAATACCTGTAGGGAATCCAAAAATTTTGTAAAACGAAACGGAGACAAAGTCAGGTTGAACTTGTTTTAAGTCCAGTTTACAAGTAGGAACGAAAGCTGCTGCATCTAACAAAACATCCCATCCTTGTTTTTTGGCAATTTCTACCCATTTCCAATCGTGTTTTACTCCCGAAACATTTGATTGGGCAGGAAAACCAAATAATTTATTTTTTTTATGGTCAAAAGAGCGTAAGTTTTCTTCCAATTTTTGCTCATCTATCCGCAAGTCCGATTGTCTAATTGGTGAGTATGTAAAGTCTCCTCCTTTTGATTTACAATATTCTCTTATGCCGTTTACAGAGTTGTGATTGTCCGAAATAAGTAAAAAATGTCCGTTATCTTCAAAAGGGTAACATTCGCCCACAATTTTTAAAGCGCCTGAGGCATTTGAGGTGAAAATACAATAGTAATCGTCTGCGTTAAAATACTGCAGAATTTTATTTCGCGCTTCTTCCACCAATTTGGTTGACATTTGCGAACTGGGATTAGTGGAGTGAGGATTGCCCAAAATTGTTTTCTGGAGTAATTGGTAATGCATCTCCAAGAGTGAGGATGGGTGAAGGTTACCACCCGTAAAATCTAGGTAAGTTTGACCCAACTTATCTAGCCTCGAAAACTCTTTGTCTCTTAATGAGTTAAAGTAATCGTCCGTGGGTAAAGAATAGGACGAAATAGATTTTTGTTTACCAAATAGTCTCATAGATTGAAGGGTTAGATTTCGTTATTCAAATATAAGGAAATAAGCTCCACGGCAAATTAATTTATCTCCGATTAGTTCAGATTATTTTTTCACTTTCAGAGTTTTTTTTTAATACTTTTGAAAGAAATAATTTATCCCTATGCACGCAATAGAACCTTTCTACAATTGGAGAAATCTGTATGTAGCCTCAGAGGATTATCGCTCTCCTTTTTTTGAAAGAGAATACAGCGAGTTTGAGTTTACGAATAAGGTGTATAATTTTTTGTTGCATCCCCAATGGGATGATTTTGGTTCTGAAACCTTGTTTGTAAAAATAATCTTTGCAGATTACGACAAAAATTTTGCGATTATAGAGCTGATAGGTGAGTGGAATGATTGTATTGAGAACGACATCATGAACCTGAAACTTGAAGTCCTAGAGATTCTAATGGGTGAGGGAATAGATAAATTTATTCTCATCGGAGAGAATGTGCTCAACTTTCACAGTTCAGATGACCTGTATTATGAGGAGTGGTACGAGGAATTAGAAGAGGGCTGGATTGTGTTTTTGAATTTTCATCCCCATGTTTTGGAAGAATTTCAAGAGGCTAATATTGATAATTATGTGCTCTGTGGTGAAGATTTTGAGATGGATAACTGGCGTACTTACAAACCTACCCAATTATTCAAGAAGATTGAACAAAAAGTAGAAAACAGATTTGGTTTGCCTCTGCTCGACTAGGCTACGAGAAAGGCAATAAACCCGCCAGAAATCACTAACACTAATTTAGCTAAATTGAATTTGTGACTTTCGTCTGTTTCAAACAAAATGGTTGTGGAAATATGCAAAAACATCCCTACAACCACAGCCAATATTTTGTTCATCATATTGCCGTTTGCTTCAAAAAACTCCATAAAGTACAAGGCCACTAGATTACCTAGTGGTGCCATTAACGAAAAAATAAACAGCCAAAAGAAAGCTTTGTTGATGGCGACATTCGATTTTATAAATAATGTCATCAAGGCAATTGCAATTGGGAATTTGTGGAGTAAAATACTGATCAAAAATGAATGCTCATCGGAATGAGTAAATCCGTGAGAATGATTGTGACCTAAGGTTTCGTTTGCCAGAGGTAATCCCTCCAAAAATGCGTGAATACACAAACTGATAAGTAACGGTGCAAAGAATTTACTACTCGCATTTTTGTGAGCATGGATGTGACCATGTTCTATTCCTTGCGAAAAATACTCCAATACGAGTTGAATCAAAAATCCAAGCAAAACAAAAATCCCAATAGATGTTTCGTGATTGGCATACACTTCAGGAATTAGGTGTAAAGCTGCAATTCCCAACATGAAAGCACCACTAAAGGCCAGAAGATATTTTAGTCCACTGGTAATTTGCTCTTTGAGAAAATAAACCAACCCTCCACCAAGCATAACAATACCTGATAAAAGTACATATGTGTAAAAATTATCCATTTATTTTTTTAGCTATCAAAATGAGTCTCTCCGAATTTTGGTGACTAAATTCATTGAGAAAATAGTCGCCAAAGGTAGCAATGATTTTTAATCCAGATTGAGAAAATAACTGCTGAAATTCTTCCAGGTCTATCGCTTGTACTTCTTCACGGAAACTAAATTGCTCGTTTTGTTCAGTAAACTCAATGTGTTTTATTATTTTTCCGTCTACCAATTCTCTTGTTAATTCAAATTGAACTCCGTCTATCTCTTTGATTTCTTGTTTTACCAATTCTCTTTTTACCCGGTCGGCATTGAAAAAATCAAGAACAAAAACACCTTCTGGTTTTAATGTTTTTTCGATAGACTGAATCATCTTTATGTTTTCTTCGTTTGAATCGAAATAACCAAAACTGGTAAACATATTAAAGACAAAATCAAACCCTTCTTCCTGATACACTTCGCGCATATCATGAACATCAAATTTCAGTCGATCGTTTTTCGATTTATTTGCTGTTTCAATGCTGTTTGGTGATAAGTCTACCCCAGTAACATCAAATCCAAGAGAGTTCAAAAAGATAGAATGTCTTCCAGAACCGCAGGCGAGATCCAAAATTTTATCAGATTTTTTGGGACGAAGAAAGTCAGTTAAATTCTTCAGAAAGAATTCTGCTTCTTTGTAATCTCTATGTTTGTATAAAATATGGTAGTGAGGAGAGTCAAACCAACTGGCAAACCATGTATTGTTTTTATTCATGTGCTTTTACTTCTTTTTCCATGAGGGAGGTCTTGTTCAAAAATACCCTAAAAAGGAGATAACTGAGTAACGAACTCACTCCCCAAATCATTACAGAATTCCACTCCTTAAATATTAATTTTCCGATAAAAAATAGCACGGAGTAAGTCATCCAAACGGAAGTTATCCAACAAATTGCTAGGTATAATAGGGGGGAGGTTTTCTTTTCTGAAATAGGTCTAAACGGTTTCCATACCCCATCAGGTTTTACTTTTTGGTAAAAAGAGGTGAGTTTTTTTGTTGAGGTAGGTTTGGTTGCAAAAGTGACGATTAACCAAACCACCGTAGTAAATAAGGTAGTTACCAAAATAATTCCTTCGTTTTCTACAAATGAATTACCTATCGGTGACTCAAACCTTGGAGCAAGAACAAATTTTGCTAAACTGTACCCGAGCACTGGCGATAAGGTTGCACTTATTTCGCTCCATATATTTATTCTCCACCAATACCACCTCAAGATTAATACAGCACCAAGACCGGCAGAAGAACCAATTAAAAATCGGGCAGCTCCATCAATAGTTTCTATAAATGTGGTGGTAATAACAGCTACCAGCATTATAAGCACAGTAAAAAGCTTTCCAACTCGCACAAGTCTTTGTTGACTAGATTTTTTTCCGAAGTTTCTTTTGTACAAATCATTGGTTAGGTAACTAGCGCCCCAATTGAGTTGAGTTGATATTGTGCTCATATAAGCTCCCAAAAAAGCAGTGAACAAAAGCCCCTTAAGCCCAGAAGGCATAAATTCATTCATTGCTTTGACAAATCCTTTTCCAGATTCGGCTTGCGATAACTCTGGATACACCACTAAGGCACAAAGACCGACAATAATCCATGGCCAAGGTCTTAA
>JALRIS010000082.1 GCA_023255335.1 Flavobacteriales bacterium | reverse complement strand
CTTTCTTCCTCAAAAACTTTTACATGTGGTTTCCCAAAACGGGCGGTTACATTCCAATCAATCGTTCTTATTTCGTCCCCATGTGCATATTCGCGAACCTCAGAAAAAGTCATTCCTCTCCCCTTGAATGCCGAATGGTATTCGCCCGAGAAAATCTGATTGGACAGACCTTTGGTCTTAATCTCAATCTTTCTGACTTTTTTTAGTAGTTCTTTCGTCTCCATATTTTAGTTGAAAGCTCAAAGTCAGAAGCTCGAAGTGTATTTGAAATACAACTTCTGACTCTCAACTTCGTGCTTCGTTCTACTTAATTTTATTTTTAAATCCTATCATCATATTCATCAAGTTATAAGAATCGTCATGGAACTTGTCAAATTTAAACTTCATATTCTTCTTAATTTTCCATAATTCACCCAAAACACTTTCCATCAGCAACAGAACTTCCCTCTTGGTGCATCCCTCTTCCCACTTTCAACTTCCAACTTCCCACTTCGTGCTCTACGGTACCTGCACCTTATTCAATATTGTATCAATAATCTGAGAAACAGTGATGTTCTCAGCTTCTGCTTCGTAGCTCAATCCTATTCTGTGTCTTAGCACGTCTTTGCAAATGGCACGCACATCTTCAGGAATTACATAACCTCTGTGGTTGATAAAAGCGTAAGCTTTTGCGGCTAAAGCCAAACTAATACTTGCTCTTGGAGAACCACCAAACTCAATAAGTGATTCTAGTTCTTCTAGCCCATTTTCAGTAGGATATCTAGTCACTCCCACAATATCTACAATATATTGCTCTATTTTTTCATCCATGTACACTTCTCTCACCACTTCCCTTGCTTTCAATATTTGGTCGGGATTGATTACTGGATTTGGAGTAGGAAATGGTTTAGACGAAATATTACTTCTAATGATTAATTTTTCTTCTTCTTTTTTGGGATAATCCAACACCACTTTTAGCATAAATCTATCTACTTGTGCTTCGGGTAATGGATAGGTTCCCTCTTGTTCTATTGGGTTTTGAGTGGCAAGAACCAAAAAAGGTTCGGGTAATTTATGGGTTTCATCCCCAATAGTAATTTGTCGCTCTTGCATGGCTTCCAGCAAAGCACTTTGTACTTTCGCGGGGGCACGGTTAATTTCATCTGCCAAAACAAAATTGGAGAAAATAGGACCTTTTTTAATAGTAAAATCTTCCTTTTTCTGGTTGTAAATCATGGTTCCTACCAAATCGGCAGGAAGCAAATCGGGTGTGAATTGAATTCTACTAAAATTCACGTTCACAGCCTTAGATAAAGTATTGATAGCTAATGTTTTTGCCAATCCTGGAACTCCCTCCAACAAGACATGACCATTAGAGAGAAGTCCAATGAGTAAACGTTCGACCATTTGCTCTTGCCCCACAATTACCTTACTTATTTCTTGAGTCAAAAGACTCACAAAAGCACTCTCTTCTTTAATCCTCTCATTTAATTGCTGAATATCGGTAGTGGTCGATTCTACTTCATTTCCACTGCCTCTTAATTGTTCTTCCATATTCTAATAATTTGTGCTACAAAAAAAATAATTTTACGCTACAATGTATAAATTCTAGTGTTAAAAAAAGTTAAGAATTCTTCGAACTTTCCCACACAAATTTACTTTTATCTACGTTTGAAATACAATTGATCGCCAGGAGTTATCAATTAGTTTTTCCATGAGCTAATTCTAAAGAATAATTAACCTCTTTTGTTCTTTAATTTGTTATTTTTTTTCTTAATTTGATTTACAAAGTAGACGAAGTATGTTTTTAGATAGAGAGGATTTTGAATCCTTACAAAGCAGGAAGGACATTTATAATTTGGCTGAGGAACGAAACGTAAAGTTGGCCAAGTTTAAATGGGATTTGGAATATGAAAAGCAATTAAAAAAATTGCAAGCAGAATTGGTAAATCTTCAAAAGTGGATTTCGGACAATAATTTGCGTGTTGCCGTCCTGTTTGAAGGAAGAGATGCTGCTGGAAAAGGTGGATCAATTAAGCGATTTACAGAACATTTGAATCCCAGAGCCATGCGAGTAGTTGCGCTGAGCAAACCTACCGAAATGGAAAAAGGACAATGGTACTTTAGGAGATACATCAGGGAACTGCCTAATCCGGGAGAAATTGTGTTTTTTGATCGTAGTTGGTACAATAGAGCCGTGGTAGAACCGGTCATGGGTTTTTGCTCAGATGACCAGTACAACCAATTTATGGTTCAGGTTCCTGAATTTGAACATATGTTGTACGAAGATGGAGTTACAGTCATTAAGTTTTGGTTTTCCATCACCAAAGAAGAACAAGCCAAGCGTTTTGCTTCGAGGATTGCAAATCCGCTTAAGAGATGGAAATTTAGCCCGGTGGATAAAGAAGGACAGAGATTGTGGGATGAATACACGAAGTACAAAGAATTGATGTTTTCTAAAACACATACCGATTTTAGTCCTTGGATCATTGTAAAAACGAACGACAAACGAACTGCCCGACTCGAGAGTATGCGCTATGTGTTGTCTCAATTTGATTATGAGGGTAAATCTGATGCGAAAGCAAATTTATTGCCAGACCCCAATGTAATTGCGAGGTATTACAGACACTTAAAACAATTTGATTGATGGAACTAACTGACCAAGACATAGAATTACTAAATAGCAAAATAGGGCTTAAAAAGCTCTTAGGCACCAAGCCTTTGGATATTCCAAAAGCACTAAAAGCAACAAAATATGAGGTGAAACTTCGTAAGCTTCAAGAAAAATTAATCGGTCTTCAAGAGAGAGTTATTCAAAACAATGAAAAGATTGTTATCCTCTTTGAAGGCAGAGATTCTGCAGGAAAAGGAGGAGCGATAAGAAGGATGACCGCTCGACTGAATCCCAGACATTTTCGCATCATAGCTCTTCCAAAGCCGAGTATTGAAGAAAAAGGACAATGGTATTTTCAGAGGTATGTGAATCACCTTCCAAATCCAGGAGAAATTATTTTTTTCGACAGAAGTTGGTACAACCGAGCCGTGGTAGAACCTGCCATGAAGTTTTGCACAGAAAAACAATATCAAGAATTCATGATGCAGGTAAATTCTTTTGAAAAAATGTTTACCGATTCTGGAATTAAATTAATTAAACTGTACTTTTCCATCACAAAAGATGAACAAGCGCGGAGGTTTGAAGAATTGAGGACCGATTCGCTCAAAAAGTGGAAACTTTCGCCAGTGGATTTGAGAGCTCATGAATTGTGGGATGAATTTACAAAGTATAAAAAAGAAATGTTTGCCAAAACAGACACCGAACAGTGTCCGTGGAAAATAATTGAAGCAAACAAAAAAACAAAGGCCAGAATAGAGGCAATAGAATACGTATTAGAACAAACAAACAGCGCAGAATGAGCAAAGAAATAACCCTAGATACTCTTATTAATCACGTAAAAAAATTTCATGAATCTTTTGGAATCAACAACGAAGAATCTCCTAAAACCGAAATTGGTGAACAAGTAATTGATCTCCGTTTTGAATTACTGCGAGAGGAAAACGAAGAATACCTCGAAGCTGCTAAAAACAACGATTTGGTGGAAGTTGCAGATGCCCTAGGTGATATGTTGTACATACTATGTGGAACAATTCTGTCTCACGGAATGCAGCACAAAATAGCCGAAGTGTTTGAAGAAATTCAACGAAGCAATATGAGTAAATTAGGCGCAGACGGAAAACCCATTTATCGGGAAGATGGTAAGGTGATGAAGGGCCCAAATTATTTTAAGCCGAATATTTCGAAGATTTTACACGATTAAAAGTAATACCCAATGGTAAAGCGCCAAGCAGAAAAATTTTCTCGGGGCGAATTTAATAATTTTCCTTGGTCTACTTTCCACCTGTTTTGAAAAACTGCCCAATGGTAAGAGGTAGATACTTGAAATTCTTTGAAAAGATGGAAAGAAAGCCTTGGCACAATCCGATGGGCTGAGTTATGAAACTGACGAATATTTGTTTCGAACACTTGATCGAAATCCAATACTTGATTCGTGTTTGCGAGTGAATAAGTGTACCCTACAAAATTGTACCCAATTTCTGGAGCTAGGGAACACCACTTGACCAGCTTAAACATCCTACCGCCATATAGTTCGAAACTTACCGAAGATACTTGACTTTCGTAACCAAATTTTTCTTGGGTAGAGAACCCAAAATTAGACCCAAAACTTATCTTCAGTTTTTTCACAAGAATTTGCCATTCAATTCCTGCTGCGAACATAGAGTGAAGAGCCGGAATAGAATCATTTTCTGATACTTGCAATGGTTGGTAAATTTCCCACGAAAAAGGAGTTGCAAACTTGACTTCTATCTCGTCATGCGTATTGTCTTGCGAGAACACCGACAAAGACAGAAAGAGTAATGGAAGTAAAAAATAAAAATGTTTCATAATGATATTATTTAGTCAAACTGAATTTAAGACAAATCCTTTGGAGTTACAAGGAGCTTTCAAATTTAATCACTTGGTTGTTTTCAAAATCAAAATGAGTTAATTTTCTCAACTGATAATAAAATGTCCAATACTGCATCAAGGTTTGGTTATAGGAGTTTACCGCCTGATTTCTTTCTGTGAGAGAATTATTGAAAGTCAAAATATCACTTTTCCCTATCAAAAACCGTTGCTTTGCCACAAAGTACCTTTTTTCGGCAACTTCTCTTGATTTTTTGGCAATTTCTACTTGCCTATTCATCAGATTAAACTGTGTCGCTTGGATGAATACCTCGCGCTCAAAGTTAATTCTACTCTGCTCTACCTGATTATTTATGAGTTCGCTATTGGCTGTTTGTTGTTTGATTCGGGATTTGTTCAGTCAACAAGTTGCTCACAAATTGTCATTCTATCCAATTCTCAACGGTTCTCCAAACCCGTGAAGATTATTGTTGAATGAAAAAAGATAAACCTATTCTATTTTAATCAAACAATTATTTTTCTGTAATTTTAGCCCTATGAAACCAGATTTTACCAAACTTAACTATTCCGATATTTCTCCGAGTTCCGTTTCCAAGATGAAAACAAAAAATTGGAACACCAACGAAGGAATAGAACTTAAATCCTATTATACAAGCAAAGATTCGGAAGAATTGAGCCATTTAGATTTTGTGGCTGGTATTGCTCCAAATTTACGTGGGCCATATTCCACAATGTACGCAATAAGACCCTGGACAATAAGACAATACGCAGGATTTAGTAATGCAGAAGAATCCAATGCGTTTTACAGAAGAAACTTAGCCGCAGGGCAAAAAGGATTGTCTGTCGCATTTGATTTAGCTACCCACAGAGGATACGACAGTGATCATGAGCGTGTGGTGGGCGATGTGGGAAAAGCCGGTGTTGCCATTGATTCGGTGTTGGATATGAAAACCTTGTTCGACCAAATTCCTTTGGATAAAATGTCGGTTTCTATGACCATGAACGGAGCGGTTATTCCCATCATGGCTTTTTATATTGTGGCAGCCGAAGAACAAGGAATAACACCTGAATTGCTTTCCGGAACTATACAAAACGATATCCTGAAGGAATTTATGGTACGAAATACCTACATCTATCCTCCTGCTCCCTCCATGAGAATTATCTCGGATATTTTTGAATATACTGCCGAAAATATGCCCAAATTCAATTCGATTTCTATCTCGGGTTACCACATCCAAGAAGCGGGAGGAACAGCAGATATTGAGTTGGCTTATACCCTTGCGGATGGATTGGAGTATATAAGAACAGGATTGAAAGCGGGATTAAAAATTGATGAATTTGCTCCAAGATTATCTTTCTTTTGGGGAATTGGGATGAATCATTTTATGGAAATTGCCAAGATGCGTGCAGCCAGAATGTTGTGGGCAAAATTGATTAAACAATTTAATCCAGAAAACCCTAAATCGATGGCGTTGAGGACTCATTGCCAGACTTCTGGTTGGAGTTTGACCGAGCAAGATCCATACAACAACGTAGCAAGAACTTATGTAGAAGCCATGGCAGCCGCTTTTGGCGGAACCCAATCTTTGCACACCAATGCGTTGGATGAAGCAATTGCTTTGCCTACAGATGCCTCGGCACAGATTGCAAGAAATACACAATTGGTAATCCAAGAAGAAACCGAAATTACGAAAGCGGTTGACCCGTGGGGAGGTTCACATTACGTAGAATCATTAACCAAAGAAATTGCCGATAAAGCTTGGACATTAATTCAAGAGGTAGAAGAACTGGGTGGCATGGCAAAAGCCATAGAAACCGGAGTTCCAAAAATGAGGATTGAAGAGTCTGCCGCTCGTAAACAAGCTAAAATTGATAGCGGAAAAGACATTATTGTAGGTGTAAATGCGTACCAAACTGAGGAAGAAAGCAATTTGGAGATTTTGGATGTGGACAACACCAAAGTACGCCTAGAGCAGATTGAACGATTGACTCAACTGAAAAAAGACAGAAATTCGAACAACGTAAAAGAACTGTTGGCTGAATTGACTGCCTCTGCTAAATCTGGCGAGGGAAATTTACTAGAAATAGCGGTAAGAGCAGCCAGAGAAAGAGCCACACTTGGCGAAATATCCGATGCCATGGAAGAAGCATTTGGAAGATACAAAGCCACTATCCGAACAATTTCGGGAGTTTATTCCTCAGAATCTATGAAAGACAAAGACTTTACCCAAGCACAAGAATTGGCAGATAAATTTGCCGAGCAAGAAGGAAGAAGACCCAGAATAATGATTGCCAAAATGGGACAGGATGGGCATGACCGAGGTGCGAAAGTAATTTCAACTTCTTTCGCTGATATTGGATTTGATGTGGATATTGGTCCACTTTTTCAAACTCCAAAAGAAGCTGCCAAACAAGCGGCTGAAAATGACGTACACATTTTGGGCGTTTCCTCTCTTGCGGCTGGGCACAAAACGCTTGTACCACAAGTAATTGCTGAACTAAAAACCCTTGGAAGAGAAGACATTATGGTTATTGCGGGGGGAGTTATCCCAAAGCAAGATTACGATTTTCTTTTTGAAACAGGTGTTGTCGGTGTGTTTGGTCCGGGAACTAAAATTGCCACTGCGGCTATCGATATTTTGAACAAACTGATTGCGAACGTGTAGAACTCGAAAGTAGATTTTAGAATTTAGATATTTGCAAAAAAGGGATTTCTGACACAACGAGCAACAGGGTTTCATTTATTTTATGAAATGAATGAAGAAGAGCCTTCAAGTAATGTGTGAGAAACTTATGTGTTGTGTTATCTTTGCATGAAAATACTGTAGGAAATTATGGCAGAGAGAAAAAAACAAGAATCGCGACTACATCCCAATAGCCGGTTTCATGGCAGGTACGACCTCCAAAAATTGCAAGAGGCTTGTCCCGAGTTGAGCGAACATGTGTTTGTGAATGATTTTGGTTCCGAAACCGTCAATTTTCACGATCCCGAAGCAGTAAAAACTCTCAACAAAGCCCTTCTGGCTCATCATTACCACATAAAAGATTGGCAAATTCCCGAGAATTATTTGTGTCCGCCCATTCCAGGCAGAGCCGATTACATTTACCACATTGCAGAGCTATTGAGTGCCAATAATTACCGCACAATCCCAAAAATTACCTGTCTTGATATTGGTGTGGGGTCGAGCTGCATTTACCCTATCATTGGCTCTCAGGAGTACGATTGGGATTTTGTTGGTGTAGATGTGGATCCCGATGCTTTGGAATCGGCTCAGAATATCCTGAATGCCAATCCCCAACTCAAACAAAAAGTAGAACTAAGGTTTCAGCCGAACGCCAAACACATTTTTGAAGGAGTAATCGAGGCAAACGACCGCATAGATTTATCCATTTGTAACCCGCCCTTTCATGGTTCGGCAAAAGAAGCGCGGAAAGTATCGCGAAAAAAAATACGAAACCTCACCCACTACACCAACAAAGACAAAACGCTTAATTTTGGGGGACAACCCAATGAACTGTGGACCGAAGGTGGCGAAGTTGCCTTCATCCAAAACATGATACGCGAGAGCAAAAAAGTATCGGGAAAGTGCTACTTTTTTTCTACGCTAGTATCCAAAAAAGAACACATGACCACCCTCGCCCAAACCTTGGAAGAGGAAGGCGTGTTTTACCACAAAACCCTCGCCATGGGGCAAGGAAACAAATGGAGCCGAGTGCTCGTTTGGACTTTCCTAAATCATGATGAGCAGCTCAAATGGAAAAAGGCAAAATGGAACTTTGGTCCACCACAATCTACCAACTAAGGTCCTCAAAAGTTACCCTTCTTTCCTCACCACTCCAGGGATTTACAG
>JALRIS010000007.1 GCA_023255335.1 Flavobacteriales bacterium | reverse complement strand
ATTACATTTCCGTATCGTACTACCGAAAAACGAATATTGTTGTTTCCGCTAATGTTATTGGCTGCCACAAACAATTTATCTGAAGTCAATTTGGTAGCACCGTACAAGTTGATAGGAGCACAAGCTTTGTCGGTAGATAATGCCACTACGTTGCTTACACCAGTTTCCAAACAAGCATAAATCACATTTTCTGCACCATTTACGTTGGTTTTGATACACTCAGAGGGATTGTACTCAGCCAAATGAACATGCTTCATTGCCGCAGCATGAATTACGTAATCAATTCCTTTCATCGCTCTTACCAGCCTGTCTTTGTCTCTTACATCACCAATAAAAAAACGAATAGACTTATATTTATCAGCGGGATATTCCTGCGCCATCTGAAATTGCTTTTGTTCGTCTCGCGAAAAAATCACTAAACGTTTCACATCAGGATACTTCTCATAAATTCTTTTCGTGAGGGCTTTACCCAGAGAACCTGTGCCTCCCGTAATTAAAATTGATTTATTATTTAAGTCTAACATTTATTTCTTATTTATCATGCGAATATACAAAAGGCAGATAATTATTTCGTCAAATTATCGTATTATTGTCACTCAAAGAAGTATTCATGGGAGTTATCCAAAGACAAGGTTTTAAAAGTAGTATAATCAATTACTTCTCCACTTTTTTAGGTTTTTTTGCCACCATTTATATTTATCCACTAGATTTTAGTGCGAAGGGAATAATAGAGTATATTACCAACCTTGCAATTTTGTTTGCTCCGTACGCTCAACTTGGGTTATTTGCGATTTATTTTAAATACCATCCAAAATTCACCAGTAATCTTGGGGGATTTCAAAAATGGGTTATCCGAAGAGTTAGCCTCCAACTCGGGATATTCATCGGCATTTACTTTCTATTCCGAGTCCCTTTAGCCGATTTGTTGTTTGACTTACAAATAGATAGAAATGGGAATTTTCTCACTTATTCGTTTGTGATTCCCGTCCTTGTTCTTTTTATTTCGGCACAGTCATTTTTGGTGATGTTGTGTGACACCAACAAAAGAATTGTTATCCCGGACATCATAAGAAATGTTGTTCAAAAAATTTACTTTCCTTCCATTGTTGTGGCTAAAGTATTTTTCAATCTAGAGGTATCTACCTTCATTTTTCTTTTTCTTTTGTATTACTTCATCACCATTCCACTTTTGTTAATCTACACGATAAAGGAAAAATTTCTTATCCCGCTAAACTCGGAAAAACTAATAATCGATAAGGAACTCAAAACAGAGATAAAATCCTACAATCTTTTTTCAATTCTGAATGACATTTCTTCTCAATTAGCTACTCGTTTGGATGCAGTAATGGTTGGGTCAATGATTGTAAATCCGTCAATTGCGATGGTACAAACGGGAATTTACACATCCGTTATGTTCATGACCAATGCGATGAATATTCCCGCAACTTCTATTTTGAGGGTTTCAAATCCCTTGGTGGCCCAACATATGGCAAACAATGAACTTTCAGAAACATCTGCGTTGTACAAAAAAACCTCAATTACACTTTTGATAATAGGGTTAGCTACTTTTTTTGTGTTGTGGTTTACTTTTACCGACATCTTTTCTTTGACAAAATACAGCGAACAAATGGTGATAGGAAAATATGTTTTTCTTTACCTGGCAATCTCCAAATTGTTTGATATGATAACCAGTATAAACTCGTTTATTTTAATCTATTCTTCTCATTTTAGGATGAATTTAGTATTTGTAATTGTGCTGGGTGTTCTGAATATAATCCTGAATATTGCGTTAATCCCAATTTATGGGATGGAGGGAGCTGCCATTGCTAGTTTAATCAGTCTTGTTTCTTTCAATTTTTTAAAACTATTTTGGATCAAAGTAAAACTCCACATTCATCCTTTCTCAAAGGAAACGTTAAAAGTGCTAACGATAGGGGCGTTCACCTTTTTGGTACTTTTCTTTTTGCCTGCCGGAAAGTACGCAGCAAACAATTACTTGAACTTAGGGATCAAAGGAATGGTGATTGGCGGAACGGTGCTACTCACATTTGCCTTACCTATTTACTTCCTCAACATTTCTAAAGAAATAAATGGCTTGGTGAACAAATTTTTGAATAAAATAAACCTTCGTAAGTAACGTTTGATAAAGAACTTCACTCCTCCCATGAATTGTACTCATCTACTCTATTTTTTTCGAAACTTTGAGTTGGCGTATGCCACCAAATTAAACTGGACTGAATACAACATTGGCTACGACCACACGGCTGCGATTCAAATTGCTGAGCCAGACTTTATGAATCCACTTACCCACCTTCATGAAATTGGCTGGGGAAAGTGGAAAGAAAAAGAAATTCCTTTTATACTAAATTCGAGTCTTCCAGAAACAATTATCGAAAAAACCAGTGATGGAAGGGTTAAAATAAATGCCGACATCCTAAGTGCTGGTTGGTATCTGATGAGTGGAATGCAAGAAAATACTGACAAGTCTCGGGACAAATATGGACGATTTACCCACTCGCAGAGCCTACAAAAGAAACTAAACATCACCACCGTTCCTGTAGTGAATTACTACTTTGATATACTGAAAAAGGCAATCGAAATGAGCCAAAACATTACCATCGACTCTCACCGTGTTTTTTCGGGTACGGTCACCCACGACATTGACGAAGTGTTGAGCGGATGGAAGCACAGAATTCGTAACTCCCTAGAAAACAAAGACTATGTGAGAGCTTGTTTCTTCGGCATTTCTCAAGTTTTCAAGCCATTTTCCCCATGGAAAAACCTCCAACATTTAGCCGATTACAACACCTCCAAAGGAGTACATTCAACGTTCTTTTTTCTCCCGAGAAACAATAAGCAAGAC
>JALRIS010000170.1 GCA_023255335.1 Flavobacteriales bacterium | reverse complement strand
CAGCATAAGCCAAGCCGCACATTTTTTAAAACTTGGACAATCAGTAGCTATTCCCACAGAGACTGTCTATGGACTGGCAGCTAATATATACGATGAATCTGCAATCAGGTCTATTTTTGAATTAAAACAAAGACCTTTGACCAATCCTTTAATTATTCATATTCATTCCTTTGATCAGCTTAATGAAATTGCAGTTAATATTCCGGAAATAGCTTATAAGTTAGCTCGAAAATTTTGGCCAGGACCTCTTACCTTGGTATTGGAAAAACAAGAAGATATTCCTGATCTAATTACAGCCAACAAACCCACGGTAGGAATAAGAATGCCAAATCATCCTGTGACTCTCGAACTCCTAAAATCGCTTGACTTTCCTTTGGCAGCACCAAGTGCCAATCCATTTAAACGGATTAGCCCAACCAATCCAGAAAGAGTTTTCGAATATTTTGAAAACAAACTTTCCTTTATTCTCGATGGGGGTGAATGCCAGAGTGGTATAGAATCCACCATTGTGGGTTTTCGGGATGGAAATCCAGTAATCTATCGATTGGGTGCACTGGCCAAAGAAAAAATTGAGGAGGTATCCGGTGCAATTGAAGTAGCCAACAAAGACAATAAAACGCCAGTCGCTCCCGGAATGTTGGACAAACACTATTCTCCTCGCACTGAGCTAATTGTGACAGAAAACATAGAACAAGAAGTTCAGAAAAATAGAGGTCGAAAAATCGGTTTACTCTCTTTTGATCCTCTGCAATCAGTAGAAAATGTAGTCTTACAAAAATCTTTGACTGAAAACTCAGACTTAGAAGAGGCTGCTCACAATTTATATGAGTATCTACAAGAATTGGATGAATCAAACCTAGATGTCATTATAGCCGAATTCATTCAAGAAAAAGGTTTAGGAGATTCGATAAACGACAGGTTGAAAAGAGCCTCCCACAAGTAACGATTACAACAACTTTTCTATTTCAGTAGTTAACTCCTCCGGTGTTGTTTGCGGTGAAAATCTTGCTATTACCTTTCCATTTTTATCAATCAAGAATTTTTCAAAATTCCATCTAATTTCGTTGTCACCTGCAATGGTTTGTTCCGATTTGAGGTAGTTGTAGAGAGTATTCGCATTTTCTCCGTTTACTTCAGTTTTTTTGGCAAGTTCAAAAGTTACTCCATGATTTACTTTACATGTTTCTACCATTTCGTCATTCGTTAAAGGCTCTTGTCCTCCAAACTGATTACAAGGAAAACCAATAATTTTTAGTCCTTTCTCTCCGTAGTTTTGATGAAGCTCTTCTAGCCCCGAAAACTGTGGAGTAAGTCCACATTTCGTGGCAGTATTCACAATAAGAACCACCTTTCCTTTGTATTGGTCCATTGATTTTTCTTCACCGCTCGGTGTTAAATAAGTGAAATCGTAAAAATTCATTGTGTTCATAGTCGCTTGATTTATTTCAGTTTGTTCTGTTGATTCGTTCGTTTCAGTTTTTCTCTCAGCAGGAGAACAGGAAAAAATGACTAGACCTGCCGTAAAAATGAATAGTGTTTTCATGAATTAATTTGTTTTAGTGCTTTTATTATTTCTCCTTCAAAAGAGGAAGGCTTTGCTTTTGGGGAAAATCGTTTGATCGGTTTTCCATTCGCATCTATCAAGAATTTCTCGAAATTCCATTTAATTCGACTACTGAAGATGCCCGATTTAATCTTACTCTTCAAAAATTTATAGAGGGGATGAGCTTTGCTTCCGTTGACGTCTATTTTTTCCATCAATTGAAACGTTACACCATGATTTATTTGACAAGTCTCCTCCATTTTATCGTTGGATACAGGCTCTTGTCCCAAAAACTGGTTACAAGGAAACCCAAGAACAACAAGTCCTCTTTCTTTGTAATCTTGGTGAAGTTTTTCGAGACCGGCAAATTGAGGAGTAAGCCCACACTTAGTGGCCGTATTTACTACAAGAACTACTTTTCCCTTGTAGGTCTCCATATCCACGGACTCTCCGTTTGGTTTGTTTGCTGAATATTTATAAAATGACATAGTTTTTATTTCTTCTCACTCAAAAGTAGGGAATAACCTAATGGATTTCCATTTTTACTAGGTTTATCTGAACTTTAATTTCAAGAATGTGTTTACTTAATTGCTTAATTTCTTTTTATTAATTGGTAACTTGCATTTATACTTTATAAATACTTGTTATACAAATTTTTAATTTTTTTCACTTCATGTATTAGTTGAACTTTATACTTTCTATTTATGTCATCTATATCGACAGTGTGAGGATTTCATTTTTACCAGTTTATTTCTAATCCATCATAAGCTAACTCCATTGAAACAGGTAGTTCTTGCATGATAGAATCGTGTAAACCAAGCGTGTGGCTCATATGAGTAAAATAGGCTTTTTCCGGGTTTATTTTTTTTACCAATTCAATAGCTTCATCTAAAGTAAAGTGAGAAATGTGTGGATTTTTTTGAAGGGCATTCAGAACAAGAATTTTTGTTCCTTTTACTTTTTCAAGTTCATCTTCCGAGATGAAATTCATATCCGTAATGTACGTGAAATCAGCTATGCGATAACCAAAAACGGGTAATTTATAATGTAAACCTTCTATGGGAGTAACCACGTCATTGTTTATTTCGAAGGGTTTGTTTTCAATTTCGTTTGCGTTGATTCTTGGAATACCGGGATAATTGAATCGCTCATCAAACACATAATGAAACTCTTGCTTTAGTTGATTCAGCACCCGTTTGTGCGCAAAAATTTCTATCTCTTTTTTATGTTTGAAACAAAAAGGACGCACATCGTCCATTCCAGCAATATGATCTTTGTGTTCGTGAGTATAGAGAATCCCATCAATATTTTTTACTTGTGCCCTTAGCATTTGGGTTCTAAAATCGGGTCCAGAGTCAATCACTAACGTGTTATTATTTGTCTCAACCAGCACAGATACTCGCAGTCTTTTGTCTTTTTCATTTTTAGAATTACAGACTATGCAATCGCAGGCTATAACTGGTATTCCCTGAGAAGTTCCTGTACCTAAAAATGTTACTTTCATTTGTTTTTTATTACACCGATACGGTAGTTTCTACCAATTCTTTCAAGGCATTTACGCAAAAATCTACTTCTTCTATGGTGTTATATTTACTAAACGAAAACCTCAGCGGTATATACTCTGAGGCATTAGGATAAATTCCTCTTATAACATGTGATCCTTGGTCAGCTCCAGAGTTACAAGCACTTCCACCAGACAACCCAATTCCTTTCATATCTAATTTGAACAGAAGAAGACTGTTGTTATAATTGTTAGGGAAAGAAACGGATAAAACTGTGTACAAAGAATTGTCAGGGCAGCCATTAATCCTTATTTGGTCGCCAAAATAAGCTAACAACTCATTCTTCATATGATTCTTAAGCTGAGAAATATGTTGTTTGTCCTTTTCTAAATTAGAGTAGGAGAGAGAAAGAGCTTTGTGTAACCCGCAGATTCCAATTAAGTTTTCGGTACCTGCTCTTAACCCTCTTTCTTGTCCTCCTCCAATAATCATAGATTTTGGGGAGATTGACTTATTGATGTAGGCAAAACCAATTCCCTTTGGACCATGAATTTTGTGACCTGCGCAGGCAGCAAAATGGACGCCCATTTCCTCAAAATTAAGAGGGAAATGCCCTACAGTTTGAACCGTATCGGAATGAAAGTATGCTTTATATTCTTTACACAAATCACCTACTTTTTTTATTGGCAACAAAGTGCCTATCTCATTGTTTGCGTGCATGAGCGAAACCAAAGTCTTTTTCTTAGAGTTTGACAAAAGTTCTTCTAAATGAGTTAAGTCCACTTCGCCCTTTTCGTTCACTGATACATACTCCACTTCAATATGATGCAATTTGGCAATATTTTTCACCATGCTCAATACCGCTTTATGTTCTATTTCGGTAGAAATAATCCGAGTAACTCCCAATTCTTCCACGGCACACTTTATTGCAAGATTATCTGCTTCCGTTCCGCAGGAGGTAAAAGTGATTTCGGAAGGCTGAGCTCCAAAGTATTCCGCTATTTCTCTTCGGCAAGTTTCTAATGTGTTCTTTGCTTTTCTACCAAAAGAGTGGGTAGAAGAGGGGTTTCCATAATTGTCTTTCATACAATCGTGCATTGCCTCAATCACTTGCTCATCCAATTGAGTGGTGGCCGCACTATCAAAATATATTGCCATTTTCTTCTTTCTTAGTTATTTATTATTTCGTGGATATCCTCCATTACTTTTTGTGCAATACGGGCTGCACTTTCTTTCGTTTTACTTTCAGAATAAACACGTATTATTGGTTCGGTATTTGACTTTCGTAAATGAACCCATTCCTCTGCGAAATCTATTTTAACCCCATCAATGTCATTTACTCTTTCATGTTTGTACTTTTCTTTCATTTTTACCAAGATATCGTCCACATCGATTTCGGGCGTGAGCTCAATCTTGTTTTTACTCATCTCATAAGTAGGATAAGAATCGCGAAGTTCCTTAGAACTTATTTTCTCGTAGGCAAGTTGAGTTAAAAACAATCCAATACCAACAAGCGCATCTCTTCCGTAATGAGATTCAGGATAAATAATCCCTCCATTTCCTTCGCCTCCAATAATTGCCTTTTCGGCTTTCATTTTTTCTACCACATTTACTTCTCCCACGGCAGAGGCAAAATAATTCCCTCCGTTGGCAACGGTAACATCGCTTAACGCACGAGTAGAGGAAAGATTAGAAACGGTGTTTCCGAGAGTATGTTTTAAAACAAAATCGGCTACAGCCACCAAGGTGTATTCCTCCCCAAACATGGAGCCATCGTTACAAACAAAAGCGAGTCGATCTACATCGGGGTCTACCACTATGCCAAGATCTGCTTTCTTTTCTACTACCAAAGAAGATATTACGGTTAAGTTCTCAGCCAGCGGTTCTGGATTGTGAGGAAAATGACCAGTAGGGTCACAGTACAATTTTACTACTTCTACTCCCAGTTCTTCTAACAA
>JALRIS010000010.1 GCA_023255335.1 Flavobacteriales bacterium | reverse complement strand
AGTGGATTCACATCCGCAATGGACGCTTCGTAATCTGCATCGCTGTACTCAAGGCTTGACAATCCGTGAGTCGTAACCATGGCACCCGAAGGCAATCTTTTGTAAGGCAGTTCGTATGCTGCACTCACTTCTGATCCTTTGAATGGAATTGTTCCTAGTGGTGGAACTTTGGCAGATGGAGTATTTTTGATAGAATCATTGGATTTCCAAGTTCTTACTTCACCATAATCCACGTAGGTTTCTTGTGCTGGAGATCGATACATATCAGGCATGTATTCGTAACCAGCGGAGTTTTCGTCTTTTACACAAGCAGTAAGCATTGAAGCGATAGCAAGGCCTGCTGTGATTTTATGTAATGTTTTGATAGTCATCATATTTTTAAAGCTATTAGACAATTTATTTATACAGTCTTTTCGTCTAACTCAACTATAGAAGTTGATTTAACCAAAGCTTGTAATTCGTCAGCACTGTAGTTCGTATTCTCCGAAGTTCTTATCTCCATTACAAACATATCATCTGTAGTTCTTGGGTCAGGATTTGACGCTGGCATACCTGGCAACGTTTTGTTTCTCAACAAATAAGTAATTGCCATACCGTGCGCAGCGCACAACACTGTGAACTCAAACGTAATGGGAATAAATGCTGGTAAGTTTTCTAAGTAGGAAAAACTCGGTTTTCCTCCAATGTTCATCATCCAATCATCAATCATAAAATATTTCATTCCCAACGTGGCTAACATAAGTCCTGTTAGTCCGTAAAGAAAAGAAGCGATTCCTAATCGAGTGTGACGCACACCAATTACATCATCAATCCCGTGAATAGGCATTGGTGAAAATACTTCGTTTACATGAATTCCTTTAGAAACGAGCATTCTAGCTCCGTCTAATAGTGCATCATCGTCATCGTACATTGCATATATAATTTTATCTGCCATGTTCTATAGTTATTTAGTCATTAATTCTGTTGCCTGAGCAGCCCAATTGTCTCTTTCTGCTCTCCCTGGGAATGATTTTGTTAAAGAATCTAACAAGTTGTATTCTTCGCTAGTCATTTTACTTACTTGCTCAAACTTATAAATTCCAATCGAATTCAAGGTCTTTTCTAGCACTGGCCCTATTCCACTGATTTGCTTCAAATCATCCGCTTCAGAAGCATCAGCTGTTCCAATTCTATCTAACAAAGTAGATTTATTTTGTGCCAATTCCTCTTCCGATAGTTCCACTGTTGATTCTTCATGTTGCGTGTTTTCAACCACCTCTTCCTGAGCTTCGTGATGAGCATGACCGTGCGAACCATCTGGTCCGTAATAACCTTCTCCTGCTCCAAATCCTTCTTTGTAGTTTTCTCCAGAAGACTTCAAAATTGTCTTTACTTCACTAATTGCGAGTACTGGGAAATATCTTGCATACAATAAATAAAGCACTGAAAAAATTCCGATTGTTCCAACAAACACACCTACATCTACCCAAGTTGGATAAAAATAGGCCCAAGAAGCTGGCATGTGTCCTCTATACAAAGAGGTAACAATAATTACAAATCGCTCGAACCACATTCCAATATTTACGATAATCGAAAGAATAAAAGTAAACGTAAGGTTTCTTCTCCATTTCTTCACCCACATCAATTGTGGAGAAATAACGTTACAGGTCATCATTACCCAGTAGGCCCATGCCATTGGTCCTGTAGCTCTGTTCAAGAATGCGTAAGATTCGTATTCTACACCAGAGTACCAAGCCATAAACAACTCAGTAAGGTAAGCTACACCCACAATAGAACCTGTTACCATGATGACAATATTCATGTATTCGATGTGTTTCGTGTGTATGTAGGCCTCAAGATGCATTACTTTTCGTACAATAAGCATCAGCGTTTGTACCATCGCAAATCCAGAGAAAACCGCTCCCGCTACGAAATAAGGAGGGAAAATGGTGGTATGCCATCCAGGAATTACCGAGGTGGCAAAGTCAAACGATACGATGGAGTGTACAGAGAATACCAACGGTGTAGCAATCCCTGCCAATACTAAGGATACAATTTCAAATCTGTTCCAGTGTTTTGCTCTTCCAGACCATCCAAAACTCAAAATTCCGTAGATTTTTTTTGTCAATGGTTTGGTCATTCTGTCTCTGATTGTAGCAAAATCAGGTATCAAACCGATGTACCAAAATACAAGTGACACCGAGAAGTAAGTAGAAATCGCAAATACATCCCAAAGAAGAGGTGAGTTAAAGTTTACCCACAATGAACCAAACTGGTTGGGTAAAGGTAGCACCCAGTAAGACACCCAAATTCTTCCCATGTGAATACCAGGGAAAATGGCTGCCATGATTACGGCAAAAATCGTCATCGCCTCAGCAGAACGGTTTACTGCCATTCTCCATTTTTGACGAAACAGCAAAAGTACAGCCGAAATCAATGTTCCTGCGTGTCCTATTCCTACCCACCATACAAAGTTGGTGATATCCCATGCCCAATCTACGGCATTATTCAATCCCCAAGTTCCAATACCTTCGCCTATTAGGTACAAGATACAACCTACTCCGTAAAGAGCGATAACAGTGGCAATGGTGATAAGAATGTACCATCCTCTTGGTGCTTGGTTTTCGATAGGACGACAAACATCATCTGTAATCTGTTTGAAGGTTTTGTCTCCTAAAATTAACGGTTCCCTTATTGCTGATTCTTTATGCATTCGTAAGATTTTTTAATTCTTTGCTGACTATTTAATTATGCTTCGTTTGTGTTTCTCACCTTTACTTGGTAGTAAATATTTGGTTGTGTTCCAATTTCTTCCAAGATGTGGTAAGCTCTAGTTCCTTCAGATTTTTGTCTTACGACAGAACCTTTATTTTCGTGAGATTTTTTATCGTTCAAATCTCCAAAAGAAATCGCATCTGTAGGACAAGAAGATGAACAAGCCGTTTGGATTTCTCCATCAACTATAGTTCTTCCCTCTTTCTTAGCTTCTAGCTTTCCTGATTGTATTTGCTGTACACACATACTACATTTTTCCATTACCCCTCTAGAACGAACTGTTACATCTGGATTCAACACCATTCTTCCCATGTCAAACTGTGATGGGTTGAAATGCTGGAATCTAGAGTTTGTTGGGTAGTTAAACCAGTTAAATCGTCTTACTTTGTAAGGACAGTTGTTTGCACAATATCTTGTTCCAATACATCTGTTGTAAGTCATTTGGTTCAATCCTTCGTTACTGTGAGTAGTAGCAGCCACCGGACACACTGTTTCACATGGAGCGTGATTACAGTGCTGACACATCATTGGAATGTGCACTACTGATGGGTTGTCTTCTGGTATTTCTAGCTTAGCATAGCTAAATTCTTTGGTATTGTTGGCTAATGCATCTGCTCTTACCTCATCTTCTGCTGAAGAGAAGTATCTATCTAGTCTCAACCAGTGCATGTCTCTTCCTCTTCTGATTTCGTCTTTCCCTACAACTGGTACGTTGTTCTCAGTGTGACAAGCTACGA
Source organism: Flavobacteriales bacterium (assembly GCA_023255335.1). Lineage (GTDB taxonomy): Bacteria > Bacteroidota > Bacteroidia > Flavobacteriales_D > CAJJDF01 > CAJJDF01. The sequence continues at coordinate 2,354 of JALRIS010000010.1, read as the reverse complement.
TACAAGATCCACACCCTATGCACGAACTCAAATCAATTGACATTCCCCATCTGTGACCTACGTTTTCTACTGGGTGAGAATCCCATAAATCGAACTCAGAAATATCTTTCTTTACTGTTCTCCCTTTTTCGTGTGTAGATAATTGGTGTGCTGGGTTAAATTCGTCTTTGTCTCCTGCTTTGTATACTCCAAAAGAAGTTTCTCTTACGATAGAGGTTCTTCCCATGAATGTATGGTGAGTTTGAGTACAAGCCAATGGATATTCTTGATCCAACTTCGTCAATTTTGCCGCTGACGAGAACATCAATTCACCTTCTACAAACTGAGTCAAACTAAACGCATTCCCTCCAATCAACTGCTTCTTTCCGTCTTTGATAATGTGCGTTCCGTATTCTTGTGTTTGATACGCTGAGTCACCAATATTTTCTTGATTTGCACCCCTTCCATATCCAAGAGCAATTCCTACAGTTCCAGACTTTTGACCTGGTAGGACAAAAACTGGTAATTCTAGAGCTGCACCGTTTACTTCAATTTTGACTACAGTAGCAGGGCTTTTTTCTCCTAATAAAATATTACATCCCAATTTCTCTGCATCTGCACGAGACATAGTCATGTAGTTATCCCAAGTAACTTTTGTAATTGGGTCTGGTAATTCTTGTAACCATGGGTTTGCCGCTTGTTGTCCGTCTCCAATCCCATTTTTTTGATACATTATTACTTCAAAATCTCCTGTTGTTTTCGCTCTTTTGGCAATGTGCGAACCAGCCACAGATAAATCTCCAGCAAATGCTGCAGTTTCGATAGGCGCTGATGCTACATCCATTGACCCATTGTGAACTAATAAATTCCAGTCTCCAGTAAATCTAGATTTTATGTAATCGTACATAACTCTTGATTCCTTTCCGGCTCTGTTTGCTTTTCCCGCAAACACCAAGAAAGACTCTTGAGCCTGAGCTGTATCATATAAAGGTCGTATCGCAGGCTGAGCTACCGCATAGTGTGAGGCAGTTGGTGCGAAATCGTTCCATGATTCTAAGTAATGATTGTCTGGGCATACGAATTGGCAATTTGATGCCGTTTCGTCTGCAAATTGAGAAAAAGACACCGAAAGAGACAATTTCTTTAGACCTTCTGCAAACTTAGTCCCGTTTGGCAGTGAATAAACTGGGTTTACTCCATACACAAATAGTGCATCAATCGAACCACCTTCTACTTCTTTTACTAACTGTTCTACTTCTGCATCGTTTCCTTTAGCCAAGGCTGTTGGATTAGACAAATCAATGGTAGATCCATAACTCGCCAAGGCATCATTCACAGCATTGATAACCGTTTGTGTTCCTGAACAGTTACTTCCACCCACAACCAGCGCTTTCCCTTTATTCGCTTTTAATTCTTGTGCCGCTACTTTTGTTTTATCCAAAATCTCCTGTGGCACTGTTACTCCTGCTACATTGGATCCTGTAATATGCTTGTACAAAGCTGCAGCTACCAATCCTTCCTCCGAAGGTTTGATTGGAATTCTTACATCTGCATTTGATCCTGTAGAAGACATCACAGATTCGAATTGAAAGTGTCTCGACATCCAGTCATTATCTGGATTTCTGTTTGATAAATAATCTGGTAAATAATCAGTTGATAATAACCAGTTGGTTAAGAAATCTGCTGAAATACTTACAATTACTTTGGCTTTGTCAAAGTTATAAGTTGGCACAACGGCATTTCCAAAGCTAAGCTCGTTAGCCTTTGTAATTCCCGAATATGAAATTGGATCGTAAGTCACCACTTTGGCATCTGCTCCTTCTAGTGAAGCAACAAACTCATTGAGAATAGCATCGGTAGAAGGGCTGAGCGTGGTGTTTGTCATTACTCTTACCTTTCCTCCTTTAGCCTTAATTGCTTCTAGTTGCTTTTTAATCGAGTTGTCTACTGTACTCCAAGTTGCCTTTTTTCCGGCAGCCATTGGCATTTGAAGTCTAGCTCCGTTGTACAATGAAAGAACCGAACCAATAATTCTAGGAGTTGTAGCCCCTTTATTGATACCAAAACTTTTGTTTCCTTTGATGAAGATTGGACGACCTTCTCTTGTTTTTACTAGGATACTTGCGTAATCATTTCCATCCCAATAAGTAGAAGAATACCAATTGGCCACCCCAGGAGTTATATCTTCAGGCTTATTTACATAAGGAATTGATTTTACTACTGGTGATTCACAAGCCGCCAGGGTTGCTGCTGCAACACTGAAACCCATAAATTTCAAGAAATCTCTTCGATTTGTAGAACTTTCTGCTAAATTTTCGTCAGCTAAAAACTCTTGAACCGGAAGCTCTTGAGGAAATTCACTTTTACTTTGTTCG
>JALRIS010000245.1 GCA_023255335.1 Flavobacteriales bacterium | reverse complement strand
TGCTGTTCCATTGATTTGTAAATAGGAATACATTTCAAATGCTGTTTCTAATTCTACTAATGTTTGTCTTGTTAAATAATAGGTCATAGAATTAAGCACAATTAATTGATCATAGCCTTGTAATAAATTGCTCTTTAAAATTTTATTGAAAAAAGAAAAGGAATTTTTATCGCCGTTTTGTGCATATACTTGGGCTACAATTACAAGTGATTTTGAACTCGTTTCATTTTCCCACGGCTTAACTTTTTCTAAAGCTAATTGTGGGTTGATTTCCGCCAAAGCCCGCATGCTTGTTCCTAATACTTTGTAAGATTTATCTTTCTCAAGTGATTGAATAAAGAGAGATTCATTGGCTTCACTGTTGTTCGCAACAAATGTTAATGCGCTTGCACGAACACTAGAATTTGGATCATTCAACGCCAATTCTTTGATTTTAATTAGCACTTTTCCAGCATTTTCATTGGTTAATTTCCCCGCTTTTTCAATTGCTAAACTGCGAATGTGCCAAAAAGGATCATTTAATGCATCTAATATAAGTTGTTGTGCGACCGCGCTTTTGTCTTTTGTGCCATAAATCAATGCATTTTTACGTGCATTGTAGCGTTTTGAATGGTAATACTGAAATTGATAATGTTGCAACGGTTTTTCTTCTCTTACTTTTGCTAGCAATTGATGTTGGTAGTCAAATTCACAATTTTTTAGTGTACCAGAAAATGGAAAAGTAAATTGTTGCTTGACACTATCGATACTAATTTTATGAATATGTTCTCCTAAATCATCATAAATTGCTACTTCAAGAGGGAGTTTGAATATAGGAGATAACTCTAAATTTTGATTTTGTTGAATGGAAAGTGTTACGGAATTATTCGTTTGAGTTTGTTTAACATCTAAAACAGGATGACCTGCAGCCAAAAACCATTGATTAAAAAACCAATTCAAGTCTTTACCCGTTACTTCCTCGAATGAAAGTCTGAGGTCGTGAGCTTCTGCTGCTTTATATTTCATTTTGTTTAAAAAATGAGTTAAAGAAGTAAAAAAAGCATCATCTCCCACATAATACCTCAACATATGAAGGATTCTTCCTCCCTTGTTGTATGAATGGCCATCAAACATTTCCATTTCATCTTCGTATTCAAAATTCACCAAATCATGATAACCGCCTTGAGTGCTTGAAAGAAAATAGCCTCTTGCTTCTCCGTATGCGTTCATGTCCGCTTCTTCTCGGCCATGTTCGTATTCATCCCACAAATATTGACTATAGTTTGCAAATGACTCATTGATAGTAAGATTTGCCCATGATTCGGCCGTTACCAAATCACCAAACCAGTGATGAAATAACTCGTGAGCAATGATGGACTCGTTGTCAGAATCCAACAACTCTCTTTTGGTTTGGTACAAGAAATCACCGTGAATGACAGCGGTAGTATTTTCCATTGCCCCAGACACGTAGTCTCTTACCACAATTTGATTGTATTTGTCCCACGGATAGGTAACTCCCAATTTGTCTGAAAAGAATTGGATCATTTTAGGTGTTTTACCAAATATATCTTTTGCATACGGAGTGTATTCTGGCTCGGTGTAATAGTTCACTTCCATTTTGCTTCCATCGGGGCGAGTCCAAGAATCTTGAGTTATTTCAAACTCCCCAACCGCCATCATGAATAAATACGGAGCATGACGTTGGTCTTGCTTCCAGTAATCTGTGCGAGTACCATCGGCATTTTTGGTAGAGGAAACCAAAGTTCCGTTGGATAAAGTTTTATACTTATTCTTAACTGTTATCGATAATTCTTGGGTTGTTTTTTCATTAGGAGAATCAATCGTTGGAAACCAACAAGAGCTTGACTCTGTTTCTCCTTGTGTCCAAATTTGAGGCATTTTGTTGGGGTCAGTCCCAAGTGGATTGATGAAATACAACCCTTTTTCGTCAGTAATTGCTGTACTTCCGTTCGCTTCCAATTCGTTGGGTTTGGCAGTGTATGTTATTCGAACGGTGTACGACTCTTTTCGGGTGTACGTTCTCCCTAAATCGATGGTGATTTTCATTCCATCGTAGATATAATTCAAAGGACTAGACGAAGCACTAATAACATTACTATAAGTTCCAGAAACATGACTCTCAACTGAATGAATGTCCATTCCTTTTGCATCCAATACCAAAGTAGACGTGTTGTAAAAATAAGGTTTAAAAGTAAGTTCAGCCGTTCCCAACAAATGCTGTTTCTCCCAATCAAACTTCACCTCTAGTTTTGTATGAATCAGGTCGTTTACCCTAGTATTGCTTGCTTGGTAGCGCGACAGAATCGCCTCTTCCTCCTGATTCGTTTGAACCGTTATTTCTGGCAAGGCCATTATTTCCGCAGGTTCTTGAATTTGTGCCTCTTTTTGTGATTTGCAGTTGGTGAGGAGGGTAGCAATGGTAATTAGGGTTAGTAGGTTTTTCATGATTCTTGTTGGTTGTTGATTTACTTATTGTCGTGTTTGTTTCTTAATTCACTCAGACTTACTTTTTCTTTCTGTGTCCCGCTGGACGGAGTCAGAATGTTTTCATCAAAAATTAAGTCTAGTTTCTTTGTTCTATTGTCTATTCCTCTAATTAAACCAACCCAGCTCTCTCAAGCAAAGCATCTGGATTTGGTTCTTTTCCTCTAAATCTTTTGTACAAAGTCATTGGGTGTTCTGTTCCTCCTTTGCTTAAAATGTTTTCGGCAAAACTTTTTCCTGTTTCACTGTCAAAAATTCCTTTTTCCTTGAAAAATGCAAATGCATCTGCATCCAATACCTCAGCCCATTTGTAACTGTAATAGCCTGATGAATAACCTCCGTTAAAAATATGAGAAAATGCAACCGACATACAGTTTTCATCTACATCTGGCGTGAAACTCGTTTTATCAAAAGTCTTTCTTTCGTGTGCTTTTACATCCGTAATTCCTTCAGGATTCTGTCCGTGCCAGCTCATGTCTAATAATCCAAAACTCAACTGACGCACAGTGGCAAGTCCTTCCATAAAATTCGCAGACTCTTTGATTTTTTCGACAAATTCCATGGGGATCGTTTCTCCTGTTTCGTAATGTTTTGCAAATAAGTCTAAACACTCTTTTTCGTAACACCAATTCTCTAAAATTTGACTTGGCAACTCCACAAAATCCCAATACACACTAGTTCCAGACAAACTGGGATACGTAGTATTTGCCAACATCCCATGCAATCCGTGCCCAAACTCGTGGAACAAAGTAGTTACTTCATCAAAAGTTAACAGAGAGGGTTTGGTTGCAGTTGGTTTCGTAAAATTACAGACGTTTGAAATATGCGGTCTTTCGTTTTTACCGTTCTTTATTTGTTGAGATTTGTAACTCGTCATCCAAGCACCATTTCGCTTACCTGGTCGTGGAAAATAATCGCCATAAAAAATAGAAACTAATTCATTATTTGCATCATACACCTCGTAAGTTTCTACTTCTGGGTAGTATTTCTCAATGTTGTCAACTTTTTTGAAAGTCAACCCAAACAACTTATTA
>JALRIS010000154.1 GCA_023255335.1 Flavobacteriales bacterium | reverse complement strand
CAACTTAAGTTTTTTATTCACGGAGGACAAATCAAAATTAAGGTCAGTTTTTTTGCTGTAGTCATCTTTGAGTTTGATAATTTCTTTGTCACGATCTATTATTTTTTGCTCCCAATCTTTCACCAAAAGTCTGTAGTCGTCCATGGTAAAAGTATTGTTTTCAATTTCATCATTTTGAATAACCACAAAACTGGTTTCTTTCAATCCGTATTCTTCGTCATTCAGGATTCCTTGTAATTCGTCAATTCTAGAGGCAGAAATAGTATTGCTTCCTACCAATACCACAGAAACGGTCCTGGCATCGTAATCATAGTCAGTATCTAGAATTTTTATTTTAGGAATGGTGCTTACTCTTTCTTTAACAAACAAAGCTGCCGTATTCGTAAAGACAGACTTGTTGAACACTTCCATGAATTTCATTCCACTTGGCACCAGTATGATGATGAGTATGATAGAAATGTAAATTTTAATGTTTCTTTCTTTCTTTTTGTTCACGTAAGTGGCCAACGGAAATTTAAGGTAACGCACCACAATGATAGTAGACAAACAAATGAACAGGGAATTTAATAGAAATAGATAAAAGGCACCAAAGGTATAGTCCCAGTTACTTGTTGCTAATCCATAACCCGTAACGCAAAGTGGAGGCATAAGAGCTGTAGCAATTGCAACTCCTGGCACTACGGTAGAGTTGTCGTTTCTTGAGGCTGCTATAATTCCAGCCAATCCACCAAAAAAAGCAATCAACACATCCAGGATGAGTGGTTCGGTTCTTGCCAAGATTTCGTTCGTGGCATCTTTAAATGGCATTATTTTGAAATACAAAAAGGACACAAGAACACTTACAACTGTGGCAACCCCAAAGTTGATTAGTGAATAAATCAATAGTTTGAAATTATTGGTTCCTACACTCAAACCAATTCCTCGTATTGGTCCCATCAATGGAGAAATAAGCATGGCTCCAATTACAACCGCAATAGAGTTTACGTTAAGACCTATTGAGGCGATAACAATGGAACACATCAATACCCAAACGTTATATCCTTTAAATTCAATTTCCTTCTTGATATTGTCAATTACCTCAATTGGATTGACATTGGAATCATTACTGAAACTAAATATTGAAATAATAAATTTCCATAGAGTAGAGGGAAGCCCTTTTAGCTCATCTCTTTCTATTTTTTTTGATTCTTGTTGCTCTCCTTGGTTGGTTTCTGATTCCATTTATCCGCTAAATTTAGAGTTTAATTTGATGAAATCGCTCACGAAATAAGCGATTGTTTTTCCTACAATGTTTTTTTCTAGTTCATTGGTAGGAGCTCCTTCACAGAGATGAAAATAGTGGAATTTGTATTGATTTGAAAGCGAAAAGAGAAGTTTCCTGATTTCTTCTTCCGAAAACCCTACCGGAGTAAAAGCACTCACAGGCATGTTTTTCACACTATCCATATCCAATTCCAAACCAATTTTTTCTTTGTTTAGATGACTCTTTACTGTCTTAATGAGTGTCTCCTCACTCAAAGATTCTTGAATGATTTGATTAAAGCTCAAGAATTGTAACTTCTTATTTTCTTTAAATTTGTTGAGAATAAATTCGGAGTTGTATTCTTCGTGAAGACCTAAAACAAAATACTTATCTATCTGATTGTTTTCCAATGCGTAAGAAAATCCGTTTCCGCTATGCCGACCTTCTAACTCCCTCAAATCTGCGTGAGGATCAATGTTCAAAACATCGATGGCTGAATCAAATGAATTGATAATAGGGTAGCAGTTGTTGTGTCCTCCACCAATTACTATGGGTGTTTTTCCAGACTCGATGATTTCTTCCACAACGGCTTGTACCCTCAAGTCGATCATCTCGATTAAAATACGTAACTCGGAAATAGAGGCTTTGTGCGCCTTTAGTTGAAGGTCATCGAGTTTTATTGCACCACCCAAAATGATATTTTCACCGGAAAGAAACTCATTACTCTGCATGGACAAAAACTTACACAAAAAGGCTTCCCAAGCGTTGTATGCACCAATATTACCAAAATTGGCTCGAGGGCCAATGTCTTCTGGAATTCCAATTAATACAAATTCACCTTCCGCCTGTGCAATTCCTTCTAACGCTAAATTAACTGTTTGTCCTAACTTCACTTCACCCTCACGAGGGGTAAAAAAATCAAGTAAATCTGCGGCAGTATACTGTTTGAGGTATTTCATTTTTATTAGAATTTATATACCGTAAGTCCACTTCTTAGCTTGGGTTCAATATAGGTGGATTTGGGAGGCATTATTAAATTGTTGTCCGCAATGAGCTTTAATTCTTCAAAACTTATTGGATACATAGCAACGGCAATATCAAATTTTCCTGAGTCTACCTCCTTTTTTAGAGATTCCAGTCCTTTGTTTCCCGGAACAAAATCTATTCGTTTGTCTCGAGTTAGTTCTTTTATTTCAAAAACAGGATCAAGAATTGAGTCCGTCATTATTTGAGAATCTAATTGCTCAATAATCCCGCTCGATTGTTCAAATTTCTTTTTCAATTGTATTCTTATCCAGGTGTTTTCGGCATACAAAGTAAACTCATGTTTCTTCGAGGGAGACAAAATGTCTGTACTTTCTTCCAACAGATCAAATTCTTGAGATAATTTTTCTTTCATATCCTCAAAGCTTAGATTTTCAGAATTTTTTATCACTCGATTGAAGTCATAAATTTGAACTGCCTCGTCACTCATAAATAGGGACATAATGTATTGAGTACTTTCTTTGTCCTTGCTCAAGAGGGAAAGACGATTGGAGGAGGCAGAACGATGATGGCCATCCGCTATATATACGCTCGGAATATTTTCAAATGACTTTTCGATAAAATTTATTTCTTTGTCATCGGTTAGTTCCCACAATTCGTGTTGTAATCCATCTTCGGAAGTAAAATTATGGATAGGCGCAAACGAAATAGCTTTGCTGATCACCGATGAAATCGCGTCAATCTTAGGGTAAACCAATAAAACAGGTTCTGCATTAAACCCAGTGAGAGTGAGGTATTTGGTGAATAATTTTTCTCTCTTACTTAGTGTGAGCTCGTGTTTTTTTATTTTGCCTTTTTGATAATCTTCTGCGTGAGCACCTCCAATTATGCCGCAATAGCTATTGTCACCATTGGTTTGTCGATAAACATAGAAAGCCTCTTTGGATGATTGTTGAAACACCCCTTTTTCTATCGATGATTCAAAAAGTTCTTTGGTCTTTTTGAACCTGTCATTTACTTTCATTTTTCGCTCTTTTTCGTCATGCAAAATGATCTGTAAAAAGGAATTTGGATTGGATGCCATCAAAGAGTTAATCTCTTCCTCTGAGTATGTGTTTATTGGTTTGGTGCTGATTTCAGCTCCTAAGTTTTTTTTCGGAAAAAATCCTTTGAATGGTTTTATTTTTGTCATAAATGGGTGTTAAGTTCGCCACTACGGTATCAGAATTAAAAGTACAAAAAAAAACATCCTGAAAAAGTTTCAGAATGTTTTTTTACTCGCTGTTTTGTCTATTTTTTTCTCGAATGTTTCACTGAGAGAATTTTGTTATTAACTCCTATTCACAAAACGAAAAAACGACATCAATTTTATCCCAATAAGGCTTCTTTTACTTTGTCCGCCATTTCAGTTCCAATTCTGTCCTGGGCTTCTACAGTAGCTGCACCAATGTGGGGAGTCGTGGCAATTTTGTCGTTTTTTAATAAGTCTTTTCTTGGGGTAGGTTCGTTTTCAAATACATCCAATGCACAATATGATACTTTGTTGGAGGCAATCGCTTTTATCAATTCATCTTCATCTATTACTCCGCCTCTTGCTGCATTGATGATTCTTACTCCGTCTTTCATTTTGGCAAATTCTTTTGCCGAAATTAAAGCAGACCCATCCGATTGTTTTGGAATGTGGAGTGAAATATAATCGGATTTCGCAAACAATTCGTCCATTGATCCAGATTCGATTTCAACTTCGAACGATTGTCCCGTGTGAAAATGAACAGGAATAGCGAGAGGAACAGGACTTTTGTCGTGAGTAATTACCTTCATTCCGCAACCTAGTGCGTAACTTGATAAGGCTCTACCAATTCGACCAAAACCAATTATTCCAAGTGTTTTTCCAGCTAATTCTACTCCTTTTCCATATTTTTTCTTTAGTACTTTAAAGTCTTCGCTTCCAGATTTTGGCATTTCTTTATTTGCCAAATGAGTGAATCTAGAAATGCTGAACATCTGAGCCATTACTAATTCGGCAACCGATTGCGAAGAGGCTGCAGGAGTGTTGTTCACTACTATACCTTTTTCTCTTGCGTAAGCCACGTCAATGTTGTCCATTCCTACACCACCACGGCCAATAAATTTTAAACTCGGACAATTGTCGATAATGTCTTGTCTTACTTTTGTAACACTTCTTACGAGTAAAGCAGCAATCTGGTTTTCATTAATGAAATCAATCAACTCATCTTGAGGAATATGATTGGTGATTATTTCAAATCCATATTCTTTGAGTTTTGCTTCTCCTGATTGGGAAATTCCATCGTTGGCTAATACTTTCATAAGTTGTGTTGTTTTTTCACAAATTTAATTATATCTGAGTTCTTCTAAAAGAATTTGAGTATTAATCTAAAGTTATTTCCTTCATTGTTTGGCATACTTTGTCGGCAATAGAAAACTGAGGTAGATTTACTTCTTGTTGTTCAGGAATTGCAATTACTTTCATTTTTGCAGCTTTTGCTGCAATAACTCCGTTTAAGGAATCCTCAATAACTAAGCAATTCTCGGGCAAAACAGACAAGCTACTCGCGGCAGACAGAAAAACTTGAGGATGTGGCTTTCCGTATCTTTCATTTTCGGCTGAGTGGATGGCTTGAAAGTGAGACTTGATGTTTAACTTTTCTAAAACTGTTAGAATTATTTTCATGGAAGAGGAAGAGGCTAGTGCAAGAGGTATTTTTCTTTGGTTTGCCTGTTTAATAGTTTCCTTCACGCCTTCCATTGCTTTTCCTTCTTTGTTGATCAATGAAACGACCTCTTCAATTATCTCCTCGGCAGCTTGTGAAGAATCAAAGGTGGCGTTTAGTTTTTGTTTCCAATAAAGCGTTACTTCATCCACTCGCATACCTTTGGTTTCGTTACACATCTCATAGGAAAAGTTAAATCCATAGGTTTTCATTACCAGCTGAATTGCTTTTTTCCAGAGGGGTTCAGAGTCAATTAATACTCCATCCATATCAAATATGAGTGCTTTCGTCATTTTATGTTATTTTTGTTTAGAATAAAAACCGAATCAAAGGTAAAACTATATATGGAATACGGAATATGTCAAGTAGTACTTTCTCCTGGAAGAACCGAACCAGCAGATCAATCAGAAATTCAATTGCAACTCGTATTTGGCGATTTGGTTTATGTAATCGAAGTTCGGAACAATTGGACACATATAAAAATGGCCAAATACGCTTATTCTTGTTGGGTAGATTCTAAGCACATTTGTGCCCTCCTAGAAGAGGAGTTTAATCAGATTTATTCTCAAAAAGAGGTGCGTGTGCGAGATATTTCTTCCTCTTTGAGGGAAGTGGAAACAAAGGAGATTACTCATTTAGTAAAAGGTTGTTTACTTCCTAATTTCGACAATGGTTTTACCTCGTTTTGTTCTCAGCGATATGAGTTCTTGGGCACTACCAACCATGCGTGTATTCAAGAAAAAGAAGAGCTTGCAAGAACAGCAATGGAGTATGTAAACGCGCCTTATTTGTGGGGAGGAACTTCGCCTTTCGGTATCGATTGTTCTGGACTTACCCAGATGTGTTATGCCCTCCACGGCTTTCAGTTGCCGAGAGATGCCAAAGATCAAGCCTTGATGGGTGAAACTGTCGACTTTTTGGAAGAAGCTGAACCGGGCGATTTGGCTTATTTTGATAATCAAGAAGGAGTAATTACTCATGTAGGGATTTTGATCGAGGGAAATAAAATTATTCATGCATCGGGTAAAGTAAGAATTGATAAAATTGACCATGAAGGTATTTACAGAGAGGATTGGGAAAAGTATACGCACAAATTAAGAATCATTAAAAAATTATTTTAAACATACTTTTTTGGCATGTTTTTAGTTAATAAATGAGAAAAAAGAAAAAGAATGAATGGATTGAAACAATTAATACTCACTAGTGTACTTATAGTTAGCGTTGTTCACGTTTCGTTTGCCCAAAAAGTAAATGAAAAAGATACTCAGGGAAGGAAACAAGGCAAATGGATTGCATTTTACGAAGGCACAAAGAATATCAGGTATAAAGGAGAATTTAAAAACGATATTCCGGTAGGTAAATTTGTTTTTTTCTACGAAAATGGAAAAGTGAAGGCAAAGAATACTTACCTAAATAAAGGCAAAGATTCCTTCGTAAGTATGTATCACGAAAACGGGAAACTAATGTCTATGGGGAAATATGTGAACGAACAAAAAGACAGTATTTGGGTCTTTTTGGATGAACATGGAAATTATTTATCTAAAGAAAATTATAAGAACGGAAAGCGACATGGGAAGTGTATCACTTTTTATGCATTTAATCCAAATATAGACCAAGGACAACCGAACCTGCTAGAAGTGGCAATGTACATAAATGGAGAAAGGGACGGGGAGTACCTAAAGTATTATAGAAACGGGAAGTATATGATGCAAGGAAATTACTCGGCAGGTACTCTCGAGGGGAAACGAACTACATATTACTCCACAGGTAAAAAAAGAACAGAGGTACACTTCAAACATGGGGTAAAAAACGGGTACACAATAAACTACGATGGAAATGAGGAAGTTGTTTCGAAACAGTTTTATAAAAATGGATACGAATTAAAGGGAAAAGTGCTGGAAGATTATCTTCAAAGAAAGCGAGAACGCAGTCAAAAAAATAAACCATAAAAAAAATACTACTTATGTTTTACACGCATTGATAAATCCAATGAATAATGGGTGAGGTGTTTCTACCGAGCTTTTATATTCTGGATGAAACTGAACTCCTGTAAACCATTTGTGCGCAGGAATTTCCACAATTTCTACCAATTGATTGCTAGGGTTTTTTCCTGTAGCAACCATTCCATTTTCTTCAAAAAACTCAAGGTATTTGTTGTTGAATTCGTAACGGTGTCTGTGTCGCTCTTTGATTGAGGTTTTTCCATAGCTTTTGTGTGCATTTGAGTCTTTCGTCAATTCACAATCATACTGTCCTAATCTCATAGTTCCTCCCATGTCGCTGATGTTTTTTTGGTCTTCCATCAAATCGATTACAGGATGAGGTGTTTCCGAGTCTATTTCTACGGTATGTGCTTTTTTGAGGTCGAGAACATTCCGTGCATATTCGATTACAGCACACTGCATTCCTAGGCAAATACCCAAGAAAGGCAAGTTGTTTTCTCTGGCAAAACGAATGGCTTCAATTTTTCCCTCTATCCCTCTTTCACCAAATCCTGGCGCAACCAATAACCCGTGAATTCCTGAAAGTTTCTTTTCAACGTTTTTCGGAGTTATTTTTTCAGAGGAAATCCATTTTAACTTGACTTTGCAGGAGTTAGAAACTCCAGCAATATCCAAGGATTCCACAATCGATTTGTAAGAATCTTGAAGTTCTACATATTTTCCTACCAATCCTATTACGATTTCGTCTCTCGGATTATTTTGTTTTTCCAAGAATTCATTCCATTTGCTAAGGTCTGGTAACTCTTTGGTAGCAATATTTAGTTTTTGGATAACCACTTTGTCCAAACCTTCTTCTTGCATAAGAAGAGGAACCGCATAGATACTTTTTGCGTCAATAGATTGAATAACAGAATCAGTGGAAACATTACAGAATCTTGCAATTTTGTCTCGGATATCTTGTTCTAAATTGTGCTCCGTTCTACACACCAAAATATCTGGCTGAACTCCCAATTCTTGTAATTTTTTTACCGAGTGTTGGGTAGGCTTTGTTTTTAATTCTCCAGCTGCAGCCAAATAAGGTACAAGAGTTAAGTGAATTGTCAGACAGTCTTGTTTCAGCTCCCATTTCAATTGTCTCACGGCTTCCACAAAAGGAAGTGACTCAATGTCTCCAATAGTTCCTCCAATTTCAGTAATTACAACGTCATATTCGTTGTTTTCTCCCAATAATTTTATGCTGTCTTTTATTTCATTGGTAATGTGAGGAATTACTTGGACAGTTTTTCCCAAATACACTCCTTGTCTTTCTTTGTTGATGACAGACTGATAAATTCTTCCGGTCGTTATGTTGTTTGCCTGAGAAGTAGAAATATCTAAGAATCTCTCGTAGTGGCCCAAATCCAGATCAGTTTCTGCTCCGTCATTTGTCACAAAGCATTCTCCGTGTTCGTAGGGGTTTAACGTTCCTGGATCTATGTTGATGTAAGGGTCGAGTTTTTGAATAGTAACTCGTAAATCTCTAGCTTTTAGTAGTTTTGCAAGAGAGGCAGAAACAATTCCTTTTCCCAAGGAAGAAGTAACACCACCAGTTACAAAAATATACTTTGTATTGTTCATTTAAGTAGGTTGTTTGAATGTAGTAACTGGGAAACAAAGTTAACTTTTTTTACTGAGGGATAAAATTATCTCCTCACAAAATAAGTATATTTGGTAAAAATATTTTTGATGGAAGTAACACACAAAGAAATTCAAGAATTTATTGAATTAGCTATTCAGGAAGACATTAAGGAAGGAGATCATTCTTCTCTTGCTTGTATTCCCGAAACGGAAACAGGAAAGGCCAAATTATTAGTGAAGCAAGAAGGCGTATTGGCAGGAGTAGAATTGGCCAAATCTATTTTTGAATATTTTGATCCTTCATGTGTGCTGGATATAAAAATGAAAGACGGTGACAAGATGAGTTACGGAGATGTTGCTTTTTTCGTTTCGGGTAACACACACGCCATATTAAAAGCAGAAAGACTTGTGTTAAATTGTATGCAACGAATGAGTGCTGTGGCGACCAATACCTATGAAGTGTCTTCACTTATTTCAGATTTGCCAACCACATTACTGGATACAAGAAAAACTACTCCTTTACTCAGATTTTTAGAAAAATGGGCAGTAAGAATTGGGGGAGGAGCAAATCACCGATTTGGATTGTATGATATGATTATGCTCAAGGATAATCATATTGATTATGCTGGAGGAATTGAGGCAGCCATACTAAAAACTAACCAATACCTTCAAAATATAAAAAAGCCACTAAAAATAGAAATAGAAACTCGAAACCTCGAAGAGGTAAGTCAAGTACTGAAAATCGGAAAGGTAGACCGGATTATGCTGGACAACTTTTCGTATGAAGATATTCGGACAGCAGTAAAACTCATTGACGGAAAATTTGAAACCGAAGCTTCGGGAGGAATTACCATAGAAACAATAAGAAACTATGCCGAGTGTGGTGTTGATTTTGTCTCAATGGGAGCACTTACTCATTCTGTAAAAAATTTAGACCTGAGTTTAAAAGCTGTAAAATAAGTAGTTACAAACGATTTTTTAGTCCTCAAAAACTATGGAAACTTTTTTTGTGTAAAAAGTTTCCAACTCATTTTTTTTACTCTACTTTTGTGTCGTGAAAGAACAAAAGTTAAAATATCTGAAGCAAATATTGTCGCTTTTTATGAAGTACGGTATAAAGAGTGTAACGATGGATGATATCGCCAAAGAGCTGGGTATCTCCAAAAAGACTCTGTACAAATATTTCAAAGACAAAGATGCCATTGTATCTACTTTGATGAAGATGGACATTAATGGAGAAATGGAACTCTTACAATCATTAACTGAATCGAGTAAAAATGCGATTGAGGAAACTTATGCTTTTTCTCAGGTGTTGATTGAGAAACTGAGAGCTGTAAACCCCGCATTGATGTATGATTTGGAAAAATATCATCCAAAGGCATGGAAATTATTTGTGATTCACAAACGAGAAGATGTGTATGGATGCATAAAATCCAACATAGAAAGAGGAATAAAAGAAGGGTTGTATCACCAAGAGTTGAACCCTGAAATTGTGGCAAAATTATATTCTGAGAAAATTGACATGATCTTTAATCAAGAAGTATTTCCTACGGAAGGGTATTCTGTAGAAACAGTGTACTCCGAAATGATTAAATATCACCTCAGAGGAATTATCAACGAAAAAGGAAGAGAATACTTAACAAATAATAATAAACTAACAACATGAAAAAGAATAGAATCATTTTAGCCTTGGCTTGTATGGCAGGATTCAGTTCCCTTGCCCAACAAAGTTTTTCGCTAGATGAAGCAATAGAATTTGCTTCTAAAAACAATGCTTCGGTGAAGAATGCCATTCTGGAAATCGAAAGCGCAAACCAAAAAGTAAAAGAAACAAAAGCGATTGGTTTGCCTCAGGTATCTGCAGCCGGAGAATTTCAAAACTTTTTGGATATTCCAATTACTGTTGCTCCAGCCAATGCCTTTAATCCAGCAGCGCCTGCAGATGAATTGGTTTCTCTTCAGTTTGGAACAGAATACAACGCAAAAGGATCTCTTAATGCCAATCAATTAATTTTTAATGGTAGTTATTTGGTAGGGCTTCAAACCTCCAAGAAATTTAAGAAAGTAAGTGAATATCAAAAAACAAAAACTATCCAAGATGTAAAGGAGAATGTGATAAAAGCCTACTACGGTGCGTTAGTTGCAGAAAAAACTGTGGCAACATTGACCGAGATTTCGGAAGCGTCAAAATCCATTTATAATCAAACTAAAGGATTGTACGAGGAAGGACTTATTGAAGAAGATAATGTTACTCAATTATCATTAAATGTTTTGACTTCTCAAAACTCATTGAATAGCGCAAAAAGACAATTGGAGGACGCCAAGAACGTGTTGAAGTTTCAGATGGGAATGGATGTAAATGAAACTATTTCCCTCAGTTCGGATTTTGACGCGGTTATTTCAAGTTTGGATGCTTCTCAAAGTGAGGTTTCTTCTGATATTTCTCAAAACATTGATTTTTTATTATTAAATCAGCAACGAGAATTAAATGTATTGAACATCAAGTACGAACAATCTCAGTATTTACCTTCGTTAAATGCATTTTTTACCCATCAACAAAATGCGCTAAGAAATGATTTTGATTTGCTAGAATCGGGCAAACCTTGGTTCCCAACCACCATTTGGGGATTGAACCTTTCGGTACCCATTTTCTCTAGTGGATCGAGAATGGCGCTTGTTTCTCAGGCAAAAATAAAATTGAAACAAACGGAGAACAATCTAGCTCAATTAGAAAAAGGATTATCTATCCAAACAGAAGCAGCCAAAACAAAGTACAGCAATGCTTTTGAAACTTATAACACCAGCAAAGAGGCCGTTGCAATTTCAAAAAAGATTTACAACAACTACCAAATTAAGTTTAAAGAAGGGCTTATTTCCTCTTTAGATTTATCGCAAATACAAACTCAATACTTGTCAGCTCAAACCCAATACATTCAATCGATGTACAACCTAGTTTCATCAAAAATAGAATTGGATAAAATAACAAACAAATTATAAAAAAAAACTAACTACGCTTCAAACAATATATTATGAAAATTACAACTATCGCATTTACGGTTTTGGCAAGTTCATTGATCATTTCCTGTGGTTCAAAGGAAGAATCAAACACCCCTTTTGGACAATTACTAATAAAAAAGACTGAGTTCGAATCACGAATAGCAACACTAGAAGACAGCTTGAACCTAGTAGAGGCAAAAATACTGTCATTAGATTCAAATAGAGAAAATAATTATCCCTTGGTTTCTTTAGATACTGTTTCAAACAATTCTATTTCAGAGGATGTGACTTTCCAAGGAAGTGTTCAGGCCGATAAAACAATAATGTTAGGACCCGAAACTCAAGGAATGGTAAAAGCTATTTACGTGACAGAAGGACAATATGTATCTGCAGGTAAAACATTGGCAACCTTGGACTCTGAGATCCTTAGAAAGAACATCAAAGAAATTGAAAAATCTCTTGAGCTAGCTGAATATTTGTTGGAAAAACAAGAGAATCTTAAAAAGCAGGGAATCGGAGCTGAAGCAAATTATGTTCAAGCTAAGAATCAAGTAGAATCACTACAAACAAGGCTAGCAACGCTCAAAACTC
The DNA here is from genome assembly GCA_023255335.1 of Flavobacteriales bacterium. Classification (GTDB taxonomy): domain Bacteria; phylum Bacteroidota; class Bacteroidia; order Flavobacteriales_D; family CAJJDF01; genus CAJJDF01. The sequence goes on along the minus strand of JALRIS010000154.1, from coordinate 12,422 downwards.
AGGCCTCAAAATCTGCATTAGTAGCACCATTTAGCGGGTATGTAGATGTGATTTACACAAAGCTGGGAGAAATGGCATCGCCAGCAATGCCAATGATTCGATTAGTGAATCTGGATAAAGTAAAGGTAAAGGCAGAAGTATCTGAAGCGTATTTGATGGACATCGAAATAGGAAATAAGGTAACCTTGAATTTCCCTTCATTGAATAAAGTAATCAACGCAAAGGTGTCAAGTATTGGAAAGTTTATTAATCCTACCAACCGAACTTTTCCTATACAAATAGAAGTGGCGAACAAAGACAGAGAAATAATTCCAAATTTGATTGCAGAGGTGACAGTGGAAAAAGATTTTACTAAAGAGGCCATCATTATTCCATCTGCGAGTGTCTTGACAGATAGTGAGGGAATGAAATACGTGTACGTATACGAAATGGGCGTAGCCAAAATGAGAAAAGTGGACGTGATTTATGTGAAAGGAAGTAAGACTCAAATTAGCGAAAAATCTGAGGTGAAACCAGGAGAAACGATAATCACAAAAGGAGCTTCAGCAGTATCGGACGGACAGAAAGTAACTGAATTGTAAAATTATAGAATACTAGACTATTATGAGCGAAATAAACAAAAAAAAGTCAGCAAAACTAAAACAGTTTGGCTTGACTACCATCTCGGTAAATAACAGAAAAACGGTATTCTTGATTGCTGCATTGATATTTATTGCAGGGCTTTCAGCCTATATTTCAATGCCAAAAGAGAGTTTTCCAGAATTGGTTATTCCTGAAATTTACGTAGGAACTCCTTATCCTGGAGGTTCTCCAGAATTTATTGAGGACAAAATTACTGCTCCTTTCGAAAAAGAATTCAATTCAATTAAGGACGTAAAGGAAATAACATCAACTTCTATCTACGGTTACTCCTCTATCAAAATTGAGTTTAACTTTAATGTTTCCATTGAAGAGGGCAGAAGAAAAGTTCAAGATGCGATAGCCGATGCTAGAGCTAAACCAGAGTTTCCATCCTTGGACTTCGAACCAACTATCCGAGAAGTAGATTTTTCGGAGATGCCTGTGATGAATATTAACCTCTCTGGAAATTATACTACAGACGACCTGAAGAAATACGGAGAGGTATTGGAAGACCAAATCGAGGCATTGTCAGAAATAAATGCGGTAGATATACGAGGGATTCAAGAAAAGAAAATAAAAATTGAACTCAAGAAGTACGAAGCAGAGGCAATGCAAGTATCTTTCAATGACGTAATTAATTCTATTCGTTCGGAGAACGTAACAATGCCTGGCGGAGAAATTTTATTGGGAGGAAAAAACAGATCTGTGCGAATTGAAGGTGAATTTCAAGACGTGGAAGAGATCAAAAATATCATTGTGAAAAGCGAAGGTGGAGAGAATGAAATTTACCTCCACGAGATAGCGAATGTCACATTTGGTGATGCAGATATCTCGTCCTATGCGAGACAATTTCAGGAGCCAGTAGTGATGCTTGATATCAAAAAAAGAAGCGGTGAAAACTTGCTTGAAGCAGCGGATAAAATAAAGAAAATTGTAGCAGAAAGGAAAGGAATACCTGAAGGAGTAGATGTGAGTATTACCAACGATCAATCTTCGGCAACAAGAGGAATGGTAAGTAACCTTGAGAATTCCATAATTTTCGGAATTATTTTGGTCGTTTTAGTTTTGATGTTTTTCTTAGGATTAAAAAATGCCTTATTTGTAGGAATAGCCATTCCACTTTCTATGTTCATGTCTTTCATGATTTTGGATTCGATGGGAATTACGCTTAATACGATGGTGCTATTCTCTTTGGTATTGGCGCTAGGAATGTTGGTGGACAATGGAATTGTGGTAGTAGAAAACGTCTATCGATTGATGGATGAAGGCTATAGCGCTGTAAATGCCGCCAAATACGGAGTAGGAGAGGTGGCACTGCCAATTATTGCTTCAACCGCCACGACACTTGCGGCTTTCGTTCCTCTTGCTATGTGGCCAGGTATTATTGGCGAATTTATGAAGTACCTTCCTCTTACCTTAATGATTGTGTTGGGATCTTCTCTGTTTATCGCATTGGTAATTAATCCCGTGTTTGCCGCTGTATGGATGAGTGTAGAGACCAAAGTACCCAACAAAAAAAGACTCATGGTGTTGGCAGCAATAGCCATTGGTTTGGGGCTTCTCTTTGCAGTTTCTGGAGTTATTTTGCTAAGTAACTTATTGATTGTAGGAGGTCTACTTACTTTTCTTAATTTGTTTTTCTTTACACCAGGAACAAAAAAGTTTCAAGAAAATTCCTTGCCTAAACTTGAGAATTTCTATGAAAAATTCTTGAAAAAGGCCATGCGAATCCCCAGAAGAGTATTATTTGGGACAATTGGATTACTTATTTTTTCTTTTGTATTGATGGGAGTATTTCCACCAAAAGTGTTGTTCTTTCCAGAAAACGAGCCACTTTATGTAAATATTTATATAGAAACACCAATTGGGACAGACATTTCTGTGACGAATGACATTACCAAGAAAGTAGAAGCAATCATAGATTCTACTGTATACAAAAAATACAAAGACTATTACAATGTAGTTAGTTTCCATAATGAGGAAGGGAAATTAATAAAGGAGAAAAAGCCTTTTATTTCCTCTATTTTGGCGCAAGTTGGTGAAGGAACATCAGATCCTGCGAGTGGGCAAATGGCCGGAGGAAGTACACCTCATAAAGCAAGAGTTGCTGTTCAATTTGCAGATTTTGAAGATCGTTTTGACTCTACAGGTAACCCACTAAGTACCCAAGCCGTAATGGAAGAATTGCGAGAGGTACTGAAAGGAAAATTTACAGCAGACGTAAGTATCGTGATTACCAAAAATCAAAATGGACCTCCGCAAGATCCTCCTATCAACATTGAGGTGTGGGGCCCAGGAAACTATGATGAAACAATAGAAAAATCTCAAACAATTCTGAAAACATTAACAAATGAAAATGTTCAAGGAATAGAAAAATTAAGACTCGATGTAGAAACAGGGAAACCTGAATTATTGCTCGAGGTGGATAGAAACAAAGCGATAAGGTTTGGTCTCTCTACCCAGCAAATAGGGTCGACTATTAGAACTGCAGTATTTGGTAGTGATGTATCTACGTACAAAATAGATGATGAAACTTATGACATCAATGTTCGGTTGAGTAAGGAGAAAAGAAACAATATTGATGAAATATTGGACCAAAAAATTGCCTTTAGAAACAACAAAGGACAACTCCTTAATATCCCGATACGCTCTGTGATAAAGGATTCTAAGGAGCGTTCTACCTATGGATCTGTGGTACGAAAAGACCTTAATCAAGTAGTTACTATTTATTCGGATGTTACTTCCGAGGCAAATGGAAATGAAGTTGTAGAAATCTTAAAAAAGGACCTCGAGAAGTGGAAGAAAACACCTGAAGGAAAACAATTTACTGCAGACGGATATTCCTATGCTTTCACAGGAGGTCAAGAACAACAAGCCGAAGAAATGAGTTTCCTTTCTGGTGCTCTTGGTTTTGCTGTTTTCCTAATTTTATTGGTTATTGTGATGCAGTTTAACTCCTATTCTACTCCTACCATTATTCTTACGGCTGTGGTGCTAAGTTTGATTGGAGTTTTCCTAGGATTGGTAATAACTCAACACGATTTCATCATTATTATGACAATGATTGGGATTATCTCCTTAGCCGGAGTTGTGGTGAACAATGCAATTGTATTAATCGATTACACAAACTTAATTAGGGAGAGGAAAAAAGAGGAACTTGGACTAAAATCTGATGAATGGTTGCCAAATAGTTTGGTGGTAGAATCAATAATAGAAGGAGGAAAAACGAGGTTGCGCCCCGTTTTATTGACCGCCATTACCACCGTTCTAGGTTTGTTGCCTTTGGCAATTGGTTTGAATATCGATTTCATAGGACTGATGACGGAATACGATGCCAATATTTATTTTGGTGGAGATAACGCAATGTTCTTTGGTCCAATGAGTGAAACCATTATCTATGGATTGACATTTGCTACGTTTCTTACTCTTATTTTTGTGCCAGTAATGTATTATTTACTGTACAGAGTAAAGAGAACGATTTACGACAAATCTGACTGGAAATCGGAGGAGCTAGAAGAAGAATAATTTTTTTTCTTTTAACTAGTTGATTCACAAAATAAAAAAAGCCGTTCACATCAGTGATAGGCTTTTTTGTTGGAGTAAAATCGCATAGAAGTACAAAAGTTACTATCATTGTCCTCTCAAAAAAAAAATCATGAAACACTTAGTAGTTATATTCCTGTTGGTCTCGACCTCAGGATTTGGACAAGATACATCGAAAAATATCAACTCTGTTCAACCACCCGATATATTCATACCAGCAGGGCAAATACCTGAACTAACCCTGAAGGAATTTACATTAGAATCGGATAGAATTTCATTTTCAGAGATGGAAGAGGGAAGAAGCATTGTTGTCCTGAGCAAGGAAAAAATTAAGAATACACCTGCTATGAGCATCAATGAATTGCTCGTGCAAGTAGCAGGAGTAGATATTCGACAAAGAGGCGCAAATGGAGTGCAAGCCGATGCCGGAATTAGGGGTAGTACCTTTGACCAAGTATTAATTTTATTGAACGGAGTGCGGATGAGTGATCCTCAAACAGGACATCACTCACTAAATATACCTGTAGATGTAGCCTTGATCGAGAGAATAGAAATTGTAAAAGGAGCTGGGGCCAGAGTGTATGGACAAAATGCTTTAGCAGGAGTCATTAATATTATTACCAAAGTTCCCAACGAGTCATTTTTATCAGAGAGAGTAGTCGCAGGTGATTTTAATTTGTACGATCTTACAGTCTCTGGAGGGATAAGTGGAAAAAAAGCGAGTCATTTACTCTCGCTCAACCGAAGTGCTTCCGATGGGTACCAGTACAATACAGATTATGAAATTACCAATGCCTTTTATTCGAGCAAACTAAAGTTGGGCAAAAAGGAAGAGTTTCCTCAAACTTTGTCTGTTATGGGAGGTTTTACTGAGAAGAAATTTGGAGCCAATGGATTTTATTCTTCTCCTGATTTTGTTGATCAATATGAAGAAACACAAACCAGTGTGGTTTCGGTGAAATATGAAAATAAAATCACAAAAAAAATAGCTGTGAATGCCTCCACTTATTGGCGAAGAAACCAAGACGAATATTTGTTTCTGAGACAGAATCCTAGCTTTTTTAGAAACATGCACATCAACAACACATTGGGAGTAAACCTCAACATGATTGCCACGAACAAATTAGGGGAAACAGCTTTTGGAGTAGATCTAAGTAAAGTGTGGATTCAAAGTAATAATTTGGGAAAAAGACAACGAGATGTTCAGACTGCATTTCTTGAGCATAAGTTCTCTTTGTTGAACGAGAGGTTATTCGTAACTCCAGGTTTACAAGCTAGTTATTTTTCAGATTTTGATGGAGTGTTGTTGCCTGGAATAGATGCAAGTTACAGAATATCAAAAAAAGTAACAGTCTTCGCCAATGCTGGTTATACATACAGGGTTCCTACTTACACGGATTTGTTTTACCAAGGGAGAACGAATATAGGAAACGAAAACCTAAATCCAGAGGTTGCACTTTCTTACGAGGGAGGTGTGAGAGCAAAAATTGGATTCTTGAAGCTACAAGCGAGCTATTTTGTAAGAGAAGGAAACAACATCATAGATTGGACTAAACCCGATGAATCATCTCCTTGGCAACCCAATAACCTAATTCAGCTGAATACTCAGGGAGTTGACGTTGATTTACTCTGGCAGCCTCTTACAATTAAGAAAATAAGCTCTATCGGAGTTGGATATACTTACCTCAATCAAGAAACGGGGGTAGAGGATGGATTACTTTCCAAATATGCTCTGGAGAATTTAACTCATCAAGTTACTGCATTTTTTGCGTTCAAGTATCACAAGCACCTTACACATTTTGTAAATTATAGATACAGTGATAGAGTGAACTTAGATGATTACTCTATTGTGGATACTAAATTGTCTTACGACAACGGAAAAATTCTCATTTTCGGTGAGATTGCAAATTTGCTAAACCAAGAATACAGAGAAACTAATTTAGTAGTGATGCCCGGTAGGTGGTTTAGAATAGGAGTAGGGTGTAAGCTAACTACGGGTAATTAATGTTGATTCCTTATTATTATTCATAAAAAAAGACCAGCCTCATGGCTGGTCTTTTTAGTTTAACTGCACATTGATTAGTGAGAAGAGAGTTTTTGTTTCATTTTTTCTTTTTCCTCACAAGTAAGACATTCTTGGTGTTCGGTGATTTTACCAAACAAACTTTTTAATATTTGTGAAAAACGCTTATACCCTCGACATTTTCCGCACATCGCATTGTGTATTCTTAAGTTCAGTTTTTCTTTGGCGGACAAATTCTCAAATTCTTTTCGATCAATTAATTGAACCGCTTTTTTACAATCTATCATAACCTTGGTGTTATCCTATAATTTTGGTTGGTGATTAATTTTGTTACTTTCTACCATTGGATGATTTCGGAGAAACGGGAAGAATTTTATTAATTTTCAAACCATTTTTTATCCAAACAACCTTTCAGTTGAATTTTTGCTCTGTGAATAATCACCCAAAAATTGGACGAAGTAATTTCATACTCATTACAAATTTCCTCAGAATCTTTATGGTCAATGAATTTATCGATAAAAATTCCTTTTTGTTTTTCGGGAAGTAAATCGATACACCCCATGAGAGCAGACCTCAGCTCATTGTTTTCGAAAAACGCTTCTGTCTCGTTCACTTCACTATATGGGGTAGTGGCTTCTATCCAGTTGTTTTCGTCTTCATCGTTGGTGGTGTATTGAGAAATTGGTTTTGTTTTTCGACTCTGTTGTTGCCTCCAATGGTCTATGATTTTCCTTTTCAAAATGGAAAACAACCACGTTTTTACGGTACTTTTTTTCTCAAATCTTTCCCAAGCTTTCAAAGCGGAAAAAAAAGTATCTTGAACCAAATCTTTTGCCAAGTCTCGGTCATTTACTCGGTTTGCCGCAAAATTAAATAACATATCCGAGTAGTCATCTACCCAGCTGTTCAAGTCAATATCTGCTTTTGTTTGTACCAATGTTTATAGTTTTTTTGCTTTTTCCCAATATTCATCCATTTCTTCAAGGTTCATTTCCGAGAGTTCTTTGCCGTCTTTTTTCGACTCCGATTCCAAGTATTGAAACCTTTTAATGAATTTTTTATTGGTCTTTTCAAGAGCACTTTCAGGATTCACTCCAATAAATCTAGCATAATTTATGAGAGAAAACAAAACATCACCAAATTCGTCTTCAATTTTGTTTGAATTGGTCTCTATTTCTACTTTCAGTTCTTGTATCTCTTCTTGTACTTTTTCCCACACTTGATCTTTGTTGTCCCAATCAAACCCAATTCCTCTTGCTTTTTCTTGTATCCTGCTGGCTTTCACCAAGGCTGGTAAAGATCGTGGAACGCCTTCTAACACTGATTTCTTACCTGATTTCAATTTTATCTTCTCCCAATTTCTTTTCACCTCTTCCTCGGTTTTCGCTTGTACATTTCCGTAAATGTGGGGATGACGTTCTACCAATTTGTCACACACTGAATTCAGCGCATCGGCAATGTCAAACTCATTGGTTTCAGAGGCAATTTTGGAGTAAAATACCATGTGAAGCATAATATCACCAATCTCTTCTTTGATGTCTCCCATGTTTTCGTCAAGGATCGCATCTGCCAGTTCGTAAGTTTCTTCTATCGTTAGATGACGCAAAGTTTGAATAGTCTGTTTTTTATCCCACGGGCATTGTTCCCTGAGTTCATCCATTATCGTCAGTAACCTTTCAAAGGCTTGTAGTTTATTTTGCATTCTTTTTTTCAAATAGTTGTATCAGCTCTTCTTCAGTAAGCGGAAGAGTTTTAAGTCTTTCTTTGTGCATCTCAACCGACTCATGAGTAGGAAACTTTTCAATAATCTCTTCATACGCCTCTTGTGCTTTTTTCTTGTTGTCCATTTTATCAAACAAGAAAGCACGGAGATTCATTTCATCAATAATGGTAGGATCCTCTTTATTTTCGGAAATGGCAATTTCAATCAATCTAATTGCCTCAAAATCTTGCCCTAATCCTTGAGCCGCTCTACTTCCTTTTCTTATCAATTCTCTTCGGTATTCACTCTCAGGAAATTTTTCGATATGCTTTTGTGCTGTCTCCAATAGTTTTACCGACAGACCTCGACTTATCTCCAAACTTTCCTCATCCATCAAGTTTTTTTCGAGTTCTTCGCTGAATAAAAACAATTCCATGTCTGACATCCTGTCAATGTTTTTCTGAGTGAGTACTTGCTCAATAGAGGTTTCTTGTTCTTGCTTTGGAGTCTCAGCATTGCCACAATTCATCAAGGAAAGGAGTAGACCTGCAGCGATAAGTTTTGTTTTCATAGTGTTAGATATTTAGTTATTTCTGTTCAATTAGTTCATTTTCAGTGCACCTTGTTCTACTTCAAAAGAAAAGCATTCGTATTCCTTTTGGTTAAAATAGGCGGGTAATCTTTCCGTATTGGTATCAGTAATAAATACTTGTCCGTAGGTTCCTTCGCATATTTGATTCATCAAATGAGCAATTCGTTCCTCGTCCAACTTATCATAAATGTCATCCAACAACAAGATTGGTTTAGAGTTTGTTTTGGATTCAATATGCTTAAATTGAGCTAGTTTCAGGGCAATCAAGAAGGTTTTTTGTTGACCTTGTGAGCCAAATTTTTTCAATGGTTTATCTTGAATTTCAAAAACAAAATCATCCTTGTGAATTCCTTTGGTTGTGTAACCTATATATTTCTCCTTGTGCAAACTCTCTGCTAATAACTCCGCAAATTCGTTTTCCTCCAATTGGGATTTATAAGTAAGATGTGAGTGTTCATTGCCTCCAGACAAGGTTTTGTAAATGCCATTAAATTCATTCTGAAACTCCTGAATAAATTCTCTTCGTTGTGAATAAATTTTATTACCTAACACCACTAATTGGTCATCCCAGATTTGAAGCGATAGCGCATCAAACTTGGCTCCTTGTTGTAAACTTTTGAGATAGGCATTTCTGTGAGCCAAAACTTTGTTGTAGTGAATCAAGTCTTGGAGGTACGCTTTATCGTATTGCGAGATTATTAAATCAATGAATTTTCTTCTTGTTTCACTTCCTTCGAAAATGAGATTGGTGTCCATGGGAGATATTAGCACTGTGTTTATCAATCCAATATGGTCCGATAGTTTTTCGTATTCCTTTTTTCCCTTTTTGAAAATTTTTTTCTTCCCTCTTTTTACTCCGCAATAGATACTTTCTCGGGAGTCATTGGAATCAAACTCTCCTTGAATGACAAAAAAATCTTCTTCATTTTTGATGTTTTGAGTGTCAACGGAGTTAAAAAAACTTTTGCAAGTAGAGAGGTAATAAATCCCGTCCAACAAGTTTGTTTTCCCCATTCCATTTTTTCCTAAAAAACAATTTACAAAAGGAGATACCTCCAATTCTGCTTGGTCATAATTCTTGAAATTTATTAAGGATATTTTGGATAAAATCACTCGTTTTTTCTTGTTTTAATGAAGTGCTAAGTTAATTATTTTTTGTGTTATTTTTGGTCATATCTACGAATTATAATACACAATTTCCTTACTTTCGAAAAGTGAATTTATACCTGAAAAAATACGGATTTCAACCTCCCAAACTCTCTGTAAATCTAGATCAGCCAGTTGGAATTATTATCGTAATTCCTTGTTTCAATGAGGCTCAAACTCTTGCAACTCTTGTTTCTCTTCATTCTTGTGATAAGCCAGAGAGTGGATTTAGAGTAATTGTTGTGGTCAATCAATCCGAAAATATTGAAGGTGAAATTGCGCAACGCAATAAACAAACGCTCCAAGAAATGGAGGATTGGAAGAGTCATAATCCTGACTTCCCGTTAGTTATAATGAAGGAGTTAGCTCTACCGAAAAAGCATGCAGGAGTGGGACTTGCCCGAAAGATAGGAATGGATGAAGCCGTTCATATTTTTCATAATACGGAACAAGATGGAATAATTGTGGCTCTCGATTCGGATTGTGTGGTAGAAACAAATTACCTTACAGCTATCGAAAATCATTTTCGAACTTTCCACAATTCTCCCGGCTGCTCTATTCGTTATGCTCACCCGTTGGATTCGGAGGATGAACTAATAAACAATGGAATTCTTCAATACGAATTACATTTACGCTATTACAATCAAGCTCTTAGGTTTTGTCAATTTCCTTTTGCTTTCCATACCGTTGGTTCTAGTATGGCGGTGCGTAGTTCAGCCTATCAAAAACAAGGAGGAATGAACAAAAGAAAAGCGGGCGAAGACTTTTATTTTCTTCAGAAAATAATTGAATTGGGAGGATTTACAGAGCTCAACGCTACCTGTGTCATTCCTTCTCCGCGAGTTTCAGACAGAGTTCCTTTTGGAACAGGAAAAGCGATAGGTGACTTTATCTCGGCAGATGTTCACACTTTTTTTACCTATAATTTCAATTCATTTAGGAGTCTCGCTGTTATTCCTACTTGGACAAAAAAACTGTACCTGGGCCAAAATCCAATACACTCCAATAAGTCAGTTCAAGATTTTTTAATTTCTATAGATTTTGAAAATAAGGTAAAAGAAATTAAAAGAAACACCTCTAGTTTTAGTAAATTTGAAAAACGATTTTTTTCTTTCTTTAATGCTTTTAACGTTCTCAAATTCACCCATTTTATGCGTGATTACGAGTTTCCAAATCAACCTATAGAAAAGGAAGCCCTAAGACTATTAGAAGAAATAGGAATAGAGCATACACCCAAAAATACCAAAGAAACCTTAATGTACTACCGCGAATTGGATCAAAAAAAATGGACTCTTTAACTACCACAAACCTCTCAATGATTCATCGATTGTTTCTTTTTGTAAGAAAATGGTTTCAATTAGGCCTCTTTTTTCTTACTCTATTAATTTTTGGAATAGTTGTCTGTAATCGGAGTGTGAAAGACTATTCGCGAGAGTTTCTGTATACTTCTTCCAAAGAAATACCAGCAAATTCTGTAGGACTTGTTCTGGGAACGTCAAAGTTTGCCCACAAGGGTGGAATTAATTCTTACTTTCAATACCGAATGGAAACCGCCTACGAATTATATTCTTTGGGTAAAATAAAGCATTTAATAGTAAGCGGAGATAATCACGTAAAAGGATATAACGAACCCCAACAAATGAAAGATTACTTGATCGAATTGGGAGTGGATTCGTCTGACATCACAATGGATTATGCGGGGTTCAGAACTTTTGATTCGATGATAAGGGTGAAAGAAATTTTTGGGCAAAACCAAGTGACGGTTATTTCTCAACAGTTTCATAATGAGAGGGCTATCTACCTTGCGCGAAAGAATGGAATAGAGGCAATTGCACTAAATGCAAAAACACCGTGGTACAGTCCTCGTATGCGTGTGCGCGAATACTTAGCCAAATGCAAAGCAGTTCTTGACGTCTATGTGTTGAAAACAACTCCTAAGTTTTTGGGAGAAAAGATTGAGATTACTCTCTAATTTGAGTAAATTGAGGCTTAATTTTTGACCATGAAAAAACTAAGTATCTTAAGTGCCACTTTTTGCCTGTCCCTCTTTTCTTATTCTCAAACTGCCACAGATTTCACTTTTTCTAAGAAAGGAATCGTGAATGCTTCGAGGGCTATGAATCAAGAAATAAGCATAAAGGTAGAAAATTTGGAGGCTCCCTCGCCAGATGGAGAGTCTACCAAAAGTATGTTGCTCAGAAAAAAAGCAGAAATTGAAAAACGTTACCCTCGAACTGCTTCGCGTTCTTCAAATAGGGATATAGGTTCTACTGATACCTTGGCAATTGGTGATTCATTTCTATCCAATATTGGTTCTGCCGGAAACCCTAGCGATAACTCTATGGCGATTTCTAATGATGGAATTGTTGTATCGGCCTACAATTCGGCCATTTTTGTGAGAGACACAGAAAACGACACAACCCTAGGGGAAATTACTTTAAATCAGTTTTCGGCTCAGATTGGAATGAACTTCGACAATTTTGATCCTAAAATGATTTACGACCCAGAGAACGATAGATTTATGCTTGTTTATCTCGCTGGGCGAAATGAAAACAACAGTTTTATTGTAGTGTGTTTTTCTGAAACGAATGATCCCATGGGAAATTGGAACGTCTATGCCTTACCCGGAAATCCACTCAACGATACTTCTTGGAGTGATTACCCAGCCATTTCTATGACCAAGGACGAAGCGTTCATTACGATTAATTTATTGAACCCTGGAGGTAGTTGGCAGACTTCTTTCAAGCAAACGGTTATATGGCAAATTGATAAATACGATGGCTACGCTGGCGATA
>JALRIS010000226.1 GCA_023255335.1 Flavobacteriales bacterium | reverse complement strand
TTTTTTGACCATTAGAATGGGTATCCGATTCCAATATTAATTTGTGGAGTATACAGCCCAGGAAGGTTCGAGGTATTACTTAGGGAGTTGACAAACGATTTGTACTCTTCTTTTGGCTGAAAAAACCATCTCTCCCCTACCGCAAGACTTGGGTTTTTAAGAGGATAAGCAATATCCAATCTGATAAGAAAAAAGCTCAAATCCACACGAATTCCAAATCCAGCACCGATAGCGATTTCATTCACAAATCTATTCACTTTAAAATCAGCCCCGGGCCTAAGAGAATCCTTATTCATCAACCAAATATTCCCGGCATCAACAAACAGTGCTCCATCCAAAAAACCCAATAAATCGAAACGATACTCGAGGTTTCCCTCTATTAAAATCTCTCCAATTTTATCAAAAACCACTGCCGAATCTCGAAAAGACCCAGGCCCTAGCGATCGAGCTTTCCAAGCTCTAGTTTTGTCCGTTCCTCCCGCAAAAAAACTCTTTTCAAACGGCAGCGCAGCACTGAGATTCTGCATGGGTACTCCCACTCCTCCGAGCATCCTGAATACCAAACTGCTTTTTTCATTGATGCGATTGTACACTCTTAAGTCGTGCTGAGTTTTGAGGTACTGAGCAAACTGAATTCCCAAAATTTTATAGGCATCTATAGCCGGATCCTTCTCTTGATTTGTGATCGTGTAAAATGCGTTGAGCAGATTTCCGGCACTCTCCACAGAACCATCATAATACATCGAAAGACGTTTTTTCGATTTGGCAGAGGGCGAATTGTACACAAATCGATATCGAGTAGCCGAGATAATGTGGTTTTGAAAACTTGCTGCAAGTAGTTTGTCATTCAAACTGCTAATTCTATTTTCGAACTCTTGTGACTTTACCACCTCAACCGCACTAAAGGCTATTGGCTCTAGGAGATGTGAGAATTTATCCTTTACGTTCCATGAATATCCGTACGATAATTCTTGGATTCCTCTTTCAAAGTCGAGCTGGGTTACGTTGAGTCTTCGCTGGTAATTCAAAGAGGCCGAAATAACTGTCTTTGTGTTACTTACGGTTCTATATTTATAGGTTGAAAAAAACAAGAGTTTTGGAATCGTTAAGGAAACCTCCGGTCCAAATTCAATGGTATTGAAAGCCGAAGAAATGTTCGAAAAAGATTGAAAATCAATTGGAATATTGCTGTTATCTGCCGTGTTATCATTTACAAAAAGAGGTTGTGATTCCAAAGAACCAGAAAGACCAACATGAAAAACTTCCGCCCCTCGAAAAACATTATTGTGATTGAAAAGCAATGAACCCTCAATTCCAAAATTACTTCCAGAAGTGGTTCCGTTCCACTCGACTCTGGCATCTTTGCGTTTAGCTCCTTGCAGTAAAACAGTCATCACTAGCTCTTGTTTGCCATCAGTTGTATCTTGTTCTGTCACAATATTTACCGTCTGAAACACTCCCAAAGAAGTTAGTTTTCGGAACGTTTGCTGTTGTCTTTGTTTGCTATACACATCTCCAGGCTTAAGAAACAAACAGGAGTAAAATAAATTAGCGTTGATGTCATTTTTTCCTTGAACGGAATAGTCTATGTTCTTAAAGGAAAAATCTGTGATATCACTACTAAATGGATTCTGAACATAGTTGAACTTTACTGCTCCAATACGAAACACTCTATGCGGAGAAGCAACAATCGAGTCGGATTTCATTAATTTCTCCTTGTACAAATCTATTTGTAAGGTAATGTCCACCCAATTTCCGTTAGCGCCACTACTATCCACATAAAATTTAATGTAATTTTTATTGAATAAATAGAATCCATTATTCTGCAAATAGGTAGCTAAACGTTCCCTTTCGTCATCCAATTTATCTACATCAAATATGGTTCCGACTTTCAGTTTTGAGGTCGCTTCCAGTTTTTTGATGTAACTCAAAAGTAGCGAATCTTCCGATGAAGTCTGTATTGATTTTATACGGAATGGATCTTCTACCTTTACCACGTAGCTAACTATGGCTCTCTGCTTTTGGAGACCCCAATATTTCTTGTCGATGTACTGAATGGAATCTTTCACCGAATTTGTAAAAAACCCTTTTCGGATCAAGTAAATGTGTAATTGATCGGCAGTTTTTCGGGTCATAGATTCACTCAAAACAACAGGAGCCTCTCCAATTGAATACAATATTTTCTCGCCAAAGGAATCAAAGTTTTCGCTGGTTTTTCTCTTTATAAGCGGTTTATTTTTCTTGATTCTTCGTTCATTTTTTCTATCGATTCGTTTGTTTTTTCTCTCCAATTTCCGTTCTTCTCTTTGCGCAACCTTCGCAGAGTCCATCGAATTATGAAGCAACAAATGGAATTTAAGAACAGAAAATATTTTTCTATTGGGTCTCTGTTTGATCACAGATTTCAAGTCATCCTTGTCAACCTTATCGCTATTGGTTATTATTCTGTTTTTATCCAATAAATATTGCGTATCACTTAGCTTTTTGGTGTAGCACGAACCCAGCAAAAACGAAAGAATAAAAACAGCTATGAGAGACTTATGTGACAATTATCTGTTACTTTTATAAAATAAATATGGAAATGCTCCAAATATAATGCCTGAAATTACGAAAAACCAACTGAAACACGTTCGATTACTGAAACAAAAAAAGCACCGAATGCTCTCCGGCCAATTCGTAGTAGAAGGAGAAAAAAATGTGGAGGAATTAATTCATTCTCAACTTGAAATCGTAGCTATTTTTGCAACCAAAGATTGGACTTCCCCGTCCAGTAAATACACTCCCATTCTTGTCACAAACAAGGAATTGTCTCAAATGAGTGGACTAAGATCACCCAACAAAGTATTAGCAGTAGCCGAAATCCCTGATGTCGAATTCTCTACCAGCTCATTGCAAAAAGGAATCACCCTCGTCTTGAACGAGATAAACGACCCGGGAAACTTAGGAACCATTATCCGCACAGCAGATTGGTTTGGTATCAAACAAATAATCTGTTCGCCAAATTCTGTAGATTGTTACAACCCAAAAGTTGTTCAATCTACCAAAGGATCAATTGCCCAAGTCACCATTCACTACCGCAACATATCCTCTGTACTAGATTCGTACAATTTGCCTGTATTTGCTGCTGATATGGAAGGCACCAAAATGGACAAGAATTTTAGGTTTCCAAAGGATTGCATCATTATGATGGGAAGCGAATCGCACGGTATTCCTGAGGAACTAAGTAACTACATCACCGATCGTGTTACGATTCCAAAAGTGGGACAATCAGAATCTTTGAACGTGGCTATTGCTACTTCTATTATTCTTCATCACAGCAATTTATAAAGAAAACATGACACTAGACCAAGCACAAAAAATAGTAGATAACTGGATTAACAAACATGGAGTTCGTTACTTTAATGAGTTAACAAACTTGGCAATTTTGACCGAAGAAGTGGGTGAAGTAGCACGAGTTATCTCGAGAGAATATGGGGAACAATCCTACAAAAAAGGGGCGAAAAAATCAGAATTGGGAGACGAGCTGGCCGATGTATTATTTGTGATCATTTGTTTGGCAAACCAAACAGGTATAGACTTAACAGAAGCCCTCTCGAAGAACCTCGAGAAAAAAACGAAAAGAGACACAGACCGACACAGAAACAATCTAAAACTGAGTTAAATGAAGTTGTCAATTGCAGCTGTTCTCCTGCTACTTATTTCTTGCCGTCCTACTGAATTATCAACCAGCAAACAACCTCTTGAGATCATCGAACAAGAATTGTCTGGCGATTTGCTAGGCAAGCAATTTCGTTACCCTACCAAAAAGATAGAAAATGAGGAGAATGAAATTGTGATTTTCATGAAACACAGGAAATTATCTACTACGGAAATTGACATCTATTTCAACAAAAACAGTTCTGAGCGATTTTTTCAAATTCAGGAATTCTACAACTCTCGCTTTCAAACCAACCAAAAAGACTCCCTTTACAGTAGCTGGCAAACAGATTCAACAGAGTTTATTTTGTTTAAAAACTCGGATAGTAGTATCTTGGTCAACATTTTTAAGAGAAATTAAACCAAATTTATGGCAAACACTTCAGACATCAGAAACGGACTTTGTATCAGATTCAAGCACGACTTATTCAAAATTGTTGAATTCCAACACGTAAAACCTGGTAAAGGCCCTGCCTTTGTAAGAACAAAACTAAAAAGCCTTACCACAGGAAGAACCCTGGACAATACTTTTTCGGCAGGTCACAAAATTGAAGACGTAAGAGTAGAAACTAGAAATTATCAGTTTTTGTACAAAGATGATCAAGGGTATCATTTTATGAATACTTCTACGTACGAACAAATAATGCTGCAAGAAGCAATGATAGATAACCCTCAGTTTTTGGTAGACGGAGATTCTGCGACCATAGTATTTGATGCAGAACAAGAAACTCCGCTTACTTGTGAGCTCCAGCCCTACATCGATACAGAAATCACTTACACAGAACCTGGAGTTAAGGGAGATACAGCAACAAACACATTAAAACCTGCTACTATCAGTACTGGTGCCGAAATAAGAGTGCCTTTATTTATCAATATTGGCGACAAAGTAAGAGTAGACACTAGATCAGGAGAGTACAAAGAAAGACTTAAATAGAAATAAAAACCATTTGGACCTTTTTAGCTTCCTTCTCAATTAACGAGTTGGGAGCTTTTTTTTGTAATGAATTGTCAGTTTTTCTGTCAAATGATTCAAAAATGGAACTTGGCATAATTTTTTAAGGGGGTAACTACGTGAAAAAAAAAGCATCAATATTTACAGGAATGGGTATTCCCTTGGTATTGGTTTTTCTATTATGGGGAATTCATTTTCTTAATCTAGAATTCCCAGAGTTGCATTTTTCCTCTTACGGAATATTTCCACGAACCCTAGAGGGTGTGAAAGGTATCTTGTTTTCTCCTTTCATTCACGATACTTCAGATTTTTCTCATATAGTAGGAAACTCAGTTCCCTTATTCGTATTGAGCTGGCTATTTCTTTTATCCTACAAGAAATACTTTCTTCCCAGCGCCCTTTTTATCTGGTTGTTTTCAGGTATTTGTGTGTGGCTAGCAGGCAGAGAATCATACCATATTGGGGCGAGCGGAGTTATTTATGGATTCGCTTATTTCTTGTTTTTTAGCGGAGTATTTAGCAAGAACAAAAGGCAGATTGCCACTTCTCTCATTATTGCGTTTTCCTACGGAAGTATGGCTTGGGGTATCTTTCCCCTTGAGGAAAGAATATCTTGGGAAGGCCACTTATTTGGAGCTATTTCGGGAATTATTATGGCTGTGTATTTCCGAAAAAAATATTATTCACCAGACAAATACAACCTGAAAGTAGATCCTGTTTTTGAAGAATACGTAGAGGAATACAACGCTAAATTAGAGGAAGTCATCAAAGAAAAGGAAGAACTTAAAAAAAGTGACGTAACAACCAACACGTTAAGCGAAAACTACAAGATTTTCTTTGAATATTTGAAAAATGAGGAATAAGCTTGGTCTTAGAAAAACGAAATGAAGGAGTTCAAAAAAAATTAGCCATTAAAAACCTCTTTGTTGATGACGAATTCTTTGGTTGAATTTTCTCAATAAAAAAAGGAACAACCTTTCGATCATTCCTTATTAAAAAATTTTATCAGTTCAAAATCCTGAAGCTAGTAACAGGCCTTAGTTATTCAACATCACTGGCATTACAAGCATCAAAATATCCTCTCCTTCAATGTCTGTTTCGCTTGGTAGAATAATACCCGCTCTAGACGGATCACTCATTTCAAGGTGAATATTATCAGACTCTAAATTTGAGAGCATCTCAATCAAAAATCTCGAGTTAAATCCTATTTCCATGTCAGTTCCTTCGTAGCTACAAGTAAGTCTTTCATTCGCAGCATTCGCAAAATCAAGATCTTCTGCGCTTATTGCAAGTTCGCTACCTGCCACTTTCAATCTCACTTGGTGAGTAGATTTATTCGAGAAAATAGACACCCTCTTCATCGAATTCAACAGAGACAGTCTTTCTACAGTCAATCTATTTGGGTTTGTTTTTGGGATAACTGCATCGTAATTCGGATACTTTCCGTCAATTAATCTACACACTACATTAAAATCATCAAACTTGAAATGCACATTCGATTCACTGTACTCAATAGTAACGTCATCCGAGGTGTTTCCCACCAGATTTTTCAACAAATTCAATGGTTTTTTGGGCACAATAAAGGAAGCTGAAGAGCTTGCATTGCTGGAAGTGCTTCTGTATCTAACTAATTTGTGTGCATCTGTAGCGGCAAAAGTAACAGAATCGCTATCCAACTGGAAAAACACTCCTGACATAACGGGTCTCAAATCATCATTACCTGTTGCGAATATAGTTTTGGTAATAGCTCGCGACAACACATCCGAAGACAACTTCATAGTGGAAGGCGCCTCGAGAATTGGAGTATTAGGAAACTCATCTTTATTCTGACCACTAAGTTTAAACTTTCCATTGTCAGAAGAAATCTCGATTCCAAAATTTGACATGTCCACAGAGAATGTCAACGGTTGCTCAGAAAAAGTTTTTAGAGCATCCATCAAAAACTTAGCAGGAATTGCCACTTCACCGTCCTCTTTTGCCTCGATTTCAAATTTAGAAGAGATAGTTGTTTCCAAGTCAGAAGCCAAAACGGTTAATTGTTTTCCTTCGATTGAGAATAAAAAATTATCCAAGATAGGAAGAGTATTATTGGTACTCAACACCCCGCTTATTGACTGTAAGTGTTTGAGTAATAGTGTGCTTGAAACAATAAATTGCATAATTTGTTGTAATATTTGAATTGTTGATTAGCCTCAAAGATACTTCTTTGGGTAGTATTGAATGAAACCACCGTTCTATTTTTTTTAACAATTGCCAGCAAGAAATGAACAACTCGAAAATAAATAAGGAAAATTATTTGTGTGGTTGTGACTTGTTTTATTAATGAAGTTTACTAAATTTGCGAACCCTACAATAATGGTCTCGTGGCCGAGCGGCTAGGCAGTGGTCTGCAACACCATCTACAGCGGTTCGAATCCGCTCGAGACCTCAACAAAAAAAACCTCTCTGTTTCTTGATGGAGAGGTTTTTTTTATTCCCTTCTTTAAGCTTTCATAGAGTTTGTTGATTTTTTTCAAATTCTTGCCAAATCTTGTACTATTAAACACTGCTAAAATTGTCTTTTTGGAGAGTGATTCAACTAAAAAACAAGTATCGATAACTAGACAGAATATTCTTGTTTGTCTTTTCCTTTTTTTTAAAAATTTCAATTTTTAAGGTAACTCTCATTCTAAATCTGTAAATTTACGTCCGCAAATAAGCTTTGCCAACGACCTGAAAAAATCAAACTTTTTTCAACAAAAAAATGTCAAAAAAATAAATTTATTTTAAGAACTTAGGGTTGGTGGTAACTATGAAAATAGTTTGTTAATAAGTGAGCTTTTTGTTAATTATTCAAATTGCCTTCTCCAATTTTTTTATCCATTTTTGTAATGCGAAGAGAACACAAAACAATCCGGTTTTCCCTCCTTCGAACTTGAAAAATTAACATCTAAACCACTAGAAATGAACGAAACAAACCAAAACCTGCACCCAGAACCAATATTAACCGAAAATAACAACAGATTTGTACTGTTCCCAATTCAACACGATGATATTTGGGCATATTACAAAAATGCTGAAGCAAGTTTTTGGACTGCAGAGGAATTGGATTTGTCTTCGGATATTACTGATTGGGAAAACAAACTAAATGACGATGAAAGATATTTCATCAAACACATTTTAGCATTTTTTGCAGCGAGTGACGGAATTGTAAACGAAAACTTAGCTGAAAATTTTGTTGCTGAAGTACAATACACCGAAGCGAAATTTTTCTACGGTTTTCAAATTGCTATCGAAAACATTCACTCCGAGACATATTCGTTGTTGATTGACACATTGATCTCGGACTCCAAAGAGAAGGACTATTTATTCAACGCCATCGAAACTTTTCCTCCAGTACAAAAGAAAGCTGAATGGGCTTTGAGATGGATTGACAATGGAAGTTTTGCTGAAAGACTGATTGCTTTTGCTGCGGTAGAAGGTATTTTCTTTTCGGGGTCGTTCTGCTCTATCTTCTGGTTGAAGAAAAGAGGATTAATGCCTGGATTAACTTTCTCTAACGAGCTTATTTCTCGAGACGAAGGTTTGCACTGTGACTTTGCAGTGTTGCTTCACAACAATCACGTGGTAAATAAAGTTGCTCCAGAAAGAATAAAAGAGATTATCGTAAATGCAGTAGCAATCGAAAAAGAATTTGTAACCGAATCCCTTCCTGTAAGATTGATTGGTATGAATGCCGATATGATGAATCAATACATCGAGTTCGTAGCAGACAGATTGTTGACTGAACTGAATTGCGACAAAGTATTTCACGCAACCAACCCATTCGACTTTATGGATATGATCAACCTACAAGGAAAAACGAATTTCTTTGAAAAAAGAGTAGGTGAATACCAAAAAGCAGGTGTTGCAAGCAACTCATCTTCTGAACAAACATTCTCACTAGACGAAGATTTTTAACCCAAAACTATCCCTGAGGATACAAATGGTATTAACACAGGCTGGTTAATAATGCTAAAGTCATGTGTGTAATACAAAAGAATGTTTTAATTAATTTTAAAACAAACAGGAGAGAAATCCCCAAACAAAAATATAGAATATAGGACAAGAAAATATAATACCCCCCAATTTATGTATGTAGTTAAAAGAAACGGAAAAAAAGAAGCAGTACAGTTTGATAAAATCACAGCACGAGTACAAAAAATGTGTTACGGACTAAACCCATTAGTTGATTACACAAAAGTCGCCATGAAAGTAATCGAAGGATTGTACGATGGAGTAACTACAAGTGACCTAGACAATTTGGCCGCAGAAATTGCAGCAACAAATACCATTACGCATCCAGATTACGCTCTCCTAGCCTCTAGAATTGCGGTATCTAACCTACACAAAAATACGAATAAATCGTTTTCCAAAACGATGAAGGTATTATATGAATATGTAGATCCTATTACAAACGAGCCTGCAAGTCTGTTGGCAGAGGATGTCTATGCTATTATCAAAGAAAATGAAGCGCTGCTAGATTCAACACTCATTTACGACCGTGATTTTAGGTATGATTATTTTGGATTCAAAACCCTTGAAAGATCGTATCTATTAAAAACACATGGAAACGTAACCGAA
The DNA here is from genome assembly GCA_023255335.1 of Flavobacteriales bacterium. Classification (GTDB taxonomy): domain Bacteria; phylum Bacteroidota; class Bacteroidia; order Flavobacteriales_D; family CAJJDF01; genus CAJJDF01. The sequence continues at coordinate 6,861 of JALRIS010000226.1, read as the reverse complement.
AGACCTCAGCATATGTTGATGAGAGTATCTATTGGAATTCACAAAAACGACATTGAATCGGCTATTAAAACTTACCACTTAATGTCGCAAGGTTGGTTCACTCATGCAACCCCTACTCTATTCAACTCAGGAACACCCAAACCTCAAATGTCTTCTTGTTTCTTGTTGACAACCAAAGAAGATAGTATTGATGGAATTTATGATACCTTAAAGCAAACTGCAAAAATATCACAATCAGCTGGAGGAATTGGCCTATCAATTCATGATATTAGAGCTAAAGGATCTTACATAAAAGGAACAAATGGAACCTCAAATGGGATTGTTCCGATGTTGAAAGTATTTAATGACACAGCTAGATATGTAGACCAAGGAGGGGGAAAAAGAAAAGGTTCTTTTGCGCTATATCTTGAGCCCTGGCATGCAGATGTTTTTGATTTCCTTGATTTGAAAAAGAACCACGGAAAAGAAGAGCAACGAGCAAGAGATTTATTCTATGCCATGTGGACACCAGACTTGTTCATGAAACGAGTAGAAGCAGACGAAGAGTGGACATTAATGTGCCCGAACGAATGCCCAGGATTATCTGACAGTTACGGAGAAGAGTTCGAAAAATTATACACCAAATACGAGCAAGAAGGTAGAGGAAGAAAAACAATCAAAGCCCAAGAATTGTGGAACAAGATTGTAGAATCTCAAATAGAAACGGGAACTCCTTACATGTTGTACAAAGATGCAGCCAACAGAAAATCGAACCAACAAAATCTTGGAACGATTAAATCTTCTAACTTATGTACAGAGATTATTGAATACACTGCTCCCGATGAAGTTGCCGTATGTAACTTGGCTTCTATTGCCTTACCAAAATTTGTAAAAGACAAGAAATTTGATCACCAAAAGTTGTTTGACGTAACTTACCAAGCTACTATCAACCTAAACAAAATTATAGACAACAATTACTACCCAGTAAAAGAAGCTGAAAACTCTAACCTAAGACACCGTCCTATTGGTTTAGGTGTGCAAGGATTGGCCGATGCTTTTATTTTAATGAGGTATAATTTTGATTCGGAGGAAGCTAGAAAATTAAATTCAGAGATATTTGAAACCATCTATTTTGCAGCAATGACTGCTTCCAAAGATTTGGCAAAAGTAGAAGGACCCTACCAAACGTACGAAGGATCTCCTGTGTCGAAAGGTATTTTCCAGTATGACATGTGGGGAGTAACTCCATCACCACGATGGGATTGGGCTACATTGAAAAACGAAGTGAAAGCAAACGGAGTAAGGAACTCATTGCTAGTGGCTCCAATGCCAACAGCCTCTACTGCTTCTATTCTTGGAAACAACGAATGCTTTGAACCTTATACCTCCAACCTCTATACAAGAAGAGTCCTCTCTGGAGAGTTCATTATCGTAAACAAACACTTGCTAAGGGACCTAGTAAATCTTGGATTGTGGAATAATGACTTGAAAAACCAAGTAATGATTGGAAACGGAAGTATCCAACACATTGATGAAATCCCACAAAACATTAAAGATTTGTACAAGACTGCTTGGGAAATAAGCCAAAAATCATTGATCAATATGTCCGCAGATAGAGGTGCTTTTGTGTGCCAATCTCAGTCATTGAACATCTTCATGGAAAATGCCAACTTTGGTAAACTTACCTCTATGCACTTTTATGGATGGAAAAAAGGTCTTAAAACTGGAATGTACTACCTAAGAACCAAATCTGCGGTAGATGCAATTAAATTTACAGTAACCAAAGAAAAGAAAACAGAACCAAAACCTGAAGAGAAAAAGCCTGTAATTAACATGGCACCTGAAACGCCAGTTACGCCCATTAGCCAACCTGCTCAACCAGCGAAATTAGAAGAAACAGGAGGAGAATATTCTTTTGCTCAATCACAATCAACACCAGTAGTAGAGCCTTTGGTTTCACCTATGCAGCAAGCTTCAAGCGCACCAATTCAATCGGCTCCTACCAACAACGAACCTATGTTTGTAGATGTAAATGATGCTGCCTACCAAGCCGCAAAGCTTCAATGCTCAATTGACAATCCAGATGATTGCGAAATGTGCGGAAGTTAATTCTTGCTACTTATTTTTTTTAAAAAATTCAAAGTCCTGATTACTAGTATAGTCAGGACTTTTTTTATACATTTAAAACCGATTTATAACCGAAACCAAAAACTAGTAGCTTGAGAAATACACTTATTTTCTCATGCTGCCCACTTTCATTTTTAAAGCATAATTCAAATGTTAAAAACAGCTTGTTTACGCTACTTTGCGTTTTATTTTTTTCGCACCTCCAAAGTCAATACTATTCACCTGCTCAACTATCTGCCATCGAAAGTAGTAATTCGGCCCAAGAAGGAAACCTTTATCTGGATACGATAAATAACGACTTTAGAATAGGACTTACCAATGGTCGATTGGGAAAACTGGGAGACAATCAAAAATTATCCCTTGATAGTACCAACAAAATAATACGACTAAATCGCGGGGATTCTGTTGACCTTTCCAAAACCATAACGGGTCCCAGGTTTTACGTAGGGAAATTTCAAATTTCCTCAGCCGGAACAATCACCATCACCGGACTACCATTCCCTCCTGCTTCACTGGTTTTTACAGCTTATGCCAATATCGAATCAGACAGTATAAATGCGGATAACCAAGTTGGAAATAACACCAATACCACCGTCAATAGCTTTAACTTTATGCGAGGATTCACCAGAGAAGATGCTGGTTCGATCAACGAACAAGTAATCTGCGGGGGAGGAAACGGAAGTTCCATAAACGACATTTCTCGCTACGCCTCTCCCAATCATTCTATTGGTATTCGTTATTGTAATAACAATGGAGATAATCTAGGAATCACCTCTGCTACGGTCACCTCATTTAATTCCAATGGCTTTACCCTTAATGTTGATAGCTTTACGGATGGATTATTAGTTATTTTTTAAGCACATCGTTAGTGGAATTTTTGTTTTACAATTCGGAGTCAACGCACTTAAATTTTTGGCTACCAACCAACAAGATTCATTGAGATTTGGTTATATTTAACCCAAACGAACAATCAATGAAACTATTTTTACACACAATTGCACTTTTTATCTGTTTTTCGATAGCAGGAATTTCACAATCAATAGGTGACACCCTCCGAGTTCAAACCTTCGACTATTCCAGTCAAACCAGAGACACGATGGCTCATTTTCCTACAGATACAAGCGTGAAATACGAAAAAATATTGATGTATTACAACATGCGTTGCAAAGGTGGCAGAATCTCTACAGGAACAAGCAGAAACCTAGGCTGCGGAGAATGGGATTATTCCTGCAACACCTACATTCACGACTCTACACGATTTGACTCCACCGAATCTTTCGTGTCCAATTATTTGATCTCAAATTTTTCTGGCAACTCATTTCCTTATTCAATCAATCCCGTGTATGATTACTATCGAAAAATAGAGAAAAAGACTACTATCCTGAGTACCACATCCGAAGACATTGACACACTCGGTATGGGAACAATTGGTTCTGACAAGGTAATTCCCACTCAATTCCACACAGGAAAGACTCAATTTATATACACGGCAGCGGAACTATCCTCAGCAGGAATCAGTGCCGGAAATATTGATGCTCTCTTTCTTGATGCCTCCACCACTGGCTCAAGGGCAAATCAACTTAAAATTAAGATGAAAGCTACTTCCAAAACTTCATTAATAGCAGATTCAATTGAGTTAACAGGTTTCACTGAAGTATTTTACTCCACAACCCAATTGGCTGTGGGCCTCAATAGATTTCAATTTCATACACCGTTCAACTGGGACGGAACTTCAAATTTGATTATCGAGTTTTCTTTTACTGGAAATTCTCCCGGAACAGGAAATTCAATTCTTTGCCATACTTCTTCACAAGGAGGTCTTATGGCGGGTGGAGATTATTCGCTCAATTTTGAATCCGCTAACTTTATTGAGAGCAATAGCTACAAGGGAGTTGGCGGCTCAACAAACAGAACCATGGAAGCTTGGATTAAGACTACCACGATTGGGGGCGAGATATTATCTTGGGGAAATAATGCAACTGGTGAAAAATGGAATTGGCGAACCACCAATAATGGATATCAACGTATTGAAATAAACGGAGCGGGAGTAGTAGGAAGTACGAATGTAGCAGATGGAAACTGGCACCACGTGGCTTCGGTGCTCAACGGAAGCAGATTGTCTGATGTAGAATTCTATGTGGATGGTGTACTAGACAGTAAAACATCAAACCCTTCTACCGCTATTAATACAAATATTCTCACGGGCATTAATGTTCAGGTGAGTAAAGGAATACACAATCGATATTTGATTGGCGAAATGGATGATTTACGGATTTGGAATACAGATGTTAGTCTATCCGATTTAAGAGCTTGGAAAAGAAAAAAAGTTACCTCGGCTCACCCTAATTTTTCCAACTTAGAAATGAATTATCGATTAAATTCTACAGGAACTATTTCTGTGATAGATAGTTCTGGTAAGGGCAATGACGCAATTATTAATGGCTCTGCCAATCGACTTTCTTTTCAAGGAGAAAACTTATTCAAAGAAATCACTGAATTAAATATTCGTCCTAATATTCATCTCGCACAAGGAGTTTACGTGCTTTCTACGGTAAATGACACATTGTATGATTCCGTTCAGCATCTCTCGCACTTGGTGCAAGCACAACAAGTATTCTCCAAATCAGGTGAATTGAGAAGCGATAGTATAGCAATTGTTTCGTCCAACGTCTATTTCAGTGCTGCAAAAAAATCTTATTTCTACAACTCACTTGGAGTGTTGTATGATTCAGTTTCAGTTCCCGCAGACGGAACGATTACCCTCAGCAACCTAAGTTATTACAATAGATTCCCAATGAAATTTGAAATCATGTCTTTTGTAACTCCTTACGGGATTAATTTAGATTTAGGACCCACAGGAAAGACTTGGATATTTGACGTAACAGATTACACTCCATTTTTGACAGGATCAAAAAGAATGACAATGGAACGAGGAGGACAATATCAAGAGGAAATGGATATTTCATTCCACTTTATAGTAGGAACACCAGAGCGCGAGGTAAAAGAAATTAAAGAAATATGGCCCACCGGATACCATGGGTACAACGACATTATTTCAAACAAATTTTTTGCTCCACGTAAATTACCATTGGATACTTCGGCAAGTTATTTTGAGGTGAAAACAACCGTTACGGGCCATGGTCAGGAAGGAGAATTCATACCGAGAATGCATTTTCTGAAGATTGATACAACTCACCAATTCGACTGGAGAGTATGGAAAGATTGCGGAGAAAACCCAGTTTTTCCTCAAGGAGGAACCTGGATTTACGATAGAGCAGGATGGTGTCCCGGTATGGCAACCGATGTACAAACACACGATATTACCTCGCTTGTGGATAATAAAGACTCGGTGGTGATTGATTACGGGGTGAGCACAGCATCGGGAACTTCTAATTACATTGTGAGCAATAAACTAGTTACCTACGGAGAATACAATCACCTGTTGGATGCAGCTATTGTAGACGTGATAGCTCCCTCCAAACGAGTTGAATATGAAAAGGAGAATGCAATATGTCACTACCCCAAAATCACGATCAGAAATGCTGGAAAAACAGAGTTAACCTCACTCAAAATTGAGTTTTGGGTAAACAATAGCTCAACCAAAGAAGTATTTTATTGGTGGGGGAATTTGGCTCCGTCTCAAAACGAAGTGGTAGAGATGCACGCACCAAGCACAATGTGGCAAGCAGTGTCTGGGTTAGAAAACACATTTCATGTAGAAATAAGTAAACCGAATAATGGTGTGGATGAATACAGCTACAACAATACCTATTCCTCACAATTCTCCGTTCCTGATTTTATCGAATCTCCTTTCCGTATTGATTATAGATCAAACAGCGCTGCCAGCGAAACATCCTTCAAAATCTTTGACGAATTTGGCACGGAAGTGTACAGCAATTCTGGCCAAGCAAACAACACGCTTCTCCGAGACACCCTTAACTTGGGTCTGGGTTGCTACAGACTCGTGGTGAAAGATACCGATGGAGATGGAATTGGGTTCTGGGCAAACTCTGACGGAACCGGTTATCTGAGATTTCATAAAATGACAGGACAGGCAGCATGGGCCATAAACCCTGACTTCGGAGGAAGCTACACTTATAATTTCACCATCGGTTCGTATTTGAATCTTGAAGAAAATAACAGAGAGAGCTCGTTTGAAATTTATCCTAATCCTACCCAAGGCGACTTTAGTTTGGAAGGAACTAATGTAGATTTATCTCGAGTTGAAATCCTCAATCCACTCGGTCAATCCATTCCCATTGAGGCAGTAAAAAAAGGAGAAATTATCACGATTAAAGGAAACCAATTACCTGCCGGAGTATACTACGTAGTGGTATCGCATGACCATGGAAAAATGAGCAAGAAACTTATTATCAATTAACTTGTATGAATAGAAACAAAGTAAGAAAGGCAGCATACAAGGGAATTGCAAAAGAAAAAAAATCACACCAAGATTTCTTTGATGAATTTAGAAAAGCGAATAGAGTAAATAGCGAATTATTGGCCCAAGAAACGTCAAAAATTCCTTCTATCTCTAAAATGAAAGAGACGACAGCTTTGCGCTATACGTACGTTGTGCCTCTGGTTGTTATTTTAGCTTTAAGAATTATCGGAGTTACTGAGTTAACTCAAGCTATGAGAATGAGTGGCGGCCTTATCGCATTAGCTCTAATTCTTTCGCTTGGTGTCCCTGTTCTGGGAATTGTAGCTGGACTTACACAACGAGCTAATCTGTATAATCCTGTGGGACTTTTG
>JALRIS010000136.1 GCA_023255335.1 Flavobacteriales bacterium | reverse complement strand
TCTTTGGCTAAAACAACATGGCTCTTGGTGGGGTGTTGCGGAGTAGCCTTAGGCTTATTGTATCCGCTAAAGACTTCTGTTCCTCTTTTAATTTGCATTTGCTATTCGCTAATAGAAAACCTACTAGCTCCTTTCCTATCATAGAATTGGTCATGTTTCCGTTTACAATCGTTGTTTCGTTTTGTATAATAGAGTTTTGTATAACTGTATTTTCTATTACAGTATTGTTCCCTATGGATACATGAGGACCAACAACCGAATTAATTAACTTTACATTATCTCCTATAAAACAAGGTTTTATAACAACCGAATTAACAGACTCGTAATTTCCCTCTATCACATTTTCACCAATAAACTCAAGTACGCGTTGGTTTGTTTCTACTGTCACGTTCTTGTTCCCACAATCCATCCAAGCATTAACTTTACCCGTTTTGAACTTTGCACCTTTCCGTTTCATATTCTCCAGAGCATTGGTAATCTGATACTCTCCATTTTCACGGATGTTATTATCAATTAAATATTGAAGTTCATTTTTTAGATACTCGCCATCTTTGAAATAATAGATGCCGATGATGGCTAAGTCAGAGACAAATTCTTTTGGTTTTTCAACAAAATCTGTGATGGTTCCCTCCTCGTTTAATTTTACTACTCCAAATGCACTCGGATTATCAATTTGATTAACCCAAATGATTCCATCATCTTGTGTATTTAGCTTAAAATCTGCTCGAAACAAGGTATCTGCAAAAGCTACCACTACATTTCCCTTGAGCGATTCTTGAGCACATAAAATTGCATGAGCCGTTCCTAGAGCTTCTTCTTGATGAAAAACACTTCCTTTAGCCCCCAAACTTTCAGCAATACTCACGAGTTGCTTTTCTGTTTCTGTCCCAAAATCTCCAATGATAAAGGCGATTTCATCAATCGTTTCGTTGCTTACCGCTGCAATATCTTCTACCAATCTTTGGACTATTGGCTTTCCGGCTACCGGCATTAATGGTTTAGGAATAGTTAAGGTATGTGGTCTAAGACGCGAGCCTCTACCCGCCATTGGTACAATAATTTTCATCTATTTTGTCGTATTTGTTTACCTCACGAAGATAGGAATTTCATGACTTTTTATTGTTATGTTCTTGCTAATAATCTCCCCTCATGAATTTTATCGTTGAAGCTAGATTCTTTGATGAGGCAGGAACGAAGTGTAACAAATAAAAAAAACAAACTCCCTAATAAATTTTGAATATGGCCGTTATGGATAAATAATTTCTAAAATGGCTAAGATATTAGTAATTTAGTCGCTTTATTTTTAACCCCGATTAGCATGATTCAAAAAGAAAACAACCAAGCTGAAGACCTCATTCAATTTATTTGGAACAAAAAGGGAGTCCTTGCACTAATCACGACAATTGCAGCCGTTGGCGCAATTATTTACTCCTTGCTGATAGAAGAAAAGTTTAAATCTGTGGTTACGTTGTATCCCGCAATGTCCAATACAGTTGCCTTTACTGACGAAGTTCATCCAGAACAAAGTGCTGCTCAATTTGGAGAAGAAGAACAAGCCGAACAGATGATTCAGGTATTGCAGTCGGCCGAAATACGAAATGTGATCATTAGCAAGTATGACCTGATGAATCACTATGAAATTGACACAACAAGCAAGATAAAATTCACTGCGTTGAATAAGACTTACGAGGAAAACGTATCTTTTTCTCGTACAAAATATGGTTCCGTATTGATTGAGGTAATGGACAAAAACCCTCAAATGGCGGCTGACATGGCAAATGATATTGCCAACCTCTTTGATAACGCTAAAAACAGAATGATTAACGAAAGATCTTCTGAAGCTCTCGAAGTTGCTGAGTCTGAAAGGAACAAACTAAAAGATGACATTCAGGCGATTGTTGATACACTTGCCGCCCTTAACCAACTTGGTGTGGTAGACAAAGAAACCCGACCTACCTTGATTACCGCCCTAGCAAATGCAAAAGATGGGAGCACGAAACAATTGATTGAGGCAAAAATTAAGGCCACAGACCAATACGGTAGCATCTATTCGAACTACGAAAACAAACTAGAATGGATGAACATTAGGCTATCGACAAAGGATGCCGTGTATGAGCAATTAAAATCTGATGCTAACTCCAAGTTTTCGCATAAGTTTACGGTAGAAAAAGCCTCAGCTTCTGAAAAGAAAGCATATCCCATACGATGGCTCATTGTAGTTGTTTCCACAATTTCGGCCTTCTTGTTTGCAATTGTATTGCTTTTGGTTTTTGAAAAAATAAAAGAACTTAACAGAAAAGAATCGTAATATGCCCAAGGCATTTTCGATATATCACTTTCTTCTCCTATTCCTCAGCATTCTTTTTATTGGGGTAAACGGGTATTTTCTATTTCATGGAAACTATTATTTCTCGCTTGTACCTCTGGCAGTGAGTGTGGTGTATTTCAGTTTTTACAAAACTAAGGAGCTGCTTTTTTTCGTTATTCTTTGCACTCCCTTTTCCTTGAACCTCGAACAATTGTCTCTGGGCAATGTGGGGTTTTATCTTCCTACTGAGCCTATTTTATTTGGGCTTATGATTTTGTTATCCATCAGGGCATTACTTCGCGGCACCTACGACAAAAAGTTATTGAATCACCCCATTACGTTATCTGTATTGTTTTATCTCTTTTGGATGGGAATTACGGTTTTCACCAGTTCCAATCCAATTGTTTCGGTAAAATTTTTGATCGCCAAACTCTGGTTTGTGATTCCCCTATTTTTCTATTTGATTATAGTCTTTAGAAAAAAAGAAACTATGTATCGCGTTGTCTGGCTTTATCTTATTTCCCTTTCGGTTGTTGTGTTAATCACGCTGGTTCGTCATTACACTTGGGGATTTGATCAAAAAGCTGCACATTGGATCATGTCTCCTTTTTACAAAGACCACACTTCTTACGGAGCAATTGTTGCCTTTTACATTCCGCTTTCGATTGGATTGCTTTACCGCAAAAAGAACTCAGCTATCATTCAGTACATACTCATTTTATTTTTGGTGATATTGAGCGTTGGTTTGCTTTATTCCTATACGAGAGCTGCTTGGGTAAGCCTTGTTGCCGCGTTGGGAGTCTGGGCGCTTTTTAAGTTAAAAATTCATGTAAAATATGTTGTGCTTCTAGCTCTGTTTGGCGGTTTTGTGGGGTATCAATATTATACAGATATCTCTATTGCGCTGAGCAAAAACAAAACAGATTCCTCGGAGAATATTAGCAAACACATCGAGTCTATTTCCAACGTCTCTACGGATGCTTCCAACCTCGAAAGAATTAATCGGTGGAATTGTGCAATTCGAATGTTCCAAGAAAGACCAGTTTTTGGTTGGGGACCAGGAACTTACGCTTTTGAATATGCTCCCTTTCAGCACTCAAGCGAAATTACTGTAATTAGTACAAACTTTGGGAATAGAGGCAATGCACACAGCGAATATTTGGGAGCGCTCTCTGAAATGGGAGTGTTGGGACTTTGTTCTTTCTTAGTTCTGCTATTCTTTGTTTTTTATAAAGGAAGTAAACTCTTTATCGAACTAGAAGATAAAGAACTCAAAACACTGTTATTGTCAGTTATGCTTGCACTGGTATCGTACTTTGTTCATGGTGTATTAAATAATTATCTTGACACAGATAAGGCTTCTGTACCGGTATGGACTTGTTTCGCCATTATAGTTGCCATAGACATTTACCACTCCAAACAACCTACTAGTTCTTCTGGTATTCAATAAACTCTTACCCGTTACTTTTTTGAAACTTTTTTTATCACCCAGCCAAAAAAAGATTTTATAGAATTTCCTATCAACTCAAAGTCGAGAATTTTTGATTCGGTGGCTGCCTTATACGTTAGTAGTAATCCGAGAGGAAATAGAACAATAGAACTTAACCACATACCAATGTAGGGAGGAATGGCCAATCCCCTGCCCAGTCGTTGCCCAGTTATTGAAATTATGTAATACACAATGAACAATACAATAGCAATGGCAATGGGAATTCCTAACCCGCCTTTTTTTACAATAGCCCCCAATGGAGCGCCCACAAGAAATAAGACGATACAAGCAAAAGAAAGCGTAAATTTACGGTGCCACTCTGTTTCAACTTTCGCCTTCGCTTTCGCTCTGTTCCAGATGTCATTCGCTCTGTTATCCAAATAGTTTATGGAGTTTTCGAGTCGGTTTGCTGCGTTCTGAAGAACCACTTTTCTTTCTTGAGGAAGCAAAGAATCTAAATGAAAATAAGCTGATAAAATGGAATCCATCGACAAGCTTTTTATTTCTTGATTGATGGTATACGTATTTTCATAATACGGCAGAAGTGTTCTCATTACCGTATCGTAATCTGCTTGCATAGAATCCACTACCTTAGTTAATTCAAGCACTGGTAACAGACTTGGCTGACGAGCATAATCTTCTTCAGACGTACGATTTAAACTCAGCGAAGAGATATCAATTTTTTGGGTGGTTTTATCAAATTGAATTCGCTGATGAGGTAATTTGCTTTTTTCCTCCATAGGGTTTCCCACAGGGTTCATCACCTCATTTATTTCCCCATTGTGCAAAGTAAGAATCAAAAACGAACCCTCCTCTGACTTGTTCATTTCACCCCTTTCTGCGCGTATTACTTTTCGATACTTAAATGTTGGATTGTGCTGATATATCAATACATCTCCTAGTTCGTTGGTTTCTTTGTTTACTTTGTTTGCACGGATGCTATAGTTATCAATTTCATTAAAAAAAACTCCCTCTTTAAGCACCAATGAGAGCTTCTTGTTGGTCATATCCGAAATAAGTATCTTCTTTTTGAGATAAGCTTCGCCCCACACGTAATTGGAAAAATAAAATGAAATACCTGCCAATAATAACATGATGTAAAAAAGAGGGCGCATCACTCGTAGGAGAGATACTCCTGCCGCTTTCATGGCGGTAAGTTCGTTTTTTTCGCCCAAATTGCCCATTGCCATAATAGAAGAAAGCAAAATCGCTAGAGGCAAAGCCATGGGCACAACCTCAAGAAATGCGTAAAACACCAGCTCCGAATAGAGATTAATTCCTACTCCCTTTCCAACAAAATCATCAAGGTAAATAAATATAAACTGTAGAATTAGAACAAATTCTGCAATAAAAAAGGTTACAACGAAGGGGACGATGTAAGATTTTATGATGAACCAATCTAGCTTCTTCAACATAAATCATAAAACATTTAATAAAAAGAATTATTGTTTAGGCTCCAATAACTCTTTTCAGGTCATTGATCTGACTTTCCCATAGGAGGGTGTTTTCTTCAACTTCTTCTTGAGTATCAGCAAAATCTGTAACTACGAGCGCAACATCCTTGGTGATTCCATCAATCTTAATTCTCAACTCAAAATACGTACTGTCATCTTCATCCTCCACCCATTTGAAACGAACAAACTCGTTTTTACTCATCCTCAATAATTCTGCCTTTTCAGCCTCTCCATCCCAGAAAAAACTATAAATATCTCCATCGATATTCACGTCTTCACAAAACCGAGACACGATTTGACGACCTCGCGCGACTTGCCTTCGAGCAACGCGCATACCGCTGGAAGAAGCTCG
>JALRIS010000103.1 GCA_023255335.1 Flavobacteriales bacterium | reverse complement strand
CATGGAGGAGCCTCTGCTGCGCTTATTGAGACTTTGGGGAGCATTGGTTCGCATCTGCTCATCGATTCTGCCACAGAATTTTCCTCCGGACTAGATTTAAATATCAATCATTTGCGCGCTGTAAGATCGGGCAAAGTATATGGCAAAGCACAGATTGTGCACAAAGGAAAAACTACTCATGTGTGGCAAGTGAATATCACCAATGAAGAAGGTAAATTGGTTTCCACTGGAAGACTCACCGTTTTTGTAGGCAACAAATAATTACGACAGCGCTTGCTTAATTAGTTCTACTCGTATTTCATTGTGAGAAGCGTCCAATATGGCTTGTCCATTTTTTACCAATATTATTTGTGGGGAGGCATGAAACACATTGAACTTGTCCGCAATTGCATTGGAAACTTCGCGAAACGAAATTAAATCTAAATAAAAGGGCAAAACTTCTTCTTCGGACATCTCCCATCTTGACTCAGTTCGGTTGAGCGCCATAGAGCTTATTGAGCACCTCACACTGTGTTTGAATAGTAAAACCGGCACCTCAAAAGATTTTTCTATGGCTTGTTCTAAATCCGAGAGACTCTCTAGTTTATTCCACGTAATACGGCTTGTGTTTTCACTTTTATTTCTGTTAAAAAACCCCATAATGTCTTAGTTGAATCGAGAATAAATTGGTAAATGATCCGAATATCCTCCGTAATAATTGGGTCCTCCATAACTTCGGCTCGGCTTTTTGTCCCCATACTTTTTATCGGTGTACATCATCCATTCTTCTTGAAGAACCAAACAATGTGGATAGGCAACTTTCACTCCGCTTTCAGGCGCATACAATCCTTCGCTTACAATCATTTGATCAAGCATGCCCCAATCTCCTCTGTAATTATAAGTTCCTTTATCTTCTTTTTCTAATTTGTACGCCATATTGAACAACTGTCCACTCTGAAAATCTGGAATTCCTTTAGCATTCAAGGTAACGTAAATACTTTTGTTAGTAGGTAAGTCATTAAAATCTCCCATGATTACGATCTTTGCCATCGGATTTTTTGCCAATAACTTATCCACCTCCTTTCTTAGCACTGTGGCAGCTTTTACTCTCTTGTGCTCGGTTTCCTTTTCCCCACCTCTTCGCGAAGACCAGTGGTTCAAAAAAATATGAATTTCATCTTTCCCCTGCAGCTCTCCTTGAATATACAAAATATCTCTGGTCGCAAAATCTGGATCGGATTCAAGTGATACTTCCAAGTTTTCTGACCTGATCACTCGCAAATAGTCTTTCTGATAAATGAGTCCCAAGTCTATCCCTCTTTTGTCGGGGCTCTCGTGATGAACAATTCCGTAGTTTCCTTTTTGTAATTTTTTTTGTGAAATCAAATCTTCCAACACTAATTTATTTTCAATTTCTGCAAACCCCAGAAACAAAGGAAAATCCTTGTCGATGGAAGATATTACCTTTGATAAGTTCTCTAATTTCTCCTTGTACTTTTTTGTGTTCCACTCTTTTTCTGAATTGGGCAAAAACTGCTCGTCAATTGTGTATTGGTCATCAATGGTGTCAAACAGGTTTTCGACATTGTAAAAACCAAATGTTTTTCCTTTTGCCGATTTCAACTCTCCCTTGCTTTGTCCTTCGGCTGGAACTCCTTCTTTCTTGTTCGACAAATTATCCATATTCTTTGTAGTTTTTTCACCCAAGCTACAGGCCAACAACAAAGAAGCTGTGCAGAGTAAGAGTAATGATTTCATTTTATATCGGTTTGAAGCTCCAACAATATGTCTGTCATGTTAGAGGATTAATATTGGTCCAAAATTAAGAAAGAAAGGAGAACAAATTCAGTTTTGTGCAATTTTAGTTTCATTTCTATATTTTTCCTGGTTGTTTGTCGAGAAAATTTGGATTCATCCTTCATTTTTTGAGCATTGTTTTCTCAATTTATTTATCTTTACTCCCGTATGAATATACCCTCAAAAATAGTCGAGCAGGCAGTGGAAGAATTTGCTACACTTCCCAGTATTGGAAAAAGGAGCGCTCTGAGATTTGTGCTGCATTTACTCAAGCAAGACCCCGAAGATTTAAAAGGATTGGCTTCCGCTATTTTAAAACTTAAAAACGACATCAAATACTGCAAACAATGTCAAAACATTGCGGACTTAGAGGTGTGCGAAATATGTGCAAACCCCAATCGCGATCATTCGTTGATTTGTGTGGTGGAAGATGTACGAGATGTAATGGCTATTGAAAATACTCTCCAATTCAAAGGAGTGTATCATGTATTAGGCGGACTCATATCGCCTATGGACGGGATTGGACCAAACGATTTGAAAATAGAGGAATTGGTAACCAAAGTAAGCCAAAACAAAACCTCAGAAATTATTTTTGCCTTGAGCACCACCATGGAAGGGGACACGACCAATTTTTACATTTACAAAAAAATTGAATCGTTGGGTATAAAAACCTCCATGTTATCTAGAGGTGTATCCGTGGGTGACGAACTCGCCTACGCAGATGAATTGACTCTCGGAAACTCTATCCTAAACCGAACTCCTTTTGAAATGAGCTTTCAAAAGTAAAAATCAAGAGTCAAACCACTTCTCAGCTCCCCAAAAAGAAAAAATCTTGATTATTTCTACTATTGTTTGAGCAAAAACCTCTATTAACAAACTACTTAGCATTTAAAAAATAAAAGTGTAGCGTCCTGATGCAAAAAAATACCCTTTTCAATCGTTTTTTTTGTTTAATCTTTTTCAAAATCCGTCAAACAAAAAATTTTTGATTTATCTTTAAGTCATTACTAATTATTAAAACTTTAACAAATGAATAAATTAATCTTAAGAGTATCGTATTTCTTGCTTGCAGGAAGTTTAGTATTGGCGTCTTGTAAAAAAGAAGATGAAGAGGACAAAATAGTAACACCCGTTCAAGAAATGGACGATATTATTGACGTTGCTCTCGCGCAAGGTTTTGATAGTTTGGCGGTAGCTCTCACAGAAGCCAACTTAGTTTCCACTTTTCAGGGAGACGGATCAGGTCCGTTTACTGTATTTGCACCTACCAATCTTGCCTTCGAAAACTTAATTAACTCAAACCCAGCTTGGAGTAGAATAAGCGACATCAACACCGCATTACTAACAGAAGTGTTGAAATTTCACGTATTGGAAGGAAAAGTAACCTCTAGCCAAATAGTAGATGGTGATTTCGTAAACACCTTGGCAGGATTCACCTTCAAGAACTTGTCCCTTCTCTAACTGAGAAATGATTTCTTTTTTCTGTTCTTCAATATCAGCCTCGATTAGTGCTTTGTGAGATACAACAACGTTTTTAAATTCATGGTTAATTTTTACAATTCTAAATTCCATGTTTTTATTAACATACTGATCGTAATCTCTTATAGGTTTAACATCAATTTGAGATCCTGGCAAGAATGCTTCTAGACCAAAAACATCTACAATCATTCC
>JALRIS010000235.1 GCA_023255335.1 Flavobacteriales bacterium | reverse complement strand
GGTCATATCTAGCGGCACAACAATGTCGTCATACCCTGTGTCCTTTATTCCTTTTTCTTGAACCACAATGAATGGTTTTTCTGAGTGCGAAACCACTTTCATAGCGTCTCCTCCCGTAACGGTTTGTATCAATCCTCTTGGTCCGTGAGTTCCCATCATAATCAATTGAGCACCTTCTTCGCTTGCAGCTTTCCCAATTTCAGTAATGAAATTTCCAATCTTTACCACCACGTGTGTTTTCGTTTCACCTGGATTTCTGTCAGCAATTTGTTTAGCTAGTTTTATTTTAGTTGTATTTACCTCTGCCAACTCACGAGCTACATGAAGGACAAATACTTCTCCGGATGAAGCTTGAGCTAACTTAAGTGCATGATCAATTGCATTGTCTGAAACTGAGGTGAAATCTGAAGCCACCATTATCTTGTTGATGTTCATTGTTGGTTATGTTGTGATTGTGTAATAAATGTAAGAGAATTTTTCTTAATATCAAAAATACTAAATTTGTGGCGAATCCATTCTTTTTTGGTTAATATTATTACTTTCGAACATCCCGATAGCTATCCTTTTTGTAAATGAATGAAACCATCGAAAATATACTTAAAATACTTCCTGATTCTCCGGGTGTGTATCGGTATTTTGATAAAAAAGGAACCGTTATTTATGTGGGAAAAGCCAAAAATCTAAAAAATAGAGTCCGGTCTTATTTCAATACAAAAAAACATCAGCAGGCAAAAACCCAAGTGCTAGTGAGCAAAATAGAGGAGATTAAGTACATTGTAACTCCTACCGAGTATGACGCTCTTTTGCTCGAGAACACCTTGATAAAAAAACACCAACCGAGGTATAATATCTTGTTGAAAGACGATAAAACCTATCCCTACGTGTGCATCAAGAAAGAACGGTTTCCGAGGTTGTTTTCTACAAGAAATGTTATCAAAGATGGTTCTGAGTACTTTGGCCCATTCACCAACCCAAAAGTGGTAAGAGTTGTTATCAATTTATTGAAAGAGATTTATCCCATTCGTACCTGCAATTTTAATCTTTCGAAAGAGAATATTGGGGAAGGAAAATTTAAAGTATGTTTAGATTATCACTTAAAAAAATGTAAAGGACCCTGCGAGAATCTTCAGTCGGAGGAGAATTACAACGAGAATATTGCTCAAATTAGACAAATATTAAAGGGAGAAACCAAAAGCGTAATAGATTACTTGAAGGAAGAGATGCTGCGATTTGCCGAAGAGCTGGAGTTTGAAAAGGCCCAAGAGATGAAAGAGAAGATAGAGTTGTTGAAAGACTACCAGGCGAAATCTACGGTAGTAAATCCAAAAATAAATGACGTGGATGTCTTTACCATAGACTCGGATGTGAATGCTGGCTACGTGAACTTTATTAAGGTAATAAACGGAACTGTGGTGCAATCGAGCACGATAGAAATAAAGAAAAAACTGGAGGAAACCAATGAAGAGATGCTGCAGTTAGCCATTCTTGAATTGAGGAATAAGTTCAGAAGTAATTCCAAAACAATTTTTACCAACATTGAGGTGGAATACGGATTGGATGAGTCGGTAAAAATGATTGTGCCTCAAATTGGTGATAAGAAAAAACTCATAGATTTTTCGATGAACAACGTCCGTCAATACAAGTTTGACCGATTGAAAACGCTCAAGATTGTAGATCCTGAGCGGCATGCAAATCGAATTGTGGATCAAATTCAAAAAGATTTGAGGCTAAAAGAAAAACCCTTTCATATTGAGTGTTTTGATAACTCAAACTTTCAGGGGACCAATGCAGTTGCTGCTTGCGTGGTGTTCAAAAATGCAAAACCATCCAAAAAAGATTACCGTCATTTTACAATCAAAACCGTAGAGGGTCCGGATGATTTTGCTAGTATGGAAGAAGTAGTTTACCGAAGGTACAAACGCCTCTTGGATGAAAACCAACCTTTGCCACAACTCGTTATTGTGGATGGAGGAAAGGGACAATTGAGCTCGGGTGTGAAAGCGCTGAATGACCTCGGATTGATGGGAAAAATTGCCATTGTGGGAATCGCCAAACGACTGGAAGAAATATTTTTTCCTGGTGACTCAGTTCCTCTATACATCGATAAAAAATCCGAATCGCTTAAGACGATTCAGCATTTGAGAAACGAAGCCCACAGATTTGGAATAACCCACCACAGAAACAAGCGTAGCAAAAATGCATTGGGAACAGAACTGACAGAGATAGAAGGAATAGGAGAGAAGTCGGCAGAGCTGTTGCTGAAACAATTTAAATCCTTGCTCAATGTGAAAAAAGCAAGTGACGAACAATTGTTGGAAGTGATTAATCAGAGACAATTAAGAGCGTTGAGGGAGTATTACAAATAAGCTTTTGGTAGTTGGTTTTACTTCTTTTTTTTGACTTAACTCAAAAAAAAATACACAAAAAAAGTCATCTTTGATATTTATGAAAAGGCACTTACTCGCTTTGTGGATTACTCAGCCCTATCGAGGTGTTTTCTCGGAATGTAACCAAAGAATACGTACTACAAAAAGAATAAAATCTCTATATTTGAGTAATCAATAAAACCTATGGAAGAAGAATCGTTTGATTTTCGTGAAGAAGCAGAATTTGTAAGTCCCGAATCGGAATTTGAAAAAGTATTGCGGCCTAAATCCTTTGATGACTTTACCGGTCAGCAAAAGGTAACAGACAATTTACAGATATTTGTATTGGCGGCAAAGCAACGAGGCGAAGCTTTAGATCACGTTTTGCTCCACGGCCCGCCAGGTTTGGGAAAAACTACTCTCTCCAATATTGTGGCCAATGAGTTGGGAGTAGGGTTCAAGGTGACTTCAGGTCCTGTGCTCGACAAGCCAGGAGATTTAGCAGGATTGCTCACCAATTTGGAGGAAGGCGATGTGCTATTTATTGATGAAATCCACCGATTGAGCCCGGTAATCGAGGAATATTTGTACTCAGCCATGGAAGATTTTAGAATCGATATCATGATAGACTCTGGGCCCAATGCTCGTTCGGTGCAAATAGAGCTGAGTAAATTTACGCTTATTGGTGCCACTACCCGCTCGGGATTGCTTACCGCTCCGCTGAGAGCAAGGTTTGGAATAAACTCTAGACTATAGTATTATGATTCCAAAATACTAACCGATATTGTGGAACGCTCGGCAGGAATCCTGGATGTGCCTATCGAATACGATGCGGCCTATGAGATTGCTAGTCGTAGCCGAGGTACTCCCAGAATTGCCAACGCACTGCTGCGTAGAGTGAGAGATTTTGCGCAAGTAAAAGGCGATGGAAGCATCGACAAATCGATTACCAAAATAGGGCTGGAAGCACTCAATGTAGATGCCAATGGACTGGACGAAATGGACAACAAAATTTTGTCGGCCATTATCGAGAAATTCAAGGGAGGTCCTGTGGGACTCAAAACTATTGCAACCGCAGTAGGCGAGCAAGACGGAACGATAGAAGAAGTGTATGAACCGTTTTTGATAAAAGAAGGCTACCTGATGCGTACCTCACGAGGAAGACAAGCTACCGAAAAGGCTTTTAAACACCTGGGTATCGACAAGGGGTTTACACAAGGCGGGTTGTTTTAGGTTTTGGTAGTATTGTGAGCTGTTTCCGTTCCGTCTCTCTTTGTGGGACAAAGGATTTTGTGGGTAACGTATTTGTCTATGGGTTGTCTTAGTACCGAATAGTGAACCAGAGCAAGTTTTTGCTAGCTGGTAAAGATTAGCCGTTTAGTTTACAGAGTGTTGGTAATTGTCCTTACAATTCTATTAGTTCGTCAATTTAATTTCATAAGTTGTTGTGCCATACCCCGAACTCGATAAAACTTGACTTAAGAGGGTCCAGTCGTCATTCTTAACTGGAGATAAGACTGACAAAGGGTTCATCAAATCATGTGATTCATAATATTTAATTTCACTAAAAGAATTCTTAGGGGCTGGATTTACACCAATTATTCCATCTTCAAGAATTTTTAAAGAAGTATGTTTTTTTATTACAGCCGTTGTATCTATTTCGAATCCTAATTCTTCTGATTTCTTGTAAATTACTACAATATCTTTATTTGTCTGATTATTAATAAGATACTTTGCCGAACCTGCTGGTTCAACGACTACAGGTTCCTCGATATTTTTGCTGCAGCTACTTATTGTAATCGCATTAACTAGGACAGATGCCTTAATTAAATGGAAGAAATTCATGTTTTTAATTTTAAGATGAGCTGTATTCCCAAAGAGAATGATCGGTTATAATTATTTTTTGTATTCAGATTCTTGACAACGGAGTAAACTATGAATTTATTGAATAAGCAAGTTACAAACTTTACTCGTTCTGCCCAATCTGTGAAAAGTCTATGGCTTTTGGAGGACGTTTTGTGTATGAAACGTAGCGTGTAAATATACACAAAAGTTGCGGGTTTCTAAGTAGCCAAATTTGCAATTTTACTGTTACTTTTTTTTATTTAACCGTCAAATTGCAGACTTGGCGGACTTCATTAATAAGCACCAACTTTCGGGTTTGGCACTTTAACCCTTATTACTAATACATTTTGTTAAGGGCTTTTACTTTATATATTGTTTAATTTATTATTCATAATTCTCTATTGTTTTCTCTTATTTATAGATTTTTTTTGTTAAAGACTGCTTTTTATTTTGATATATTTTATATTCAAAGAATCAGATTTGTTTATGAACACTCCATTGTGCTTTTGTAAATTCAATTTGAAATCAGAAAAATCATTTATTTTTAAAGTTTTTAAGTCAATTTTCAACAAGGTGTCTTTCTGATTTTCCTGCAATAATATAGGGATGTTATATTTATTATCTATATGTTTTACTAACATAAATAAACTTGTATTATAGCTAGAATAATCACTATCCATAATTAGGCTACTATCAAAACTTAATAAATAAGCCTTTTTCTTTAATGTGTCGGTTTTTGATTTTATTATATTTAAATAGTCTAAAAATAATTGTTGATTATTTATCGATTTACCTTTCTTAGCTTTAATTTTAAGATTATATTTTGTAAGATTGTCTATAGATGGTACATATATAATTTTATGTTCAAAAGGAGCAATATCTATTGCTAACTTACTTAAATGACCTCTCAAATCTATAGAGTCTGAATAATAGTAAGAATTATTTTCATCACTATTAAATATGGATAATTTATTAAGAGTTGCATGATAAGATTCATTTTCAAATGAAATAGTATTGTTACTTCCAAATGAAATTAACAATGGAGCTAGTGCTACTATATTAAAGAGAAAATGACAAATTATTGAATATATTAATCCAAACTTTTTAACTATGAAACTTAAAATAAAAGCTAGGCCAATTAACTGAATTATTGATGCAAATTTAATCATTGGAAGATTAAAATTATTAATATGAATTATTCCAAATAAGATGCTTGTAGAAATTATATTTATAATTAAAAAATGCTTTTTTAGCTTAAAAAGTGTAAAAAATAGAATGAAAATTATTAAAAATGAAATGAATGTGTAATTAAGGTAATATAACACATAAAACGAACTTAGAATGAAAGAAGTTAATTTGCTTTTTTTTGA